>NZ_JBVIJC010000015.1:108470-216190 GCF_055581605.1 Streptomyces sp. NPDC031418
GCGTGTCGGCCGTTTCTGCGGCTGGTCGCCTTGGGGTGTCTGGCCTGGTTGCGGTGTCGGTGACAGGTCGGCGCGGGGCGTTTGGCGTGGCTGTGGTGTCCGTGGCCGGTCGCCTTGGGGTGCCTGTCGTGCTGGCTGTCTCCGGGGCTGGTCGCCTTGGGGTGCCTGCCGTGCTGGCTGTCTCCGGGGCTGGTCGCCTTGGGGTGCCTGCCGTGCTGGCTGTCTCCGGGGCTGGTCGCCTTGGGGTGCCTGCCGTGCTGGCCGTCTCCGTGCCCGATCGCCTCGGGGTGTCCGCCGCCTGTGGCTGCCGTTGCGATCACTGGGGCGCCCGGCCGGTGGCCGTGGGCGCGTTCGGCGTTGTGCCGGGCACGGTGGCGGGTGCTGTGCGGGCCGGTGGGGCCGTGCCGGTGCCGGCTGCTGTGCCTGTCGGCGAGGCTGTGAGGGTTCCGGCTGCTGTGCCGGGTGCTGGGTGGATTGTTGTGCCCGTTGCCGGGTCGGGTGCTGTCTCCGCCACGGGCGCTGCGTCGGCTGCCGAGTCACGCGCTGCGTGTAGTGCTGCCTCGGGGGCCGGTCCGGGCCGGAGCGTTCCGGGGGTGGCGAGAGGCGCCCTCGGCCGCGTGGGCGCCACCGCGTCCGCCCCAGCGCCGACCCGCCCGGCGCCCCCCTCTCCGCCGGCCCCCGCGGTGGTGATTCCCTCCGCCCTCGACGGCCGCCCGTGCGACGGGATGTGCCAGGCGCTGCCGGGCTGGTCGGATGCGCCGGTTGGTGGGGGGTGCGGGGGTCTGGCGGACGCCCGCTGCTCGTTTCGGCGCGGATGCCGCATCCTTGAGGTGTGGAGTCTCTCGGGGACGAGTCGGTCGAGCGGAAGGGGAGGGCGCAGGGAATGAGTGCCGGCGCACCTGCTCATAACGCTTCGGTGCACAACCACGAGCACGATGCGACGGACCGGACGGCCGCAGGGCACCATGGACCGATGCGCGACGACGAGGCGGGCACAGCCCAGGGGGCGATCGGCTCCCTCGTGCATCGTGCCGTCGACGGTGACGAGCAGGCCACGCACGATCTGCTCGCCCATGTCCACCCCCTCGCGCTGCGCTACTGCCGCACCCGGCTGTCCCGGCTGCCCGGCGACGCCCGGCACTTCGTCGAGGACCTCGCCCAGGAGGTCTGCGTGGCGGTGCTGCTCGCGCTGCCCCGCTACCGCGACACCGGCCGCCCCTTCGAGGCGTTCGTGTTCGCCATCGCCTCCCACAAGGTCGCCGACCTCCAGCGCGCCGCGATGCGCCACCCCGGTTCGACGGCGGTGCCCTCCGACGAGATGCCGGAACGGCCCGACGACTCCCTCGGCCCGGAGGAGCGCGCCCTGCTCAGCAGCGACGCCGAGTGGGCCAAGAAGCTGCTGGCCAACCTGCCCGAGAACCAGCGGGAACTGCTGCTGCTGCGCATCGCCGTGGGCTTGACCGCGGAGGAGACCGGGCAGATGTTGGGAATGTCACCCGGAGCCGTCCGGGTCGCCCAGCACCGGGCGCTGAGCCGGCTGCGCGCGCTCGCCGAGCAGTAACCCCTTGGGCAAAGCCCCCGCCGCGGCCTTTCCTGACCAGGCGCAGGCCTGCTGTCGTACGAACATACGAAGCCTGAAGCGACCCAGTACCGTGGAATTTGCTAGCGATGCTTCCCGTTAGCATGGACATCCGCACCGATCAAGGCCATTTGGGGAAGGTGTCATGACTGCCAACGTCGACGGAGTGCCCGGTAAATTCGCGACACTCGGGCTGACCTACGACGACGTGTTGCTGCTGCCGGGCCCGTCGGACATGGCTCCCGACGAGATCGACACCGCCTCCTACGTCTCCAAGAACGTGCGGGTCAACATCCCGCTGCTGTCGGCCGCCATGGACAAGGTGACCGAGTCCCGCATGGCGATCGCGATGGCCCGCCAGGGCGGTGTCGGCGTGCTGCACCGCAACCTGTCCATCGAGGACCAGGCCAACCAGGTCGACCTGGTGAAGCGCTCCGAGTCCGGCATGGTCACCGACCCCATCACCATCCACCCCGAGGCCACGCTCGCCGAGGCGGACGCGCTGTGCGGCAGGTTCCGCATCAGCGGCGTCCCGGTGACGGACAACGACAAGAAGCTCCTCGGCATCGTCACCAACCGTGACATGGCCTTCGAGAGCGACCGCAGCCGCCGCGTGCACGAGGTCATGACCCCGATGCCGCTGGTCACCGGCAAGGTCGGCATCTCCGGCCCGGAGGCCATGGAGCTGCTGCGCAAGCACAAGATCGAGAAGCTGCCGCTGGTGGACGACTCGGGCGTCCTCAAGGGCCTGATCACGGTCAAGGACTTCGTCAAGGCGGAGAAGTACCCGAACGCGGCCAAGGACGCCGAGGGCCGGCTGCTGGTCGGCGCGGCGGTCGGTGTGGCCGGTGACTCCTTCGAGCGCGCCCAGGCGCTGATCGAGGCCGGTGTCGACTTCATCGTCGTGGACACCGCGCACGGCCACTCCCGGCTGGTCGGCGACATGATCGCCAAGATCAAGTCGAACTCCTCCGGGGTGGACGTCATCGGCGGCAACATCGCCACGCGCGACGGCGCCCAGGCGCTGGTGGACGCGGGCGCCGACGGCATCAAGGTCGGTGTCGGCCCGGGCTCCATCTGCACCACCCGCGTGGTCGCCGGTGTCGGCGTCCCGCAGGTCACCGCGATCTACGAGGCCGCGCTCGCCGCCCGGGCCGCCGGTGTCCCGGTGATCGGCGACGGTGGCCTCCAGTACTCCGGCGACATCGCGAAGGCCCTGGTCGCGGGCGCCGACACGGTGATGCTGGGCTCGCTGCTCGCGGGCTGCGAGGAGTCCCCGGGCGAGCTGCTGTTCATCAACGGCAAGCAGTTCAAGTCGTACCGCGGTATGGGTTCGCTCGGCGCGATGCAGTCCCGCGGCGACCGCAAGTCCTTCTCCAAGGACCGCTACTTCCAGGAGGGCGTCGCCTCCGACGAGCAGCTGATCCCCGAGGGCATCGAGGGCCAGGTGCCCTACCGCGGCCCGCTGTCCTCCGTGGTCCACCAGCTGGTCGGCGGTCTGCGCCAGTCGATGTTCTACGTCGGCGGCAAGACCGTGCCCGAGCTCCAGGCCAACGGGCGGTTCGTGCGGATCACCTCGGCGGGTCTGAAGGAGAGCCACCCGCACGACATCCAGATGACGGTCGAGGCGCCGAACTACAGCAGGAAGTAGCTCTCAGGTAGCACGCGCGCACCTCCACGCGTGCGCGTGAGCGCGGCCCAGGGCGGCTCCGGAGCATCCGGGGCCGCCCTTGTGGTCCCCGCGGAGGGCCGGTGTCGTAGCCGTCGGCGATACTGGAAGGCGCTGAAACGCATCAGGGAAAGGCCACAGACGTGACTGAGATCGAGATCGGGCGCGGCAAGCGCGGCCGCCGGGCGTACGCCTTCGACGACATCGCCGTCGTCCCCAGCCGCCGTACGCGGGACCCGAAGGAGGTCTCGATCGCCTGGCAGATCGATGCCTACCGCTTCGAGCTGCCCTTCCTGGCCGCCCCCATGGACTCCGTCGTATCGCCGGCCACCGCGATCCGCATCGGCGAGCTGGGCGGTCTGGGGGTGCTCAACCTCGAGGGCCTGTGGACGCGGTACGAGGACCCGCAGCCGCTGCTCGACGAGATCGCCGAGCTGCCGGCCGAGCGGGCCACCCGCAGGCTCCAGGAGATCTACGCGGCGCCCATCAAGGAAGAGCTGATCGGCGCCCGAATCAAGGAGGTGCGCGACTCCGGCGTGGTCACGGCGGCCGCGCTCTCCCCGCAGCGCACCGCCCAGTTCTCCAAGGCGGTCGTGGACGCGGGCGTGGACATCTTCGTCATCCGCGGTACGACGGTCTCGGCGGAGCACGTGTCGTCCGCGGCCGAGCCGCTGAACCTGAAGCAGTTCATCTACGAGCTGGACGTCCCGGTGATCGTCGGCGGCTGCGCCACCTACACCGCGGCCCTGCACCTGATGCGTACCGGTGCGGCCGGCGTGCTGGTCGGCTTCGGCGGCGGCGCCGCGCACACCACGCGGAACGTGCTGGGCATCCAGGTCCCGATGGCCACCGCGGTGGCCGATGTGGCGGCGGCCCGCCGTGACTACATGGACGAGTCCGGTGGCCGCTATGTGCACGTGATCGCGGACGGCGGTGTCGGCTGGTCCGGTGACCTGCCGAAGGCGATCGCCTGCGGCGCCGACGCGGTGATGATGGGTTCCCCGCTGGCCCGCGCCACGGACGCGCCCGGCAAGGGCCACCACTGGGGCATGGAGGCGGTCAACGAGGAGCTGCCGCGCGGCAAGAAGGTCGACCTCGGCACGGTCGGCACCATCGAGGAGGTGCTCACCGGCCCGTCGCACACCCCGGACGGCTCGATGAACCTCTTCGGTGCCCTGCGCCGCGCCATGGCCACCACCGGCTACAGCGAGCTGAAGGAGTTCCAGCGGGTCGAGGTGACGGTGGCGGACAGCCAGCACCGCCGCTGACCGCTGTGCGATGACGCGAGGGCCCGGCCACCGATGCGGTGGCCGGGCCCTTTCGCGTGGGGGTGCTCCCGTAGGGGCGCTGGGTTACTGGGCGGCCTTCTTGGTGCCGGAGAACGCGGCGGCCGCGGCGATCGCGAAGAACACGAAGGTCAGCGGGTCCGCGTCCTGCTTCCAGGCCTCCTGGACGACGTCGAAGTGCTGGAAGAACACCTCGGTGAAGCTCACGTCGAGCGCGTTGGCGCCGATCACGGCCTCGCCGACCAGCTGGCCCATGTAGACCGAGCCGAGCGCGAGCAGAGCGCTCACCACCGCCAGGGCGGGGTTGCGGCCGCCGACCTTGCCGGCCGCGAGACCGATGACGAAGCCGACGCCGACGGCCGCCCAGCCGATCTCGTGCTTGGTGAGGCCGATGACGATGCCGTAGACCGCGGCGGCGATCACGGCGGCCGCGACGGCGGCGAGCAGGCCGCCGACGAGGTTGTCGCGGCCCGGCGCGGGCGGCGCCGGCGGACCGGCGAAGCCGCCCGGCTGCGGCGGATACGGCTGCCCGGCCGGCGGGTACGGCTGGCCGGCCGGCGGCTGCTGCGCGTACGGGTTGCCGTCCGCGGGACCGGGCTGGTGCGGCGGTGGAACTGACTGGCTCATGACAGGAACCCCCCGATGGTGGAGCATGGCTGCTGAAGGACAGACGGAGAACGTTTGCTCGCACACACACGCGCGTGTGCGGCGAGTCCGGGGGAGACTAACAGCCGGGGGCGACAAAGCCCCCGGCCGTTTTCCGTTCGTGACGGCTGTTCTCCGTTCGTGACCCGCACTCAGAGCCGGTGCGCCGCCCCGGTGGGCGTGGCCCCGCGGGTGTCCAGCAGCAACTGGGCCTTCACCGACAGACCCTGGAGGTCGTATGTGCGGTGCTGCTGGAGCAGGATCGTCAGGTCGGCGTCCGCGGCGGCCTCGTAGAGGGAGTCCGCGCGCGGCACCGGGCGGTCCAGGACGCTCCACGCGGGCACGTACGGGTCGTGATAGCTGACGGACGCGCCGAGTTCCATCAGCCGTACGGCGATCTCGTGGGCCGGCGTGCCCTGTTGGTCGGCGAGGTCGGCCTTGTAGGTCACGCCGAGCAGCAGCACGCGCGCACCACGGGCGGACTTGCCGTGCTCGTTCAGGAGCGCGGCGGCGCGCTGTACGACGTACCGCGGCATCCGGTGGTTGACCTGCTGGGCCAGTTCCACCATGCGCAGCGCGCGGGGGGTCTGCCCGGTGAGGTCCTGCGGGACGCCGTGGCCGCCGACGCCGGGGCCGGGCCGGAACGCCTGGAAGCCGAACGGTCTGGTCTCCGCGCACCGGATGACGTCCCACAGGTCCACGCCCAGCTCGTGGCAGAGGACGGCCATCTCGTTGACGAGGGCGATGTTGACGTGCCGGAAGTTGGTCTCCAGCAGCTGCACGGTCTCCGCCTCGCGCAGGCCGCGCGCGCGTACCACCTTGTCGGTGAGCCGGCCGTAGAAGGCGGCGGCCGACTCGGTGCACGCGGGCGTGAGGCCGCCGATGACCTTCGGGGTGTTGGCGGGGGTGTGCTCGCGGTTGCCGGGGTCGACCCGGCTGGGCGAGTAGGCGAGGTGGAAGTCGCGGCCGGCCCTCAGCCCCGAACCCTGCTCCAGCAGCGGCCGCAGGAACTCCTCGGTGGTGCCGGGCGGCACCGGCGACTCCAGGATGACCGTGGTGTGCGGGCGGAGCCGTTCGGCGAGGGCGCGGGCGGCGGCCTCCACCTGGCCGAGGTCGAGGCCGCCGTCGGCGCCGCGCGGGGTCGGCGCGCAGATCACCGCCGTACGCACCCGGCCGAGCTGGGCCGGGTCGGTGGCGGGCCGGAAGCCGGAGGCGTGCATCCGGCGCAGCTCGGCCGGGCTGAGTGAGCCCGCCTCCGGACCGGTGGCATAGCCGATGGTGGGGATGCCTGCGGCGACGGCGGCCTGGGCGAGCGGCAAACCGTAGGGACCGAGTCCGATGACGGCGAGGTCTGCGGGCATGGCGTGAGCCGTCCTTCCCAGTAGCCGAAGCGGGACAGGTGCGCAACCGCTGTGGACAAGATGAGCGAGCGCACTGTCACACTAGGAGTAAATATGACCGTTATGTGGGATTGTGTTCGTGTGTCTTTCCAGGGGGCTGCACGAGTTGTCCACAGCGCCCCGGCCTCTGGTGGCTGAAGCCGGGCAAGCCGGTCAGAATTTGGGCATGAGGAGGGGATGAACCGGGCTTCGCCCACCCGGGTGCGGCCGACGCGAGCGGGTCAGCGACAGCGGGAGGCAGCGGTGAGGACAGCGACTCTGGGCCCGGCGCAGCGCGCCGGGGCACTGGCGGCGATGGCGGAGCGCGAGCTGGACGTACTGGTCGTGGGCGGCGGCGTGGTCGGCGCCGGCACCGCGCTGGACGCCGTCACCCGCGGCCTGTCCACCGGCCTGGTCGAAGCCCGCGACTGGGCGTCCGGCACCTCCAGCCGGTCCAGCAAGCTCATCCACGGCGGCCTGCGCTATCTGGAGATGCTCGACTTCGCGCTGGTCCGCGAGGCGCTGAAGGAGCGCGGCCTGCTCCTGGAGCGGCTCGCCCCGCACCTGGTCAAACCGGTGCCCTTCCTCTATCCGCTCCAGCACCGGGGCTGGGAGCGGTGGTACGCCGGCTCGGGCGTGGCCCTCTACGACGCGATGTCCATGGCCCGCGGGCACGGCCGGGGCCTGCCCCTGCACCGCCACCTGACCCGCCGTCACGCCCTGCGCGTGGCCCCCTGCCTGAAGAAGGACTCCCTGGTCGGCGCCCTCCAGTACTACGACGCCCAGATGGACGACGCCCGCTTCGTCGCCACCCTGGTGCGCACGGCCGTGTCCTACGGCGCCCAGGCGGCCAACCGCGCGCGCGTGACGGCGTTCCTGCGCGAGGGCGAGCGGGTCGTCGGCGCCCGGGTGCGGGACGTGGAAGGCGGCGGCGAGTACGAGATCCGCGCCCAGCAGATCGTCAACGCCACCGGCGTGTGGACCGACGACACGCAGGCCATGGTGGGGGAGCGGGGCCGGTTCCACGTCCGCGCCTCCAAGGGCATCCACCTGGTCGTGCCCAAGGACCGCATCCACTCCACCACCGGGCTGATCCTGCGCACCGAGAAGTCCGTCCTGTTCGTCATCCCCTGGGGGCGGCACTGGATCGTCGGCACCACCGACACCGACTGGGACCTCGACAAGGCCCATCCGGCCGCGTCCAGCGCCGACATCGACTATCTGCTGGAGCACGTCAACTCGGTGCTCTCGGTGCCGCTCAGCCGCGACGACGTGCAGGGCGTGTACGCGGGTCTGCGCCCGCTGCTGGCCGGCGAGTCCGACGCCACCAGCAAGCTGTCCCGCGAGCACACGGTCGCCCACCCGGCACCGGGGCTGGTGGTCGTGGCGGGCGGCAAGTACACCACCTACCGGGTGATGGCCAAGGACGCCGTCGACGAGGCCGTGCACGGACTGGACCGGCGCGTCGCCGACTGCGTGACCGAGGAGACCCCGCTGCTCGGCGCGGAGGGCTACCAGGCGCTGTGGAACGCCCGCGCCCGGATCGCCGCCCGCACCGGACTGCACGTGGTCCGCGTCGAGCACCTGCTGAACCGGTACGGTTCGATGGCCGAGGAGGTCCTCGACCTCGTCGCCGCCGACCCCTCGCTCGGCGAACCGCTCCGGTGCGCGGACGACTATCTGCGCGCCGAAGTGGTGTACGCGGCCTCGCACGAGGGCGCCCGACACCTGGACGACGTCCTCACCCGGCGCACCCGCATCTCCATCGAGACCTTCGACCGGGGCACCCGCAGCGCCCGCGAGGCGGCCGAGCTGATGGCGCCGGTGCTCGGCTGGGGCAAGGACCAGATCGAGCGCGAGGTCGAGCACTACGAGAAGCGGGTGGAGGCAGAGCGGGAGTCCCAGCTCCAGCCGGACGACCAGACGGCGGACGCGGCCCGGCTGGGCGCACCGGACATCGTGCCGCTGTGAGAACCGCCTGAAAGGAAGTCAGCGGCACGGCGCCAGGGGTGGCTTCGGTGGCGGTTCCTCCCTTTCGCACGCACTTTCGCGCGGACTGTCGTTCCGGTAAGCGGAATTCGTCCTTCATCAGGGCTTCCGGCGTACGGAGGCGTGGGCCGGTGCCGGGGCCCCTGGGCGTCGGCCACTTGTCGGGTGAGAGACAATGGAGGCTCTGTCAGGGCGGGTTGTATGAGGGGACGCATGTCGGAGGCGGAGCGGGCGGGTACATCTCGTCAGGAGACTCGTCAGGACAAGAGCGAACGGCGTCTCCTCGCCGGGCGGTACCGGCTGGGAGACGTGCTGGGCCGCGGCGGCATGGGCACGGTCTGGCGCGCCGAGGACGAGACCCTGGGCCGTACGGTCGCGGTCAAGGAGCTGCGGTTCCCGTCGAACATCGACGAGGACGAGAAGCGGCGCCTGATCACGCGCACCCTGCGTGAGGCCAAGGCGATCGCCCGGATCCGCAACAACAGCGCGGTCACGGTCTTCGACGTGGTCGACGAGGACGACCGGCCCTGGATCGTCATGGAACTGGTGGAGGGCAAGTCCCTCGCCGAGGTCATCCGCGAGGACGGCCTGCTGGAGCCGAGGCGTGCCGCCGAGGTGGGGCTCGCCATCCTGGACGTGCTCCGCTCCGCGCACCGCCAGGGCATCCTGCACCGGGACGTGAAGCCCTCCAACGTGCTCATCGCCGAGGACGGCCGGGTCGTGCTCACCGACTTCGGCATCGCCCAGGTCGAGGGCGACCCGTCCATCACCTCCACCGGCATGCTCGTCGGCGCCCCCTCCTACATCGCCCCGGAGCGCGCCCGCGGCCACAAGCCCGGCCCGGCGGCCGACCTGTGGTCGCTCGGCGGCCTGCTCTACGCGGCGGTCGAGGGCGTCCCGCCGTACGACAAGGGCTCGGCGATCGCCACGC
This sequence comes from Streptomyces sp. NPDC031418, assembly GCF_055581605.1. NCBI lineage: Bacteria > Bacillati > Actinomycetota > Actinomycetes > Kitasatosporales > Streptomycetaceae > Streptomyces > Streptomyces sp. NPDC031418. Next base: position 117,949 of record NZ_JBVIJC010000015.1, read on the forward strand.
TCACCGCGGTGATGACCGAGCCCCTGGACGAGCCCAAGCACGCGGGCCCGCTCAGGGACGTCATCTACGGTCTGCTCACCAAGGACCCGGCCAAGCGGCTCGACGACGCCGGGGCCCGGGCCATGCTCAACGCCGTGATCCACGCGCCCGAGCCGGAGCCGATGGACGCCACCCGGGTGGTGCCGCTGCCGGTGCCGCCCGGCGGGGGCGAGGGCAAGCGGGGCGAGGACGCCGCGGACAAGCTCCGCGGGGCGCTGCGGTCGGTGCGCAAGGCGGCCGGCGCGGCCACCGCCGGGGGCGCGACGCGGGCCCGAAGCGGCAGCGGCAGCAGCGGTAGTGGCAGCGGCACGGCCGTGCCGGGCGCCGGTGGTGCGCCCGGCGCGGGCGGGGCCGGACCCCGCGGGACGCGACCGGCCGTGCCCCCGGCCAGGGCGGCTGCGGACGGCATAACAAGACCGGCGGGTCCGGCCGCCGGTTCCGCCACCGTGCCGAACTCCGGCTCCGGCAACAAGCCCGGCACGGGCTGGCCCGTGGTGCCGCCGCCGGACCTGGACCTGCCGCCGCGCCCGGTGCCGCGGGCCCCGCTGACCGATGTGGTGCCCCGGCGCACGCTGGTGGTCATCGCGGTGGTGGTCGCGCTCGCGGTGCTGGGCACCGTACTGGCCTTCGCGCTGAACGGTGACGACAGCGGCGACAAGGGCGCCTCGGCCACGTCCGGTACGACGGCCGGGGCCACCACCCGGCAGCAGAAGGGCAAGGACGCGAGCGCGGACACCGGAGCCCGGACGGACGGCGCGAGTTCGGCCCCCACCGGCACCGGAGCGGCGCCGGGCGGCACGGCGGCCTCCGGTGCGAGCGCGTCCGCCGAGGCCTCCGCCTCCGCCGCGGCGAAGGACGCCGGCAGTGCGCCGGCCGTCAGCACGCGCAAGGGCGGCCAGGGCTACTCGATCGGGCTGCCCAAGGGGTGGGCGTACAAGTCCAGCGACGGGGCCGGCGACCGCTACACCGGCCCCGACGGACAGAAGCTGCTCGTGGCCTGGACCGGCACGCCCAAGGGTGACCCGGTGGCGGACTGGAAGAACCAGGAACACGCCATGATCCGCCCCCAGTACCAGCGGATCCGGATCGAGAAGGTCGGCTACCGCGGCTGGAACACGGCCGACTGGGAGTTCACCTACGTCGACGGCGGCACCAAGTACCGCACCATCGACCGGGGTTTCGTGGTGAACGGTCATCTCGGCTATGCGTTGATGTACACCGCGAAAGCCGCGAACTGGGACAGTGAGCTGCGCAAGGACACCTGGAAGACGCTGCGGAAGTCCTTCGAGCCCAAGTCGTAATGCAGGGCAGGGCGTATTGCAGAGCAGGGCGTACCGGTTCGGGCCGGGATAATCCGGCATCCTCTCCATGAGGGTTGCCTCCGGCACGTATCGTGAATGGTTGCGGACCGTACGCAGCCGGATGTCTGTGCGAAACGGGTCGCGAGGCGAACGGATGTGAGCAACCGGGCGGCCGGGGGAGGCACAGTGGAGGACTACGCGGGGCGGGTGCTCGCCGACCGCTACCGCCTGCCGCTGCCGCCGGCCGACGAGTACGAACTCACCGAGACCCGCGCCTTCGACACCTACAGCGGACAGGAAGTCCTGGTCCGGCAGGTGCCGTTGCCCGAGGTGGTCGAGGCCGAGGTGCTCGACGCGGAGGGGCTGCCCGAGGGGTTCACGGCGCGTGCGCGCGGGACCCGCCGGGCGCCCGAGGCCCGAGCCGCCACCCGGCGGCCCGCCGACCCCGCGGTGCGGCGCGCCGTCGAGGCCGCCCAGGCGGCGGCCCGCATACCCGACCATCCGCGGCTGGACCAGGTCTTCGACGTGTTCGCCGAGGGCGGTTCGCTGTGGATCGTCAGCGAGTGGGTGGCCGCGCGCCCGCTGTCCGCGCTGCTCGCCGAGAAACCGCTGACGCCGTACCGGGCCGCCGAGGTCGCCTCCGATGTGCTCATGGCGCTGAGGGTGCTGCACGCCCACGGCTGGGTGCACCGCAATGTCACCGCCCGCACGGTGCTGGTCTGCGACGACGGCCGGGTGCTGCTGACCGGCCTCGCCACCGGCGCGGCGGAGGAGGCCCTGTGCGGGTACGACCCGGTGCCGGCCGACGACGCCGAGGACGACGAGGAAGCGGCGCCGGGGACGGCCGGTGGGCTGTCCGCCGACATCGATGCCGGTGCCCATCGTGATCCCGAGGCCGCGCGGCGGGCCGCGATCCAGGCGAGGGCGGCCGGAGGACTGCCGGCGCCGGGGGCGAACGGCGCGTCCAGGCCGGCCGGGCCGCGGGCGCTGGAGAGCGGCGCCGACATCCGGGCGGCCCGGGCCGGGGCGATCGCCGCTTACCGGGCGGGTACCCGTGCCGCCGCCCGGGTCCAGGACGACCGGCAGAGCGGGCGCGCCGCCCTGCCCGGCGCCCGCACCCCCGCCGACAGCGGCACCGGTGCCGACCGGGCCGACGGCGCGGCGCAGGCGCCGTACGGCTCCGGGACGGGACCCACGCCACCGCCTGGCCGGACGGCCAACGGCGCGGCGCAGGCGCCGTACGGCTCCGGGACGGGACCCACGCCACCGCCCGGCCGGACGGCCGACGGCGCGGCGCAGGCGCCGTACGGCTCCGGGACGGGACCGACAGCCGACCCCTACGGCGCGGCGGGCGCCCGTGCCGCCGTCCCGCGCCCCGGCTCCGGGCGCGTCCCTGTCCCGGCCGAGAAGGCCGACTCGCCGTATCCCGGGGCAGGGGACGGTTCCGTGCTGCCCGCGCAGGCCCGGTGGGACGAGCGCGGGGGCGGTGGGCGGCGCGGGCCCGGGACCGCGCTGGCCGCGGAGCGGGCGCGGCAGCTGCGGATGACCGTCGTCGGGCCGGTGACCGAGCGATGGGCGCCGGAACAGGCCGGGCCCGTGCACGAGAACTGGCAGCTCGCCGCGCCGGTCGGGCCCGCCACCGACCTGTGGGCGCTGGGCGCGCTGCTGTTCCGGGCCGTGCAGGGGCACGCCCCCTACCCGGAGGAGTCCACGGCCGAGCTGGTGCAGCTGGTGTGCGCGGAGCCGCCCGCGTTCGCCGAGGAGTGCGGACCGCTGCGGCCGGTCGTGGAGTCGCTGCTGCGGCAGGACCCGACCGAGCGGCCGGACGTCGAGGAGCTGAGCGGCTGGCTGCGCTCCCTGGTGCGTTCCGCACCGGAGCCGGACGCGGGCAGGCATGTGGTGCCCGTACCGTCCGCCGACCCGAGGCGGCTGCCGATCGTCCGGCGCCGCGGCGAACTGGTGCGGCGCCGGCGCGCCGGACTGCCCGCGACCCACCCGCACGGCCGGCACAAGCGCGGCCGGGAGCCGGAGCGTTCACCCCGCAGCCTCGGCCGCATCCTGCTCCTGCTGATCCTCCTGCTGCTGGCCGGCGCGATCGCCTACGCCATGCTGTTCATGCCCAAGCAGGGCGGGGCGGACCGGACCGGGGCCGTCGGCCGGACCGGACCCGTACCCTCGCGCGCCGGGCAGCACTCCGCCGGACAGCCGTCGGGGCAGCCGAGCGCCGGGCAGAGCACGCCGGAGAGCAGCACGCCCGCCACCGGAACCCAGACCCAGACCGGCGGCGACCCTTCCGTCGCCTCCGGCTTCACCCTGCGCAAGGACCCGGAGGGCTTCCAGGTCGCCGTCCCCGAGGGCTGGGACCGCACCCCGAAGAACGGCAGCGGTCAGGTGGTCTACGCGCACGGCGACTTGGAGCTGATCGTCGTACCCGGGCGGGACGGCGCGGCGGCCTACGGCGGCGATCCGATGGCCTACCAGCGGGACAAGGAGCGTGAACTCCAGCCGTACCGCGATTCCAGCTGGGCCACGGCGACCGGGCTGAGAACCATCGAGGTGGGTGGACGGACCATGGCCGAGGGGCAGTTCACCTGGACCGACGGCCAGGGCCGCGACCTGTTCGTGCGCAACATGGCGATCCTGCTCGACGGTCGCTACCACATCATCCAGGTGCGCGGTCCGGACGCACAGCGCGACGCGGTGACCCGGCTGTACGAGCAGGCCACGGCGACGTACCGCTACACGGGTTGAGCGCCCCGTACACGCGCGTAGCGCCAACCGTCACAGTGCTGTCACCTTGGCACCCCGCCGGTTCCCTGACCGGGGGCCGGTCCTTAGTCTGACCCTGTCAAGAGCATTGCGGGGCAACGTGAATCAGATGCAGGGCCTGCTCATAGCGGGCCGCTACCGGCTCGCCGATTCCATCGGCAGCGGCGGCATGGGCCGGGTGTGGCGCGCCCACGACGAGGTGTTGCACCGGACGGTCGCGATCAAGGAGCTGACCGCCGCGCTCTACGTCTCCGACAGCGACCAGGCCGTCCTGCTCGCCCGCACCCGGGCCGAGGCGCGGGCCGCCGCCCGGATCAACCACTCCGCCGTCGTCACCGTGCACGACGTCCTCGACCACGACGGCCGCCCGTGGATCGTGATGGAGCTGGTCGAGGGCCACTCGCTGGCCGACGCGGTCAAGGAGCGGGGGCGGCTGGAGCCGAGGGAGGCCGCCCGCATCGGGCTGTGGGTGCTGCGGGCGCTGCGCGCCGCGCACTCCGCCGGTGTGCTGCACCGGGACGTCAAGCCCGGCAACGTTCTCCTCGGCCGCGACGGGCGGGTGCTGCTCACCGACTTCGGCATCGCCCAGATCGACGGCGACACGACCATCACCCGCACCGGGGAGGTCGTCGGCTCGGTGGACTACCTCGCGCCGGAGCGGGTGCGCGGCCACGACCCGGGCGCGTCCTCCGACCTGTGGGCGCTCGGCGCCACGCTGTACACGGCGGTCGAGGGACGGTCGCCGTTCCGCCGTACCTCGCCGCTGAGCACCATGCAGGCGGTGGTCGAGGAGGACGCCGCCGAGCCGCGGCACGCCGGTCCGCTGGCGCCGGTGATAGCCGCGCTGCTGCGCAAGGAGCCCGCTCAGCGGCCGACCGCCGAGGAGACCGAGCAGATGCTCGCCGAGGCGGCGGAGGGCCGACGGCCCAGCGCGGCCCAGGCGTTCGTGCCGACGCAGAGCACGGGCACGATGACCGGTGCCGGGTACCGGCCCACCCCGGGCGCACCGGGCCCGGGCTACGGCCCCGGCGCCACCGCGTCCGGGTATCCGCCCACTCAGGCATCCGGTCACCCGTCCGTCACCGGCCCGACCGCCGTGGCGCCCGCGCCGCCCTCCGCACCCGCCGGCCCGGCGGGCGGCGCTTCCGGACGGGCGGGCCGCCCGCGCCGCCGGCTGCGGACGCTCGCGCTGGTCGTCGCCCTCGCGGCCGTCCTCGGCGGAGGCGCCGCCGTCGGTGTCCAGCAGTGGAACGCGATGCAGCAGGACACCGTGGCGAACGGCCCCACCGACCCGGCCCCCGCGACCACGAACACCACGACGGCCTCGGGCACGATCCCGGACAACTGGGTGGTCCACCACGACCCGCTGGGCTTCAGCCTCTCCCTGCCCAAGGGCTGGAAGCGGAAGGTCTACGAGATCTCGGGCGCGCTCAAGCAGATCGACTACACGCCCGACAACGGCAAGCACTTCGTCCGCATCGCCATCGACAGCTCGCCCGACTTCGCCGACGCCTACCAGCACCAGGTGGACCTGGAGCAGCAGCTTCAGCGGCTGGTCGACTACCGCCGCGTGAAGATGAAGGCGAACATCTACCGCGACCGCAAGGGCTCGCGGTGGGAGTACACCTGGACCGCGCTGAAGAAGGACCCGCCGTACGTCCCCGGGCCGCGGCACGCCGTCGAGGAGACGTACTTCTCGCGCACGGGCACCGAGTACGCGCTCTACATGTCGTCGCCCGCCGCCGACTGGGCGACGGCGAGCAAGCAGTTCACCTGGGTGTTGCAGGGCTGGCAGGAGCCGCAGACGGGCTGACCGGGGCCGGGGCGCCGGACCGAGACGGCTGAAAACCGCAGGCTGGACCGCCCGGTTGGCCGATCGGTGCCCCGGAGCGCATGCGCCCCGTGCGGCATGATGGGGCGCATGGGGACCGAGGGCGCCGACTGCCGGGTGATCGCGGGCCGTTACCGACTGGAGGCACGGATCGGGCGCGGCGGCATGGGTGTCGTGTGGCGGGCGAGCGATCAGGTGCTGGGACGGCGGGTCGCGGTCAAGGAACTCCTCGGGGACGACGCGCCGGCCCAGGACACACGCCCGGAGGGCGACGCGCGTTCCGCGGGCGACCCGCGCGCGGCGGAGGAGGCGCGCGCGGACGACGAGGCGCGCCGCCGCCGCGACCGCATCCTCCGCGAGGCCCGTGCGGTGGCCCAGTTGAGCCATCCGCACATCGTCGTCGTGCACGACGTCGTCGAGCAGGGCGGACGGCCGTATCTGGTGATGGAGCTGATCGACGGCGGCTCGCTCGCGGACCGGATCGCCCGGCAGGGCCCGGTGGACGCCGCCGAGGCCGCGCGGATCGGGATCGCGCTGCTCAGCGCGGTGCGCACCGCGCACGAGGCCGGGGTGCTGCACCGGGACATCAAACCCGCGAACGTCCTGATCGAGTCCGGCACCGGCCGGGTGGTGCTCACCGACTTCGGTATCGCGCAGGTCTCCGGCGCGACCACGCTCACCGAGACCGGGTCCTTCGTCGGCTCGCCCGAGTACACCGCGCCGGAACGGATGGCGGGGCTGCGCAGCGGTCCGGAGTCCGACCTGTGGTCGCTGGGTGCGCTGCTGTGTACGGCGCTCAGCGGCGAGTCGCCCTTCCGGCGCGACTCGCTCGGCGGCATCCTGCACGCCGTCGTCACCGATGACATCCGGCCACCCGCGCAGGCCGAGCCGCTGCTGCCCGTCGTACGGGGCCTGCTGGAGCGCGACCCGGACCGGCGGCTGCGCGCGGCGGAGGCCGAGGAGATGCTGCGGGCCTATCTGGAGACGGGCCGCACCCCGCAGGCACCGGGCGTGGCCGGATCGCCGCCGGCCGGGCACGGCCACCGGTTCGGCGACGCGGTCCGGGCGGTGAAGGCCGCGGCGCACCACCCGCCGACCGAGCGGGACCTGCCGCACCACGGATCCTCCCCGCACCCGCCGGCGGAGCAGTCGCCGGCCCGGTCCTCCACGCGCGGTGTGCTGATCGCGGCCCTGCTCGTCGCCGCCCTGGCCGGGGCCGGCGTGTCGGCCGCCACGCTGCTGCTGCACGGCCGCGGCGGCGGGGGCGGCGGAACCCCGGGCGGTACGGCGACGGCACCGGCGACCAGCCCCGGAACCAGCGGCAGCGGACCGTCCTCCCCGACGGCCACCGGGACGCGCCGGCCGGGGTCCACCGGGCCCGGGGCCACCGCGTCGCACGCGGCCGTCCGCCCGGCGCCCTCCGGGTACCGCACGGCCCACGACCCGGCGGGCTTCTCCCTCGCCGTGCCGCAGGACTTCGTCCGCAGTCCCGAGGGCGAGCGGGTCTTCTATCTCTCGCCCGGGGAGACGTACCGCCTCGGCGTCCGGGCGGGCGACCCGCAGCCGGGCGGGCCGCAGGCCGTGATGGAGGCGTCGGCCGCCAACGGGCCCGCGACGAACCCCGGTTACCGCGACGGCCGGGTCACGGCGACCACCCACCACGGACACCCCGCCGCGCTCTGGGAGTTCACCTGGGACGGCTTCAGCGCGGCACAGGGCCCGCGGCACACCTACGACCTGTGCTGGGAGGAGGGCGGGCGGCTGTACGACGTGTGGGTGTCGGCGCCGGTCGGCAGGGTGCGGGAGGCGCGGGAGTACTTCGACGTGGCGGTCGACACCTTCACGGCCACGGGAGACTGACGCGCCCGGTACCGGCCCGGAGTGATGCCGAACTCCCGGCTGAAGGCGTGCGAGAGGGCGTACGGGCTGCCGTACCCGGTCTCGCGCGCGACCGCCGCGAGCGGCGCGTCCGTCTCGCGCAGCCGCCGCGCCGCCAGCGTCAGCCGCCACCAGGTGAGGTAGGCCATCGGCGGCCGGCCCACCAGGGCGGTGAAGCGGCGGGCGAGGGTGGCGCGCGACACCCCGGCCGCGGCGGCCAGCCGGCCGGCCGTCCAGGGCGCCGCCGGGTCGGTGTGCAGGGCGCGCAGCGCGGCCGTCGTCACCGGGTCGGCCAGCACCGCGGGCCAGGCGCCGGTGTCCGCGCGGGCGGTCCAGGCGCGGATCATGTAGATCAGCAGCAGGTCCAGCAGGCTCGGCAGGGCCAGACAGCCGCCGGGCCGCCGGTCCTCCAGCTCCCGCGCCAGCAGGTCGACGGCCGCGCGCAGTTCGGGCTGCTCGCCGGCCCGGTGCGGCAGATGCACGACCTGCGGCAGTTCGGCCAGCAGGGGATGGGTGCGGCTGCGGTCGAGCCGGTACTTGCCGCACAGCAGCTCGACCTCGGGGGCCGGCCGCGGCAGATCTTCCGACACGGTCGGGAAGGGCGCCGCCCGGCGTGCCGAGACGGTCTCGAAGGGCACCGCCCGGCGTGCCGCGTCCGGGCCCGCCGCCGCGTCGGCGAGCACATGACCGGCCCCGTGCGGCAGCAGCACCACGTCTCCCCGGCCGAGGCGCACCGGCGTGCCGCCCCCGTCCGGCAGCAGCTGACAGGCTCCGCTCAGCACGACATGGAAGCCCGCGCCCTCGTACGGCGCCAGCCGCACGGACCAGTCGCCCCCGACCCGGAGCCGGTCGGAGGAGGGGCTGCCCACCCGGACCGCGGAGATCGCATCGCTCAACACGTCCATGAGACGTCAGCGTATCCGTGTGAGCCACAAGAGCATTGGGACGCTCACTCCCGGCGCCTAGGGTCGTGGACATGGCTGAAGAAGACGACGTACAGCGTTTCCTGATCGGGGACGTCGAGGTGCTGCGGATCGTGGAGTGGCGGGGACCGTACGTGCCCGCCGCCACCCTCGTCCCCGAGGTCGGCCCTCAGGTGTGGCAGGCGCACGCGGACCAGCTCGTCCCCGACCACCGGGAACCCGGCTCGGACCGGGCCGTGGTGGCGCTCCAGACCTGGGTGGTGCGCGGCGACGGACCCACCGTGCTGGTCGACACCGGGGTGGGCAACGGCCGCGAACGGCCCGGCAACCCGCTCTTCCACCACCGGCAGGGCGACTTCCTGGACCGGCTGGAGCGGGCCGGGATCCGGCCGGGGGACGTCGACATCGTGGTCAACACCCACCTGCACGCCGACCACGTCGGCTGGAACACCGTGGACGCCGGCGGGGAGTGGGTGCCGGCGTTCCCCCGGGCGCGGTATCTGCTGCCGGCCGCCGACGACCGCTACTTCGGCCCGGCGGGCGGCTACGCGGGCGGCGTACGGCCCGACGACCGGCTCGTCTACGAGGACAGCGTCGCCCCCGTGCACCGGGCCGGGCAGGCGGAGTTGTGGGAGGACACGTACCGGATCGACGGACACCTGGTGCTGGAGCCGGCCCCCGGACACACCCCGGGCTCCTCGGTACTGCGCCTCGAATCCCGGGGCGAACACGCGGTGTTCGTCGGCGACCTGCTGCACAGCCCGGTCCAGATCCTGCACCCCGAGTGCAACAGCTGCTTCTGCCTCGACCCGCGGCAGGCGGCGGCGACCCGGCGGCAGGTCCTGGAACGCGCGGCGCAGGAGCGGGCGTTGGTGGTGCCGGCGCACTTCGGCGGCACGGGCGCCGTGGAGGTCCGGAGTGAGCTCGGCGGCTTCACCTTCCACCGGCGGGAGACGGCCTGACCGCCACGCCCGTCCGCTTCGACAAGGGCGTGGCGGGCACGGTACTCATGGGACATGACCGAAGACGGCGAACACCCGCCCGACGCACGCCTGATCGGCGGCCGCTACCGGTTGGCCGGGCGGCTCGGGGCCGGTCCGTCCGGCACCGTCTGGCGGGCCCGGGACGAGCAGGAGCACCGGGACGTCGCCGTCAGACAGCCGTTGCTGCCCGGAGACCCGGCGACGGACGAGGCGAGCCGGCGCCTCGCCCGCCGGCTGTACCACGAGGCCCGGGCCGCCACCCTGGTGCGGCACCCCTCCGCCGTCACGGTGTACGACGTCGTCACCGAGGCCGGGGTGCCCTGGACCGTCATGGAGCTGGTCGCGGGCGAGTCCCTGCGGGAGGCCCTGCGGCGCGGCCCGCTCCCGCCCGCCGAGGCCGCCCGGATGGGACTCGCCGTGCTCGGTGCCCTGCGCGCCGCGCACACCGTCGGCATCGTGCACCGGAACGTCAAGCCGTCCAACGTCCTCCTGGAGACCGCCACCGGGCGTGTCGTCCTCACCGGCTTCGGCACGGGTGGCAGCTCCGCCGGTGACACCGCCGCCGGGTTCGTCGCCCCGGAGCGCGCCGCGGGGCCCGGCGCCGGACCCGCCTCCGACCTGTGGTCGCTGGGCGCGCTGCTGCGCACCGCCCTCGGGCCCGCGGACCCCGGCCCGCTGGCACCGCTGCTGGACCGGCTCCAGGCCGAGGAGCCCGAGGCCCGGCCCGGCGCGGCGGAGGTGGACGCCGCACTGCGCGACCACCTCGGCCTGACCGCCGTACCGGACCCCGACCCGCACCCCACCCCGACCCCTTCCCCCACCCCCAGCCCCGCCCCCGACCCCCGCCGCCGTACCCCCCTCGCCGCCCTCGGCCTGCTGCTGGCGAAGAAACCCGGAGTCGAATGATCGTCCGGCGCTCCCCGCCCGTCGCCGCCCTGATCAGCGCATTCTCTGCCAGTGATCGCTGGCGGTGTGTGAGCGCTCGGTGAATCCCCGTTACCGACGGGTACACAAAGGCTCCGCCGCGGCATACCCTGCGCGTCATGACGGACACGCAGTCCCAGGACATCGCCGGTACCAATCCCCTCGCGCCCGCCCCCGAAGGCGCCCGCACCGCCGTCGACGTGGTCACGCCGGAACTGGTGGCCCGGCTCACCAAGGGGGTCGTGGGCTCCGGCCGTACCGCCAACCACACCCCCTTCACCGGCGAGAAGCTGGCCGACCTGCCCGAGTCCACCCCCGAGGACGTCCGCGAGGCCTTCGCGGCGGCCCGGACCGCGCAGGCCGTCTGGGAGCGGACCCCGGTACGGCAGCGGGCCGCCGTCCTGCTCCGCTTCCACGATCTGCTCCTGGAGCGGCAGGCCGAGGTCCTGGACCTGATCCAGCTGGAGACCGGCAAGGCCCGGCTGCACGCGCACGAGGAGATCCAGGCCGTCGCCATCGCCTCCCGCCACTACGGCAGGAAGGCCCCCGCCTATCTGCGGCCCAAGCGGCACGCCGGCGCCATGCCGACCCTGACCAAGGTCACCGAACTCCGTCACCCGCGCGGTGTCGTCGGCCAGATCGTCCCCTGGAACTACCCCCTGGAGCTGTCCGTCGGCGACGCCCTGCCCGCCTTCGTGGCCGGCAACGCCGTGGTGATGAAGCCGGACACGGAGACCTGCCTGACCGCGCTGTGGGCCCGCGACCTGCTGATCGAGGCCGGTCTGCCCGAGGGCGTCTTCCAGGTCGTCCTCGGCGAGGGCCCGGTCGTCGGCCCCGAGGTGGTCCGGCACGCCGACTACGTCTCCTTCACCGGCTCCACCCGCACCGGCCGCGAGGTCGCCCAGAGCGCCGCCGCCCGCCTGGTCGGCGTGTCCCTCGAACTCGGCGGCAAGAACGCCATGCTGGTGCTGGACGACGCCGACATCGAGAAGGCCGCCGCGGGCGCCGTACGGGCCTGCTTCTCCTCCGCCGGCCAGCTCTGCATCTCCATCGAGCGGCTCTACGTCCACGAGTCGGTCGCCGACGCCTTCCTGGAGCGCTTCGCCGCCCGCACCAGGGCGATGCGGCTCGGCAACTCCCTCGCCTACGGCGCCGACATGGGCTCGCTGGTGGGCGAGCGCCAGCTGAAGACCGTGGAACGGCATGTGCAGGAGGCCCTGGCCAAGGGCGCCAAGGCGATCGCGGGCGGAGTGGCCCGCCCGGACATCGGCCCGTACTTCTTCGAACCCACCATCCTCGACGGTGTGGCGGACTCCATGGCGGTGTGCGAGGAGGAGACCTTCGGCCCGGTCGTGTCGGTCTACCGCTTCGCCACCGACGACGAGGCGATCGACCGCGCCAACGCCACGCCGTACGGCCTGAACTCCTCCGTCTGGACGAAGAACGCCCGCCGTGGCGCCGAGGTCGCCGCCCGCCTCCGTACCGGCACGGTCAACGTCAACGAGGGCTACGCGCCCGCCTACGGCAGCGTCCAGTCCCCGATGGGCGGCATGAAGGACTCCGGCCTCGGCCGCCGCCACGGCTCCGAGGGCATCCTCAAGTACACCGAGGCCCAGACGGTGGCCCAGCAGCGGTTGCTGCCGATGGCGCCGTCGCTGGGCATGACGGACGAGGCCTACGCCCGATTCATGAGCACGAGTCTCCGGGTGATGAAGGCATTCCGGTTCAGGTGACCCCCTGGGGGCGCGGGGAACTGCGCGATCAACCACCGACGGCCCGCACGCGAAACTCAACGAGGAGACACCCGTGCCCCAAGACGCCTACGACTACGACGTCGTTGTGGTCGGTTCCGGCTTCGGCGGCTCCGTATCCGCCCTGCGCCTGACGGAAAAGGGCTACAAGGTCGGCGTGCTGGAGGCGGGCCGCCGCTTCACCCGCGACACCCTCCCGAAGAACTCCTGGGACCTGAAGAACTACCTCTGGGCCCCCAAGCTCGGCTGCTACGGCATCCAGCGCATCCACCTGCTGGGCAACGTGATGGTGCTGGCGGGCGCGGGCGTCGGCGGCGGCTCCCTCAACTACGCCAACACCCTCTACGTCCCGCCGAAGGCCTTCTTCGACGACCCGCAGTGGCGGGACATCACCGACTGGCAGGAGGAGCTGAAGCCGTACTACGACCAGGCCCAGCGCATGCTCGGCGTCCGGCTGAACCCGACCATGACCCCGTCCGACGTCCATCTGAAGGCCGCGGCGCAGCGGATGGGCGTCGGCGACACCTTCCACATCGCCCCGGTCGGCGTCTTCTTCGGCGACGGCAAGGACGCCGACGGCACGGCGAAGGCCGCCCCCGGCGAGCAGGTGGACGACCCGTACTTCGGCGGCGCCGGACCCGCCCGCAGGGCCTGCACCGAGTGCGGCGAGTGCATGACCGGCTGCCGGCACGGCGCGAAGAACACCCTCAACGAGAACTACCTCCACCTCGCCGAACGGGCCGGCGCCGTCGTCCACCCCATGACCACGGTCGTGTCCGTCACGGACGACTCCCGGGGCGGCTACGCGGTGGCGACCCTGCCGACGGACCGGAAGAAGAAGGGCGCGGGCCGGACCTTCACCGCGCGCCGGGTCGTCCTCGCGGCCGGCACCTACGGCACCCAGACCCTGCTGCACCGGATGAAGGCGGGCGGCCAGCTGCCGTACCTCTCCGCTCTGCTCGGCCGGCTGACCCGGACCAACTCCGAGGCGCTGGTCGGCGCGCAGACCGACAACCGCCGCTACCGCAAGGCGACCGGCGAGCCCCGGGCGGACTTCACCCGCGGTGTCGCCATCACCTCCTCGATCCACCCCGACGAGAACACCCACATCGAGCCGGTCCGCTATGGCAAGGGCTCGAACGCGATGGGCAGCCTGTCGATCCTCCAGGTGCCGTACGCCGAGGGCTCCTCCCGGGCCCTGGCCTGGCTGGCGAACGCGGCCCGCCACCCCGTGCTGGTCGCCCGCTCCCTGTCCAACCGGCGCTGGTCCGAGCGGACGATCATCGGCCTGGTCATGCAGTCGCTGGACAACTCGCTGACCACGTATCTCAAGCCCGGCGGCGTCGGCAAGGGCCTGCTCACCGCCCGCCAGGGCCACGGCGCCCCCAACCCCAAGCAGATCAGGGCCGCCACGGAGGCCGCGAGCGCGCTGGCCGCCGAGATCAACGGCTTCGCCGGCAGCAATGTCGGCGAGCTGATGGGCACCCCGCTCACCGCGCACTTCCTCGGCGGCTGCCCCATCGGCGACTCGCCGGAGACGGGCGTCATCGACCCCTACCACCGGCTCTACGGCCACCCCGGAATCTCGGTCGTGGACGGCGCCGCGGTCTCGGCGAACCTGGGTGTGAACCCGTCGCTGACGATCACCGCGCAGGCCGAGCGGGCGATGTCCTTCTGGCCGAACAAGGGCGAGGAGGACCCGCGTCCGGCGCCGGGCGCGGCGTACGAGCGGCTGAAGCCGGTGGAGCCGCGGACCCCGGCCGTCCCGGCGGAGGCCTTCGCCGCCCTGCGCCTGCCGTTCCTGGGGATGCCGACGGTCCCGCCGAAGCAGTAGCCCGGCCCGGGGGGGCACGTCCTGCCCGGGGGGTACGTCCTGCCCGGTCCCGGGTACGCCGAGGGGGCCTGCACCCCCCTCCTGGCGCAGGCCCCCTCGGCGTGTCCGCGGGCGGGGCGACGGATGCCGCCCCGCCCGACGGGTGTGACGCGGTTACGCGGCGGCGTTCCCCTTGCGGCGCCGGACCGTGTAGATCGCCCCGGCGCCGACCACGACGGCGACACCGCCGACGAGACCGATGGTCGGCAGCATGGAGCTGGCACCGGTGTGCGCGAGGGTGCCGGTGGGCGCGATCTCGGTGGCACCGCCCTGCGGCTCCTTGCCGCCGGCCGGCTCGGTGCCCTTGCCGGGCTTGGCCTTGCCCGGGTCCGGGTTGCTGCTGCCCGGCTTGAGCACGGTGAACTCGTAGGAGGCGAACGCGTCGTGGACGCAGTTCTTCTCCGCGTCGAGGTAACCGCCGAAGCCCATGCTGAAGCCGTCGCCGGCGGGGGCCTGCGCGGTGATGTCGACCCGCAGCTTGATGCCGACCGTCTGCTTGGGGCCGAGCGGGGTCTCGCCGAAGTAGAGGCCGCCGCCGACCTCGTCGTCCATGGACTCCCAGGCCTTGGTCTGCGGGTTGAAGTACTCCAGCTTGGCGTAGGTGCTCAGCCAGTCCTTCTCGTCGGCGCTCTCCGTGTCGTTGTCCACGACCGCGAGCCACTGCACGGTGCCGAGCGACTGGTCGCTGTGGTTGGCGGCCGTCATCGAGAAGTAGTGCCAGCCGCTGCCCGCGACGATCTTCCCGGGCAGGCCGGAGAGGGAGAGGGTCAGCTGGGAGTCGGGGTCGGACAGGTCGCCGTCCACCGGGCACTCGCTGGGCTCGGCGGTGGGCCTGGCGCTCGGGGACGCCGAGGCCGAGGCGGACGTCGAAGCCGACGCCGAGGCGCTCGCGCTGCCGGTCGCGGAGCCGGAGGCGGTGGGCGAGGCGGAGTCGGACTGCGAAGCGGTCGGGGAGGGGGAGCCGGAGGGCGAGCCGCCGGTCCCGTCCGTCGGGCTGCTCTCCCCGGTGGGGGAGCTGTCGTCCCCGGCCGTGGGGCTGGTGTCGCCGCTGGGGGAGCTGTCGTCGGCGGCCGGGCTGCTCACCGTGGTGGTGGGGGACTCGCCGGTCTCGGCGTACGCCGTCGGAGCGGACAGTAGGGCGATCGGTGCGACGGCTGCCGTCGCGGCCACGGTGACCATGGCGCGGCGAAGCTTCATGAAGACCTCTGATGGGCGGGCGTGCCGCACAGACCGCAGCACGTGTCGGGAGGCCTCCGCGTGTGGGGCGCGGGCGTGGCCGTTGGTTTCGCAGAGGAGACCTGGGGCCCGGGGGGATGGTTGCGCCGCCCTGACGGGATCTTTATATGACCTGGATCACTCACCGGCCGTGCCGGCTCGGACATCCCGCGCATCTGTTCAGTTGTCCCGGCGACCGGCCCCGGGCGTCCCCGGAGCCGGTCGTTCTTTGGGTGACCGGGCTGCTGTCCCCTGCCGTCCGGTCACTTCCTGGAGCGAGGTCCCACGGCGTACGGCACGACCCGTACGCCTCATCGCTCCAGCGAGCCACGCGTGGTTCTGTTCGGGCCCGCCCCTGGCTGGCACGGACACCCCCCTCAACGAGGCGGTGCGCGGGCCGGTCACGCGCCGTACGGGTGAGAGCGGGACCGAACTCAGATGCGACCCCGGCACAGCTCCAGCAGCGTCATGGCGAGGGCCGTACCCGGCTTGCCCAGGGCGTCCCGGTAGCGGCCGAGGATCTCCATCTCCCGGGACAGGTGCACGCGCCGCCCGCCGGCGGCGATCCGGGTCTGCTGCACGACGGCGGAGACGGCCATCCGCTCCTGGATCAGACCGATGATCCGGTCGTCGAGCGCGTCGATGCGCTCCCGGGCGTCGCTGATGGTCGCTTCCGGTGTGGTGGTGGTCATGTCGGGGCTCCTCGGGTGGGATGAGCGTCCCGGAACGACGGAACCCGGAGAACGACAGGCGCCCCGGGCCTTGTCGGCCCGGGGCGCCTGGGAAGTCGCTTGGCGTTCGTTCAGCTCAAGCAGCACGACCATGGCAGCCGGCGGGCCGGGTGCCATAGGTAAAGACGAAGGTCTGGTGCTGGAGCATGTGACCAGTATGCCACGGCGGTACGCGCCCGCCCGGGGGCGTCCACTCCCTGGACAACCCTGGACAACCCTGGACCCGGCCCCCGGCTCCGGTCGGCTTCCGGCCTCCGGGAGGGGCGGCCCAGGGACGTCCGGGCCACCCGCGGCCACCCCGGTAGACTCGTAGACACCGACCCCCGCCCGACCACCAGAAGGCACCCCGTGTCATCAGCGAACCCCGCTGCCGCCGCTCCCGACACCGTCCTGGTCGTCGACTTCGGCGCACAGTACGCCCAGCTCATCGCCCGTCGCGTCCGCGAGGCGCGGGTCTACAGCGAGATCGTGCCGAGCACCATGCCGGTCCGGGAGATGCTCGCCAAGAACCCCGCGGCGATCATCCTCTCCGGCGGCCCGTCCTCGGTCTACGAGGAGGGTGCCCCCCACCTCGACCGCGAGATCTTCGAGGCCGGTGTCCCCGTCTTCGGCATGTGCTACGGCTTCCAGCTGATGGCGCAGAAGCTCGGCGGCACCGTCGACAACACCGGCGCCCGTGAGTACGGCCGTACTGACCTGCACGTCTCCCGCCCCTCCTCCACCCTCTTCGAGGGCACCCCGGACGAGCAGCACGTGTGGATGTCGCACGGCGACGCCTGCTCCGCCGCCCCCGAGGGCTTCACCGTCACCGCGTCCACGGACGTCGTCCCGGTCGCCGCCTTCGAGAACGACGAGAAGAAGCTCTACGGCGTCCAGTACCACCCCGAGGTCATGCACTCCACGCACGGCCAGCAGGTCCTGGAGCACTTCCTGTACCGCGGCGCGGGCCTGAAGCCGACCTGGACCACCGGCAATGTGATCGAGGAGCAGGTCGAGGCCATCCGCGAGCTGGTCGGCGACAAGCGCGCGATCTGCGGCCTGTCCGGCGGTGTGGACTCCGCGGTCGCCGCCGCCCTGGTCCAGAAGGCCATCGGCTCCCAGCTGACCTGCGTCTACGTCGACCACGGCCTGATGCGCAAGGGCGAGACCGAGCAGGTCGAGAAGGACTTCGTCGCGGCCACCGGCGTCCAGCTGAAGGTCGTCGACGCCGAGGAGCGCTTCCTCACCGCGCTCAAGGGGGTCAGCGACCCCGAGGAGAAGCGCAAGATCATCGGCCGTGAGTTCATCCGCGTCTTCGAGCAGGCGCAGGCCGAGATCATCGCCGACGAGGGCCCGGCCGTGGAGTTCCTCGTCCAGGGCACCCTCTACCCGGACGTGGTGGAGTCCGGCGGCGGCACCGGCACCGCGAACATCAAGTCGCACCACAACGTCGGCGGCCTGCCCGAGGACCTCGAGTTCAAGCTGATCGAGCCGCTGCGCAAGCTGTTCAAGGACGAGGTCCGCATGGTCGGCCAGGAGCTGGGCCTGCCGGAGGAGATCGTCCAGCGCCAGCCCTTCCCGGGCCCCGGCCTCGGCATCCGCATCGTCGGCGAGGTCACCAAGGAGCGGCTGGACCTGCTCCGCGAGGCCGACGCCATCGCCCGCGAGGAGCTGACCGCGGCCGGCCTGGACCGGGACATCTGGCAGTGCCCGGTGGTCCTGCTCGCCGACGTCCGCTCCGTGGGCGTCCAGGGCGACGGCCGCACCTACGGCCACCCGATCGTGCTGCGCCCGGTCTCCTCCGAGGACGCCATGACCGCCGACTGGTCCCGGCTGCCGTACGACGTCCTCGCCCGCATCTCGACCCGCATCACCAACGAGGTCCGGGACGTCAACCGCGTCGTCCTCGACGTGACCTCGAAGCCCCCGGGCACCATCGAGTGGGAGTGACCACCCGCGCCTGACGGGCGCGGGGACTCACCGGGCCGCAGGATCCAGGCCCGGTACGGAAGAGGTGGAACGGCTGCGGCGGTTCCACCTCTTTTTCGCGTACGTCATCTTCACAAGAACAGCTCTGCCCTTCTGCGCTGACCGGCGGTAACTTCCCGCGCAGAGAGCAATCCCAGCGCTGGAGGACCTATGCACGGGCCCACCCCGCCCCGGCCGCTCCCCACCGACCAGCTGCGGTTCGCCATGCCGCAGATGTTCGAGTCGGTCGAGGACGAGCGCCGGCACCGCAAGGAACGGCTCGCCGGTGCCCTGCGGATCTTCGGGCGCAGCGGCTTCGAGGACGGGGTCTCCGGGCACATCACCGCCCGCGACCCGGAGTTCACCGACTGCTTCTGGGTCAACCCCTTCGGCATGCCGTTCCGGCACGTCACCGTCAGCGACCTGGTCCTCGCCAACCAGGACGGGCAGGTCGTCGAGGGCCGCTACCACGTCAACCAGGCCGCCTTCACCGTGCACGCCCAGGTGCACGCCGCGCGCCCGGACGTCGTCGCCGTCGCCCACTGCCACTCCGTGCACGGCCGGGCCGTCGCCGCCCTCGGCGACCTGATCGATCCCATCACCCAGGAGAGCTGCGCCTTCTACGAGGACCTCGCGCTCTACGACGCCTACAGCGGTGTCACCGTGGACGCCGAGGAGGGCCGCCGGATCGCGCTCGCGCTCGGCTCCCGCAAGGCGCTGGTGCTGCGCAATCACGGGCTGCTCACCGTCGGCGACTCGGTGGACGCGGCCGCCTGGTGGTTCCTGTCCCTGGAACGGTCCTGCCAGGTGCAGCTCATGGCCAAGGCCGCCGGGCGCCCGGTGCTCATCGACCACAAGCTCGCCGTCGCCACCCGCGAACAGCTCGGCGGCGACCTCGTGGCCTGGATCAACTACCAGCCGATGTGGCAGGACATCAGCCGCACCGAACCCGACCTGCTCAGCTGACCCCGAGGGCCTTTCTTTCGGATCAGGTCGGCTGCGGCACCGGCGCCCTTTCTGACCGACCGCGACGCCGGCAAGATCCGAAAGAGAGGCCCTATAGCGGCACCCGTCAGCAGAACTCCCTCAGTACCACCGCCTTGGTCCGCGCGAACTCCTCGTCCGTGAGCACCCCCTCCCGGTGCAGCCGGCCCAACTCCCGCAGTCGGCGGAGCAGTACGTCATGACGGTCGCCCTGTGCCGGTACGCCCGCCCGCGCCCGGCCCGCACCGCCGCCGTGCCCCCCGCCCGCGCGGGCCGAGGGATGCGGCAGCCGGGCGGTGACGGCCGCGGCGACCAGCGCCGTCAGCAGATCGCGGCGCACGCTGCCCCACAGGTCCAGGGTGTAGGGGTCCCGCTCGGGCGGCAGCTTGGAGAACGCCGTCTCCGGGGTCACGAACCGCAGGAACCCGCCCTCGCCCCCCGAGTTGGGCAGCCACTCCACCTGCACGATCTCCCCGAGCGCGATGATCCGCGGGCCGGTCGCGCGCTTGACCCGGTCGGAGGTGTCGGCCCAGTCGATGCGGACCTGGGTGCCGTCGAAGGAGGCCGTACCGTCGGAGGACCGCACCGACACCGGAACCGGCGGTCCCGGCAGCAGATAGGAGTGCGTCGGCTCCCTGGGCACCTGCTCGATGAGCAGCGCGTGCCGGATCTCCTCGGCGATGTACTCCGCGTTCGCCCCCCGGTCCGCGTCCACCGCCAGCCGGTAGGGATCGGCCGCCTCCGGCAGCCGGCCGCCGGTGGCCTGCAACAGCGGGTCGGCGCCCTCGCGCAACCGCATCCGCAGCCGGCCGCGCTTGCGCTCCGGTTCGTAGCCGACCCCGGACACCGCTTCCAGCGGTACGGCGATCTCCCCGTACGTCTGCCGGAACAGCGGCACCGAGCGGTGCAGTCCCGGGGTGATCCGGATCGTGCTGCCGTCGAAGGCCCAGGTCCCGTCCCGCTGGATGATCTCGGCCATACGCACATTCTCGCAGTCGGGTCAACACGCCGGCTCCCGCATCACCCGTCATGACCCGCTCCGGCGGCCCCACAGGCCCCGATGTAGGGCACAATTCGCTGACGGCACTGGGCAGTTGCATGGCCGTGGCGCGCGCACCGAGGGTGCCGCCGGCCGTGCCGGAAGGTCGCGGGGAAGGCGGGCGTCGGGCGTGGCGGTGCAGGAGGCGAGAGGGGGCACGGGCCCCGACGGAATCCATGAGGGCGGCTGCACCTGCGGGGACTGTCCGCACGGTGCACGCGAGGGACATCGGCGGGCCGTCGCCGCGTTTCTGCGCCGGCGCGACGAGTTCGCGGCCGGGCAGGGACTGCCCGCGGCCGTGGTCCACTCGGCCTCGGCCTCCCGGAGCTGGGTCTCCGAGGAGCTGACCCAGCGGGCGGAGGCCGTCGCCGACCGCGGCCGCGCCGAGGGCGAGGCCTGGCTGGCCCGGCTGTGGCTGCGGACCCTGGCCGTGGTGTGGGGCGCGGTGCTCGGCCTGCTGCTCGGCGAGGCGTTCACCGCGGTCGGCGCCGGCTGGACGGACGCCCGCACCGCGGCCCTGCTCGCCGCGCTCGTCACCGCCCTCTCGCTCAGTGCCGCCTGCTGGTTCCACCGGGCCCGCGGCGGGGCGCTCGCCCCGGTGATCGGCGAGGACAATCGCATGTCCACCTCCCGTACGGTCGCCGTCTGCTGGGTGCTGTTCCTCGGTTACGCGATCCTGCTGCTGGCCGGCCGCCTGGCCGCCGCCTCCGACCACGCCGAACGCGACGCCCTCATCTCCGGCCTCGACCTGGCGCGCGGAGCGGGCACGGTGACCGTCCTCGCCGTGGTCTGCGGCATCGCCGTCCTGGTCCGCCGGGTGGTCGGCCTGCGCATCCTCGCCCAGCGGCTCCAGAAGCTGCCGGCTCACCGGCCGCGCGCCGCCGACCTGCTCACCGACGACTCCGGCCGGGGCGCCTTCACCGACATCCAGTACGTCGCCATCAGCGCCGTCGCCCTGCTGTTCGCCGCCGTACGGCTCGCCCGCCGCCCCGACCAGCTCCCCGACCTGCCGTGGGGACTGGCCACCGTCGTGCTGATCTCGGCCGCGACCTACCTGGCCGGCAAGTACGCCGAGGGCGGCCGCCCGGTCATCCTCTCCGTGGTCCGCGCCCGGGAACCCGGCGACCTGGACGGTCCGATCCGCACCGGCGACGACATCGAGATCCGCGGCAGCGGCTTCGTCCCGCCCGGCGCGCACACCGCCGACCGGCTGGCGCGCACGGTCGTCCGGATCGGCGCCGTCGACGTCCATGTCCCGCTGGTCCCCGTCACGGGTGGCTTCCGCAACCCCACGGACACCGTCCTGACCGTGCCGGTACCGGCCGATGTGGAGCCCGGCACCGCCGAGATCCAGGTGGTGACCGCGGCCGGGGTGGCGACCAACCGGTGCATCGTCCACATCACCGAGTGAACGAAACACGGCAGGACATCCGGCCCGGGGGTTGAACCGGCCCCGCCCGCCCTACGTATCGTCGGACAAGGGGGCAGTGCGGGAGAGAGGCGGCTGACGGCGATGACTCACGGTATGCGATCCGACACGCATCCAGCCTGGCTTGGCGACCGCCGCGGACTGCGGGACACCGCCGCCCACTACGCCCTGCTGCCCCTGCGCGTCTTCCTCGGCGTCACCTTCGTCTACGCCGGGCTGAACAAGCTCACGGACAGCGCCTTCCTGAAGTCCGGCGGCGCCGGTTCGATCGGCGACACCATGCGCGCGGCCCGCGACTCCGCCGCCGTCCCGGCCCTGATCGACCTGGCCCTGAAGAGCCCGGTCGGCTTCGGCTACGGCATCGCCCTCGGCGAACTGGCCGTCGGCATCGGCACCCTGCTCGGACTGCTCGGCCGGGTGGCCGCGCTCGGCGGCGCCCTGATCTCCCTCAGTCTCTGGCTGACCGTCAGCTGGGCCACCACCCCCTACTACTACGGCAACGACCTCGCCTACCTGATGGCCTGGCTGCCCCTGGTCCTGGCCGGCGCCCCCTACCTCTCACTGGACGCGGCCTGGCGAGCCCGCCGCCGCGCCCGCACCGGCGGCTACCGTTGACCTTCCCCGGCGCCGGCCCGTCTGCGTATGCCCCGGGAGACGGCCGCCGTGACAACCGCCAGACAGAGCCCGCCCACGACCAGCGGCAGAACACCGAACCACGGTGCGTTCCACCAGCCGGCCGCATCCCCGGCGAAGACCACGCCGGTCGCGGTGAGGAAGAGCCCGGCGACCAGCCTTCCCGGCTGGAACTCATGACGCAGCACGACTGACCTCCACCTGTCCCACACCGACCCCGAGCGTGAGGTCCAGGGTGCCGGTGCCCCGGGCTCCCTTGACCGGGGCCAGCGTCACCGTCCTGTGCCTGCTCGGCTGCACGTCCACATCCTTGCTGCTGTCACCGGGCAACCGGATGTCGCCCACGCCCACATCGATCTTCATCCGGACGGCCGACCCGGCGGGCACGATCACCTTCAGCTGTCCCGCGCCCACATGGGCCTTCGTGGCGACCGTCTGCCCCTTGGCCGGGTGCACACCGGTCAGGTCCAGCGTCCCGCGTCCGGTCCCGAGGTCGTACGCCGGATGTATCGGGGCCGTCGCGGTGGGCGTCCAGGTGGTGTTCCGCCAGTGCGTGGTGATGTCTTGGGGGAGGGCCGCCGCACCGGCGAGCAGCGCGGCGGTGACGATCGCCAGGAACACCGTCCCGGCACCGGTGCGGCCCAGCAGCGAGCTGACCGCGAGACCCAGCCCGAAGACCGCCAACGCGCAGGCCAGACCGGCCTCCAAGGTGGCGCCCAGCGGATGCGTGTCCCAGGTCAGCCCGGTGCCCAGGCCACCCGCGACCAGCGCCAGCAGGAACACCCAGCCGCCGATCCAGCGCGGGCCGCGCGGGCCGCTCGGTCTCGGGGGCGCGGGCGGCGGCTGCTGCCGGGCGCCGGGGTGGGTCCAGGGGAGGGGGATGCCGAGGTCGACGCCCGAGGGCACGTCCCGGTCGCGGGCGTCCCCGGGTCCCCACAGATACCCGGTGCCGCCGACATGGGTGCCGTCCTTGACGATCGGGTCCCGCCACCACGAGGGGTAGGAGATGACGACGGGTGGCGCCTGGGCCTCCGGCGGGGCGTCGGCGGCGGCCTGCGCGGCGAGAGGGTCGGGATCGGAGGCGCCGCGGCGCCGCGACCAGTACCCGGCGCCCGCCAGCAGCAGCGAGAGGACCACGGTGAAGGCCAGCACCCCGCCGTTTCTCAGCATGGTCAGGAAGAGCCCGCAGCCGACCAGCGCGAACAGCACGGCGGCCAGGGCCTGGCCGTCCACCCGGCCGGTCAGGAGCTTGCGCAGCTCGTTCTCCTCCTCGTCCGCGTACGGCACCAGGAGCCAGGCGAAGCCGTAGAAGATGAGGCCGATTCCGCCGGTCGCGGAGAGCACGGCCAGCGTGATCCGGAAGATCACCGGGTCCATGTCGGTGTGCCGGCCCAGGCCCGCGCACACGCCCGCGATCATCTTGTGCCCACGGTCGCGCTGGAACCGGCCGAAGGCCGCGCCGGCGTCCTGCTCCGGCTCCTGCGGGCCGGTGCCCGGCTGCTCCTGCGCGTCGGTGCCCGGGCGGGTGCCGCGGCCGCCGGGGCGCGGGTCGGTGCTGCCGGTGCCGGCGGTTCCGGTGCCCGGGCTGGCGGTGTCGGTGGCGCCGGTGCCGGCCGCGTCCGTCTTCCCCGTCGCGGCGGGCGCGGCATCCGTCGGCCCGGTGCCCGGGGCCGGGCGCGGGCCGGGGCCGGGTCCCGGACCCGTCGCGGCGTGCTCGTGATCCGTCATGCGTCCATGGTGACGGCCCGGCCGCCGCCACGGCAGTCGGGAAGACCCTGGCCGAACCCTGAGATCGGCCCTGACACGAGCCAGGGCAGCGGTCGAGCGGCCCCGGCGGGCCCAGGACACCGCAGCCCCGGCCCCTGCTCGGGGAAGATCAGGGGTGTCTCCGGGGCCGACCCTGATGCCCCGCCCCGCCACCCCGTGTGACCATCGATGCCATGCCGGAAGCCGCAAGCCCGCCCCTCGACGACCCGCGGCCGCCGCGCAAGCTCTACCGCAGCAGCGACGGACGCTGGCTCGGCGGAGTGGCGCGGGGCCTCGCCGGGCACCTCGGGCTGCCCGTCGTCTGGGTCCGGCTCGCCTTCGCGGGCCTGTTCATGGCCCACGGATACGGAGCGCTGCTGTACGCGGCGTTCTGGTTCTTCGTCCCGCTCGGCGTCGGCGGGGTCGCGGCGCAGAAGCAGTCGCTCGTCGCCACCGAGACCGCGCCGGACGGCCGCCGAAGACTCGTGACCCGCAAGCCCGACCGGGGCCAGATCGTCGCCCTGCTCCTCATGGTCGTCGTGTCCGTGGTCTTCGTGACCAGCGTCGACCTCGGCGGCGTGGCCAAGGCGTATCTGCTGCCCGCCGTGCTCGTCGCGGCCGGTGTCGCCCTGGTCTGGCGGCAGGCGGACAACGCCCGCCGGGCCCGCTGGGTCGAGGCCGGCCGGCGCCGCCGCACCCTCACCCTGGTGCGCGCGGCCGCAGGCGTCCTGCTCGTCACGGCCGGTGTCTCCGCCATCTTCGTCCTCCAGGGCTCGGCCGCCCATCTCGGCGCGGTCCTCCAGGCGGCGCTCGCCGTCCTCGTCGGCATCACCCTGCTCGCCGGCCCGTACCTGGTCCGGATGACCCAGGACCTGTCCGAGGAACGCCTGATGCGCATCCGCGCCCAGGAGCGCGCCGAGGTCGCCGCCCATGTCCACGACTCCGTGCTGCACACCCTGACCCTGATCCAGCGCAACGCCGACAACGCCGGCGAGGTGCGCCGCCTGGCCCGCGCCCAGGAGCGCGACCTGCGCACCTGGCTCTACAAGCCGGAGGGCACCGGCAAGGACGAGGCCGACGAGCCGGACACGGTCGCCGAGGCCGTGCGGCGCAGCGCCGCCGAGGTGGAGGACAAGCACGGAGTGCCCATCGAGGTCGTCGTCGTCGGCGACTGCCCGCTGGACGACAGGACCGGCGCGCAGATGCAGGCCGCGCGCGAGGCGATGGTGAACGCCGCCAAGTACGGTGGCGAGGGCGGTGCCGTACAGGTCTACGCCGAGGTCGAGGGGGCGACGGTCTTCGTGTCCGTGCGCGACCGCGGCCCGGGCTTCGACTTCGACTCGATACCCGCCGACCGCATGGGTGTCAGAGAATCGATCATCGGTCGCATGGAGCGCAACGGCGGCACGGCCCGGCTGCGGGCGGTGCCGGGCGGCGGCACCGAGGTGGAGCTGGAGATGGAGAGGGCGGAGAGGACGTCATGAGCGACGCGAACGAGGCGAACGGCACGGCGGGGGCGGGGGAGCCGGCCGGGCGGCACGTACGGGTGGTGCTCGTCGACGACCACCGGATGTTCCGCGCCGGAGTGCAGGCCGAGATCGGCCAGACCGCCGAGACCGGGGTCGAGGTGGTCGGCGAGGCCGCGGACGTCGACCAGGCGGTCACGGTCATCACCGCGACCCGGCCCGAGGTGGTCCTCCTCGATGTGCATCTGCCGGGCGGCGGCGGGGTCGAGGTGCTGCGCCGGTGCGCGGCGCTGATGGCGGACGCCGAGCAGCCCGTCCGCTTTCTCGCGCTGTCCGTGTCGGACGCGGCGGAGGATGTGATCGGCGTGATCCGCGGCGGCGCCCGAGGCTATGTCACCAAGACCATCACCGGCTCCGATCTGGTCGACTCCATCTTCCGCGTCCAGGAGGGCGACGCCGTCTTCTCCCCGCGGCTGGCCGGGTTCGTGCTGGACGCCTTCGCCTCCACCGACGCCCCGCCGGTGGACGAGGACCTGGACCGCCTCACCCAGCGCGAACGCGAGGTGCTGCGCCTGATCGCCCGCGGCTATGCCTACAAGGAGATCGCCAAGCAGCTGTACATCTCGGTGAAGACGGTCGAGTCCCATGTCTCGGCGGTGCTGCGCAAGCTCCAGCTGTCCAACCGCCATGAGCTGACCCGCTGGGCGACGGCCCGCCGGCTGGTCTGAGCCGGGGCGCCTCAGACCACCCGGGTCGCTCCCGCGAACGGCATCTCGTCGACGGGGGCGATCCGCACCGGCGCCGACGGGTTCGGGGCGTGGATCATCTGTCCGTTGCCGATGTAGAGCCCGACATGGCTGATGCCGGAGTAGAAGAACACCAGGTCGCCCGGCTGGAGTTCGGAGCGGGAGACGCGCCGGCCGGCGTTGATCTGGGAGTAGGTGGTGCGGGGCAGGGAGACCCCGGCGGAGCGGTAGGCGGCCTGGACCAGGCCTGAGCAGTCGAAGGCGTTCGGGCCGGTGGCGCCCCACACATAGGGGCTGCCGAGTTTGGCGTAGGCGTAGGCGACGGCCGTCGCCGCGCGGGGGTCCGGGGCGGTGACGGAGCCGGTCGGGTCCAGCGGCTGCCGGGGCTCCGGGGCCGACCGCGAGGCGGGCCCGGAGCCGGTGCCGGTGGCGCCGGTGATGTGGTCGCGCTGGCGCGGGGTGAGCCCGGCGAGCAGTCGCCGGGCCTCGTCCAGCTTGCGGGTGATGGTGGTCTTCTGCCGTCGCAGCTCCGCCTGCCGGGAGCGCAGCGACGCCAGCTCGACGCGGGCGGCGCCGCGCAACCGCTCGATCTCCCGCAGCTGTTGCCGTACCCGCGAGACCGCGGCCGCCTGCCGGTCGCCGGCCCGCTCGGCGAAGGCGGCGCCGTCCAGATACCGGTCCGGGTCGCTGGACAGGGCGAGTTGCCAGGCCGGATCGATGCCGCCGGAGCGGTACTGCGCCGCGGCGAACGAACCGAGCGCCTCCCGGGCCGAGTTGAGTTTCTGCTCCTTGCGGGCGGCCTCGTCGCGCAGTGAGTTCAGCCGCCGCTGCCCGGCGTCCGCCTTCTCCTTCGCCCCGTCGTACTTCTCGGTGGCGTCCTCGGCCTCCTGGTACAGCTTGTCCACCTTCGCCTTTACCTGCGCCGGCGTCAGCTGCGGCTCCGCGTGTCCCGTGCCGTCGAAGGCGGTCGCGGTGGCCGCGCCCGCCAGGGCGAGGGTCGCGGCCGTGCGGGCCGTATGGCCTCCGAGGGGGCGTTGCCGGGGCTTGCGATGCGCTGCCACCTGGACCGTCACGTCCTTCCGTCCGGGTCGTACGAGCGGGCCGTCCGGGCCCCGGCGGCGGCCGGCACAGGGGGAGCGGGCCGCCGCCGGGCCTTTCTCGGCGGTGGTGGCCGGCTGCCGCCCCTGGCCGGGCGGCGTTGGGGAGCCGGTCACCTGGGGGAGGACGCTAGGCCTGACGGTGACAAGTCGGTAACGCGGTGTACGGAACTGGTCGGGAGGGACCGGATCCCAACCGAGGATGACCGAATGCGCCGCCCGGAGTCGTCGCCTTCACGCAGCGTGGTGACCGAAGCGCGGAAAAGGGAGACGGGGGAGGGTGATGGGGTGCTATGGCACGGATATATGCAAGATCGACAGCGGTGTAGGGAGCCGAGAGTGGACCCGGGACACCGGCATGCCGGCATCCGGCTTCCTGAAGGGTCCTGGTGGGACTGGGACGTCATTGCCTGGGACGCGGCCGAGTTCCGGCTGGCGGCCGGGTATGACCTCAGCTACTCCCACGGCCTGGAACTGGTCTTCGGGGACCCGGCCTTCGTCACGTGTCCGGCGCAGTTCGCCGACCCGGTCTTTCGCACCCCGTCGGAAGACGAGCTCGCGAGAGTCACTCGTCAGCTTGGTGAGATACCGCCCGTGCTCCTCGCCTTCGAGGCGGACGCGGGCGGGCCGGAGCCGGTCTCCTGTCTGATCGCTGCGGAGCGGGTTGAGGTCGTACAGGAAACCGTCCTGCGGTACTGGCGTGCCGACGCGGTTCCCGGGCAGCGGTTCGCGCCGTGGGTACGGCCGCCGGCGCTGTAGGAGAACCGGGCGGGTGGCCCCCCGCCTGGCGGGCACGGCACCCTGCCGTCCGGGGGGCTGTGGGGGACGAATTAGGCTCCGGCCCCATGGACGTACTCATCCATCTCTTCGTCGGCCTGCACATCATCGGTATCGCCGCGCTGCTCGGCGGTTTCCTCACCCAGATGAAGGCGATGGGCCAGGGCACGGCCCGGTTCGTCCCCGGGATGCTGCACGGCGCGCTGACCATGCTGGTCACCGGCGTGGCCCTGGTCGGCCTGAACCAGGCCCAGGGCGCGCACATCAACACCATCAAGATCGGCATCAAGCTGGCGCTGCTGATCGTGATCCTCGGCCTGGTCTATGTGAAGCGCGACGAGGAGACGATCGACAAGGGCCAGTTCGGCCTGGTCGGCGCCCTCACGGCGACGAACGTGTTCATCGCCGTGCTGTGGACCTGACGGCCGCCGGTGCCATGAAGCGAGTCGCGCGCCCCGGTCGTCACCGGTCAGCCCGGGCGCACCACGCTGTGGACGAGTGACTCACCCCAGCGGTACACGGAGTCCTCACGGATGTACGCGCCCGGCTCGGGGGAGTGGATCATCATGCCGTTGCCCGTGCAGAGGCCGACGTGGCTGCTGTCGTCGTAGAAGAAGACCAGGTCACCGGGGCGGGCGTCGGCGAGCGGCACGGGCGTGCCGGAGGCCGCCTGGTCCCGGGCGGAGCGCGGAAGGGTGACGCCGGCGGCCTTCCAGGCGGCCTGGGTGAGGCCGGAGGCGTCGTAGGAGCCGGGGCCGCTGGCACCGGACACGTACGGCCTGCCGATCTGGGCGCGGGCGAAGGCGACCGCCAGCTCGGCCCGGGTGACCTGGGCCCCGTACGCCGGACCGGCACCCTCCGCCCGCTTCCGCCCCGCGAGCGCGGCCGAGCGGGCGTCCGCCTCGGCGGTCAGCCGGAACAGCAGCTCCCGCGCGGTGGCGAGCTTGCGCTGGACGGCGGCCTTGGCGGTCTTCACGTCGTACGGGGCGGCGGCCGATGTCGCCGTGCCCCGGTCGGCGGCAGCCGGTATCGGCGTGCCCCGGTTGGCGACAGCCGATGCCAGCGCGCCCCGGTCGGCCATCGCGCGCGTGCCAGGGCGCTCGCCCCGCGGACCCGCATCGGTGACCTCGCCGAGCGCGTCCCGGCCCGCGTCCCGGCCGCGCGCGTTCCCGCCGGTGGTGGCCCTGGTCCGCTCCGCCGCGTCCTTCACGCGTGAGGCCAGCCGGTTCATCACCCGGCTCGGCGCGAAGTGGTCCTGCGGGAACTCATCGAGCAGCGAAGCGGCCACGTCCGGCGCAGCGGCGAACGGCACCAGGCCCGCGCGGGCCCGGGCGTGCCGCCCCGCGGGCCGGGCGCCCCCCGCGCGCGGGTCGTCCTGGCCCGGGTCGTCCCGGCGCGCTTCCGCCGCGTGCGCCGGTCGCCGCGCGGCCGACGCCTCCGCGGAAGCGGCATGGGCCCCCTGCCGGGCGGCTCCCGGCTCCTCGAAGCGGGTGCCCTGCCGGGCGGCTCCCCGCTCCTCGAAGGGCGCCCCCTGCCGGGCAGCCTCCGCCGCCTCCGCGCGGGCGCGCTGGCGGGCGGCCGCCGACTCCTGCGAGCGTGCGCGCTGCCGGGCCGCCGGTTCCGCCTCCGCGGCCGAGTCGGCGCGGCGGTAGAACTCGTCGATCTTCTTCTCGATCTCCTCCAGGCTGGGCCTGCCGTCGGGGGCGGGGACGGCCTCGGCCGTCTGGGACAGGACGGCCACGGAGGTGAACGCGGCGGTGGCCAGGGCGGGGCCGCGCAGGCCCGGTCCATGGGTGCCGCCGGGCCACGGCTTGCGGTGCGACGCCAAAAGAGGCGACTCCTTCCAACACGCCGCCTACCGGGTTAGCTGTCGGGTTCGGGCGGGTGCTTCGGAAGGGTTGCCCTACGGCGTCGTCCCGGGCGGGAGGTCGGCCGATTCACCCCAGGATCGGTGGGTCCCCGGCTCCGGGCACCCTGCGGGGCGCGCCGGATTCGGCGGAGGCCGCGCGGCCCGGCGAGGTTCGCCGGAGAGGGGTCGTGCGGCCTGACGGCAACCTAGCCAACTCGTGTGCGTCCTGTGAAGGTTGGTGCGAGGTATGTCCGATACATTTCCGTGACCTGGGGGCGCTTGTCTACGCGCGTGAGCAGGCGCTTCCGCAGCGTGAGCGGTCGGCGGGCGCCCCGCGGGCCGTGATCGGCGGGGTCGTCGGTCGGCCGGGTTCCGGGGACGGCGACCGGTTGTCGGTGGGGCACCCTAGACTCGGAGAGCGATGAGCAGCCTCTTTGACGACAGCTTCCTGGCGGACCTCCAGCCCCCGCGTGGGCACGAGGAGGAGCCCCCGCCGCCGACCGAGGACGATCACGCTCCGGAGCCGCTTCCGGACGATCTGTTCGGCGGGAAGTTCGACGTGCCGCCGGACCGGGATTCCTACTACCGCGACGGCGCCCCGCGTCCCGCCATCGACTCGGCGGCCCTCCTGGAGGGGCTGAACGAGAACCAGCGCGCCGCGGTCGTGCACGCCGGCTCCCCGCTGCTCATCGTCGCCGGCGCCGGCTCCGGCAAGACCCGCGTGCTCACCCACCGCATCGCCCACCTGCTCGGCGAGCGGCATGTCCACCCCGGCCAGATCCTCGCGATCACCTTCACCAACAAGGCCGCGGGCGAGATGAAGGAGCGCGTGGAGCAGCTCGTCGGCCCGCGCGCGAACGCGATGTGGGTGATGACCTTCCACAGCGCGTGCGTGCGCATCCTGCGCCGCGAGTCGAAGAAGCTCGGCTTCACCTCGTCGTTCTCGATCTACGACGCCGCCGACAGCAAGCGCCTGATGGCCCTGGTCTGCCGCGACCTGGACCTCGACCCCAAGCGCTTCCCGCCGAAGTCCTTCAGCGCCAAGATCAGCAACCTGAAGAACGAGCTGATCGACGAGGAGGACTTCGCCGCCCAGGCCACCGACGGCTTCGAGAAGACCCTCGCCCAGGCCTACGCGCTCTACCAGTCGCGGCTGCGCGAGGCCAACGCGCTCGACTTCGACGACCTGATCATGACGACGGTCAACCTGCTGCGCGCCTTCCCCGACGTCGCCGAGCACTACCGCCGCCGCTTCCGGCACGTCCTGGTGGACGAGTACCAGGACACCAACCACGCCCAGTACGCGCTGGTGCGCGAACTGGTCGGCACCGGGGAACACGACGAGGACGTCCCGCCCGGCGAGTACGACATCCCGCCCGCCGAGCTGTGCGTCGTGGGTGACGCGGACCAGTCGATCTACGCCTTCCGCGGTGCGACGATCCGCAACATCCTCCAGTTCGAGGAGGACTACCCGAACGCGACCACGATCCTGCTGGAGCAGAACTACCGCTCCACACAGACCATCCTGTCCGCCGCCAACGCGGTCATCGAGCGCAACGAGTCCCGCCGCCCGAAGAACCTGTGGACCAACGCCGGCCAGGGCGCCCGGATCACCGGCTATGTCGCCGACACCGAGCACGACGAGGCCCAGTTCGTCGCCGACGAGATAGACCGCCTCACGGACGCGGGCGAGGCACGCGCGGGAGACGTCGCCGTCTTCTACCGCACCAACGCCCAGTCCCGTGTCTTCGAAGAGGTCTTCATCCGCGTCGGCCTGCCCTACAAGGTCGTCGGCGGCGTCCGCTTCTACGAGCGCAAGGAGGTCCGGGACGTCCTCGCCTACCTGCGGGTGCTCGCCAACCCGGAGGACTCGGTGCCGCTGCGCCGGATCCTCAACGTCCCCAAGCGGGGCATCGGCGAGCGCGCCGAGGCGATGGTCGACGCCCTCGCCCAGCGCGAGAAGATCAGCTTCCCGCAGGCACTGAAGCGGGTGGACGAGGCGTACGGCATGGCCGCGCGCTCCACCAACGCGGTCAAGCGGTTCAACACGCTGATGGAGGATCTGCGCACGATCGTCGAGTCCGGCGCCGGACCCGCGACCGTCCTGGAGGCGGTGCTCGAACGCACCGGCTACCTGGCCGAGTTGCAGGCCTCCACCGACCCGCAGGACGAGACCCGGATCGAGAACCTCCAGGAGCTCGCCTCCGTCGCCCTGGAGTTCGAGCAGGAGCGCGGCGAGGAGGAGCGGGGGACGCTCGCCGACTTCCTGGAGCAGGTCGCCCTGGTCGCCGACTCCGACCAGATCCCCGACGAGGAGGACGGCGACGGCGTCATCACCCTGATGACCCTGCACACCGCCAAGGGCCTGGAGTTCCCGGTCGTGTTCCTGACCGGCATGGAGGACGGCGTCTTCCCGCACATGCGCGCCCTCGGCCAGACCAAGGAGCTGGAGGAGGAGCGGCGCCTGGCGTACGTCGGCATCACGCGCGCGCGGGAGCGGCTGTATCTCACGCGGTCGGCGATGCGCAGCGCCTGGGGTCAGCCGTCGTACAACCCGCCCTCCCGCTTCCTGGAGGAGATCCCGCCCACCCATGTGGAGTGGAAGCGGACCGGGGCGACCGCGCCGGTCTCGTCCGGGGTGGCGGCCTCGCTGTCCACCACCCGCTCCCGCTCCTCGGCGTCGGGTGCCTCCGGATTCGCCACCCGGCGCGCCTCCGAGAAGCCGGTGGTGTCCCTGGCGGTCGGCGACCGGGTCACGCACGACCAGTTCGGACTCGGCACGGTCGTCGCCGTGTCCGGCGTGGGCGACAAGGCCCAGGCGACGATCGACTTCGGCGACGGCAAGGCCAAGCGGCTGCTGCTGCGGTACGCGCCGGTCGAGAAGCTCTAGGGCCTCTCTTTCCGATCTTGCCGGCGTCGCGGGCCCTGGCACGCACATCTGCGGCGTTGTCGTCCCTCGCCGACTCCCCCACGCTCGGCTTCGCTCGCGCGGGGGGACCCCCATCGCGTCGACTCGGTCCTCCGCCTTGCATCTGCACGCACCAGACCCCGCTCGGGTTAGCCAGAAGGCACCGGCACCGCAGCCGACCTGATCCGAAAGAAAGGCCCTAGCAGGACGGCACCGGCGGCCGTCCGTCCGGTGCCTTACGTCGCACCGGGGGGCCCTCCGTCCGGTGCCCTACGTCGGGTCCAGGCCGTGGCTGCGCAGCCACGGCAGGGGGTCTATGGCCGCCCCGCCCGCCGGCCGCACCTCGAAGTGCAGGTGCGGGCCGGTGGAGTTGCCCGAGTTGCCGGAGTAGGCGATCGGATCGCCGGCCTTCACGGTCGTACCGGAGGGGACGCGATAGCTGGACAGGTGGCAGTACCAGGTCTGCGTGCCGTCCTTCGCCGTCAGGATCAGCATGTTGCCGTAGGCGCTGTTCCACTTGGTGGTGACGGTGCCGTCGGTGGCGGCCATCACCGTGGTGCCGTAGGCGACGGGGAAGTCGATGCCGGTGTGCACCGACATCCAGTTCACGCCCGCCTGCCCGAAGTAGGCGCTGAGCCCCTTCTGCGTCACCGGCAGCACGAACTTGGGCCGCAGCCGCTCCTTGAGCGCGGCCTCCGCGGCCGCCTTCTTCTTCTGGAGCTCCTGCTGGTTCTTGAGGTCGATCCGCTCCTGGGTACGGCTCGCCCGGTCGGCGAAGTCGTCGGCGCCGGCGGAGAGCGTCCGCAGCTGGGTGTCCAGCTTGCTGTTGGCGACCGAGGGCGCAACCGCGTGCGCGTCCGAGGCCGTGGCGGTGGTGTCCTTGCCGCCGTCGTCCGTCAGCGCGCCGACGGAGGCGGCGGCGATCCCGGCGACCCCCATCACACACGCGGAGGGCACGGCGATGGTCAGCAGCGCGGAGCGCTTGGCGGGCGTACGGCGCCGGGAACGCGTCCCGCCGCGCGCACCCGCGCGGGTCACCGGCGCCGGGGTGACCTCTTCCTGCTCCTCCAACAGCTCGGGCTGCTCGGGGAGTTCGTCCGCGGCGGGATCGTCGTACGCCACCTGCTCGAACGTCGCCGTGGGCTGCTGGTCGAACGGTTCGGCACCCTGCTCGGGCTCCGCCGGTACGGCCGTCTGCTCGGCCGGGTTCCACTGGGTGGCGTCGTACGCGCCGGTGTCGAAGGCCTGGGTGCCCCACTCCCACTGCTGGGTGGCGTCGGCGGCGCCGGACTGCTCGGGCTGGAGCCAGGCGCTCGCGTCCCACTCACCGCTGACGTCGTTGCCCGTGGCCTGCGCGGGGAAGGTCCAGGCGGTGCTGTCGTAGGCGCCGGAGTCGTAGCCGGTGTGGTGCTGGGCCGCGTACGCGTCGTGGGCCGGGACCTGGCCGGTGCCGGTCTGCCACTGCGTGGTGTCGTACGCGCCGGTGGAGTGCGGGTCGCCGGGGAGGCTGCCGAAGAGCGGGTCCGTGTCGAAGGCCGTGCCGTTCCCGGCCCCGCCGGGAAATCCGGTGGCGCCGTGGCCGCCGTACGTGGTGAGGTCGTCGTAATGGACTTCCGGTGTCCCGTACGGCGCGTAGTGCGCGGTCGAGGCGTCGGAAGCCGGGGCCGGGGTGGTCATGGTCCCCGACGGGTGACGGTCGTTCACCAACTTCTCTTTCGCCTCGACAACAGGGGCTGCCAGAGCAGTGCGGCGACTGTACCCGGCGGTATACGGGCGCGACAATCTTCGGCTGGTTTCGAGGTGGCGGGAAACGGGCAATCGGCCGTGTTTCGGGGGAGGCCGGACGCGACCTTGGCCTTCTGTTCGATGAGCGTTCGAGGTCGGGTGACCGTGCGTCACCGGCGGGCCGGTGCCGGACCGCGTCTCAGGCCACCGTCAGACCGCCCGCGCTCAGGTCCCCGGCGGGTGCCGAGTCGAGGGCCTCGCGTATCCCCGCCGCGACGGCCGGGTGCACCGGCAGGGCGAGATGCCCGATGCCGGAGACCCGGATGTTCTGCGCGTCCAGATCGGGATGGTCCAGGCAGGCCGTCTCCAGCGGCTCCATGATGGAGTCCAGGTCGCTCCAGAAGCTGACGAAGCGGGTATGGCAGCCGGGCGCGGGCCGGGCCAGCTCCTCGATGACCGCGGAGCCCGGCCGCATCTGGCGCACGATCGGATGGGCGTCGGCCAGCGGCGCCACCCGGGTCCCGGAGTGCGGCGTGCCGAGGGTGACCAGCATGCGCACCCGCAGATCGCCGCCGAGGCACTGCACGTAGTACCGCGCGATCAGGCCGCCGAGGCTGTGCCCCACGATGTCGACCTGCGCGCTGCCGGTGCGCTCGCACAGCTCCTCGATGTGCCGCCCGAGCAGCTCCGCCGCGGTGCGGATGTCCCGGGTCAGCGGAGAGTAGTTGAGCGATTCCACCCGCTGCCGGCCGTGCTGGGCGAGATGGCGGCGGAGCAGCACGAACACCGAGCGGTTGTCGATGAAGCCGTGCAGCAGCACCACCGGCGGTCCCGGCCGCACCGGCAGCTGTGCCGTGCCGTCCGCGGCGGGCGGGCCGGCCGGGCGGCGCTCCTGGGACAGGCCGGTCGGATACAGCAGCAGATGTCCGGTCAGGATCGCGGCCTCGAGGGCGGTCGCCTTGAGCAGCGCCACGGAGAGTCCGGCCAGTCTGCCCGGCCACAGCCGACGGCACAGCGGGAGGAACAGCGGCACTACCCCGGTGACCTTCATGGCCGACCTCCTGTCGGCACGCCGGGGGACGGCCCGCTCCCCCGTGTGCCCTCATGTCCCACCATGTGATTTCCCCCTCGGTGCCCCCCGTAAAACTGCCGGTTGCGGGATGCTGTGGATAACGTTCGTTCACTTCGTGACGGTGGCGGAACGCATCAAAAGTGCGGTACTTGTCGGTACGGACGGAAGCGATCGCTTCCGTGGTCCTGTGATGGAGGCAGTGATGGGTGTGGCAGCCGGTCCGATCCGCGTGGTGGTCGCCAAGCCGGGGCTCGACGGCCACGACCGCGGCGCCAAGGTCATCGCGCGCGCCCTGCGCGACGGCGGTATGGAGGTCATCTACACCGGGCTCCACCAGACCCCGGAGCAGATCGTCGACACCGCCATCCAGGAGGACGCCGACGCGATCGGTCTGTCCATCCTCTCCGGCGCCCACAACACGCTGTTCGCGGCGGTCATCGACCTGCTCAAGGAGCGCGAGGCCGAGGACATCCTGGTCTTCGGCGGCGGCATCATCCCGGAGGAGGACATCGCGCCGCTGAAGGAGAAGGGCGTCGCGGCCATCTTCACGCCGGGCGCGACGACCACGTCGATCGTGGAGTGGGTGCGGGAGAACGTCCGCCAGCCGGCGGCGTCCGGGAACTGAGCGGGCAGGTCCGGGATGCGGCCGGGAGCCCGGCCGCCGCGGACCGGGCCGGGCCGGCGAGCGGCACCACCGGCCGGCCGGGGCGCGCCGGGAGCTGTGCGGTGCCGTCCGCCGCGGACCGGGCTGCGGACGCGACGGCCGGGCGACGTGATCGCCGGGCTGCGCGAGCCGGAAACCCGGTGCTCGATGGCCGGTGACCGGTACGCACTGCCCGGTGCCCGGTGCCCGGTGCCCGGTGCCCGGTGCCCGATGGCCGGGACGGCTCACTCGGCCCTCGTCAGCTCCTCGGTCATGGCGGACCGCAACCGCAGTGTGGTGACCAGCCGCTGGAACGCCTCCGCCCAGTAGCCCCCGGCGCCCGGCGCCGCGTCCTCGCGCTCGTCGGGTATCGCGAGCAGCGCCTGGAGCCGGCCGGCCTCCGCCGGGTCGAGGCAGCGCTCGGCCAGCCCCATCACCCCGCTGAAGCTCCACGGGTAACTCCCGGCGTCCCGGGCGATGTTGAGGGCGTCCACGACGGCCCGGCCGAGCGGGCCGGCCCACGGCACCGCGCACACGCCGAGCAGTTGGAACGCCTCCGACAGGCCGTGCACGGCGATGAACCCGGCGACCCACTCGGCGCGTTCCGCCGGTTCCAGCGCGGCCAGCAGCTTGGCCCGCTCCGCCAGCGACACCGCGCCCGGGCCGCCCGCCTCCGGCGCCGACGGCGAGCCGAGCAGCGCCCGTGACCACTCGGCGTCCCGCTGCCGGACCGCCGCCCGGCACCAGGCCGCGTGCAGCTCGCCCTGCCAGCCGTCCGCCACCGGCAGCGCCACGATCTGCTCGGCCGTGCGCCCGCCGAGCCGCCCCGGCCAGATCCCGAGCGGGGCCGCCTCCACCAGCTGCCCCAGCCACCACGACCGCTCCCCCCGGCCCGTGGGCGGCTTGGCCACGACGCCGTCCCGCTCCATGCCGGCGTCGCACTCGTGCGGCGCCTCCACCACGAGCACCGGAGCGTCCCCGGTACGGTCCACGGCCACGCACGCGGTGGCCCGTACGGCCATGCGCGCGGCCAGCGCCGAACCCGGCAGCGCGGACAGCAGTTCGGCGGCGGTCGCCCGGACGTTGCGACTGCGGTCGGCCAGTGCCTGCTCCAGGAACGGCTCGTCCGCCGCGGACAGGTTGAGGCGCAGCGAGTCCAGGAACATCAGCCGGTCCTCCGCGCGCTCCGTCGCCCAGGTCGAGGCGAGCAGTTCGCGCGCGTGTGCCGGGGTCCGGGCGCGCAGCGCGCCGAGCAGGGCCACCCGCTCGGCGAACAGCCCTTCCTGCCACAGCCGCCGGGTGCCCTCGTCGTCCTCGGGGCCGGGCAGCGACATGCCGCCGCCGGGGGCCGCGCGCAGGGCGAACCGCCAGTCCGGGTTGAGCCGGGCCAGCCACAGCGCCCGCGGGCCCGCGAACGCCAGCGCCGCCGGGCGCAGATCCGTACGGCCGCGGGCCGCGTCCAGCAGCGCGGGGAGGGTCTGCGGCGGGGCCGCGTACCCCTGTGCGTTGGCTGTCGCGAGCCACTGCGGGAGCAGTTCCGTCAGGTCCGGGGAGCTGCCCCGGCGGCCCCCGGACGCGCCGCCGGACCGGTCGGCGAGCAGCGTCACGAGTCTGCGCTCCGCCGGCGCGGGCAGTGCGGGGCGCGGGTCCTCGGGCGCCCGCTCCGGCCGCCGCGCGGCGCGCCCGGGACGCAGCCCGGCCCGCCGCCGTACGGTCGCCAGGGCGGCCTCGTCCAGCAGGGCGACCGGGGCCGGCCGCCCGGCCGCGCCACGGGCCGCCGGCCGCCGGTCGGTGCCCAGGAGGGCGGCCGTGACCAGGTCGTCCCAGGCGGGGGCGGGTGACGGGCTGGTGGGGGAGAACGCGTTCATGGCCGTCCCTTCCGGTGGGGTGCGCGGTGTCCGCTCGTCTTCGTGGAGGCAGGCCCGGTCAGCACAGCGGCACCGCCTCGCCCGGCCCCTCCGCCCAGGCGGTGAGCGGGGTGAAACCGCGGTGACCGCACTCGCCGAAGACCCGTACCGGCGCGCCGCCGGACAGGGCGACCAGCCGCCACAGGCCGGGGCGGGAGCGGGCGGCCGGGGTCAGCGGAAGCGCGCTGTCGGTGTCGGCGTCGGCCAGCTGCCACCGGTCGCCGTCCTGGACCGGTATCACCCGGTCCAGCGTCACCGGGACCGCCTCCAGCCACGGGTCGTCGCGCAGCGCCGCGCCGTACCGGGCGGCCGCCTCGCCCGTGTCCACCCCCGACGGGCGGAACCCGGCCGGTGCGGGCGCGGTGAACCGCTCGCCCAGTGCGGACCGGGACTGTCCGCCGCCCGGGTACGCGGACAGCTCCGCCTCCAGCGCCAGGCCGACCGGCAGGGACAGCTCCGGGGCGCGGCCGGCCGCGCCGTAGGACAGCAGCAGCCGGGTGTCTCCGGACGCGGCGCCGTGCAGCCAGATCCGGCGCGTCGTCAGTTTCGGGTCCACGGTGTCGTACTGGGCGAGGACCAGCCAGCGGTCGCGCACCGGCGGGCCGTCCGCCGTGCCGGGCAGGCCGATCCGGGCGCGGACCGTGGCCGCGAGCGCGTCCGGCAGCCGGTCGCGGTGCAGCCAGCCCTGGTCCAGCAGGTGCAGCAGCGCGCACTCCTCCAGCAGCCGCGCCGGCCAGCCCGCGCCGGAGGCCGGTATCGCCCCCAACTCCCGTACCCGGGCAGCGAGTCCGGGCGCCTGGGCGTCGACCATGCGGGCCGCCGTCTCGTCCCACAGGCCGTACCCCGCCTGCTCGGCCGCGGCCAGGCCGCCGCGCAGCAGGTCGGCCAGGCGCTGCTCCAGCTCCGTGGCGCCCGCCGTGACCCGCTCGGCACGGCGCTCGGCCCGGCGCCGCGCCGCCTCCGGGTCGGCGGAACCGCCGTCGGCCGACGCCCGACCGTCCTCCCCGTCCTCGCCGTTCTCCCCCTTGTCCCCCTTCTCCGTCCGGCTGCGGCGGCCTGCGAGCCACTGCTCGGCCCAGTCCGGGGGCTGCTGCGCCCGCGGCACCGTGCCGCCCTCGTCCGCCCACAGCAGAAGCAGCCCGAGCGCGTGCTTGCACGGGAACTTACGGCTGGGGCAACTGCACCTGTACGCCGGCCCGGTGAGGTCCACCACCGTCTGGTACGGCTTGCTGCCGCTGCCCTTGCACAGCCCCCACACCGTCTCCTTCCCGCACCCCGTCCCGGACCACGGCCCGGCCGTAGCGAGCCTGCTCCCCGCTGTGCGTGACGCGGCGTCAGGCGCCAGTGTCAGCACCTGCTCCACGGTCCAGCGCTCCCCGTGCTCAGTCATGCCACCGACGGTAGGTCCCCCCACTGACAATCGGCCCGGCGGGCACGTTTGCGCAGGTCAGAGCGATTGTCAGTGGCGTGGTGCACGGTGGATGCCAGACCGAACCGGCCGAGCTGGAGGGGGCCTCAGCCATGACCGTGACCGTGGAACCGACGACCGCTGAAACGCAGCGCGGCGAGGGCGCACAGGTGCTTCGCCCGCATGCCGAGCACGCCTTCGCCGCCGAACTCGCCGCGCTCGCCGTGCAGGACGACCGGCCGCGCCCGGCCCGCTGGAAGCTGTCGCCGTGGGCGGTGGCGACGTACCTGCTCGGCGGCACCCTGCCGGACGGCACCGTGATCACACCGAAGTACGTGGGCCCGCGGCGGATCGTCGAGGTCGCCGTCACCACGCTCGCCACCGACCGGGCGCTGCTCCTGCTGGGCGTGCCCGGCACCGCCAAGACATGGGTGTCGGAGCATCTGGCGGCCGCCGTCAGCGGCGACTCCACGCTGCTCGTGCAGGGCACCGCGGGCACCCCGGAGGAGGCGATCCGGTACGGCTGGAACTACGCGCAGCTGCTCGCGCACGGTCCGAGCCGCGACGCGCTCGTCCCCAGCCCCGTCATGCGGGCCATGGCCGAGGGCATGACGGCCCGGGTGGAGGAGCTGACCCGGATCCCGGCCGATGTGCAGGACACGCTGATCACGATCCTGTCCGAGAAGACCCTGCCCGTCCCCGAGCTGGGCGAGGAGGTCCAGGCGGTCCGCGGCTTCAACCTCATCGCCACCGCCAACGACCGCGACCGGGGCGTCAACGACCTGTCCAGCGCCCTGCGCCGCCGCTTCAACACGGTCGTGCTGCCGCTGCCCGAGAGCGCCGACGCCGAGGTCGACATCGTCACCCGCCGGGTCGAGCAGCTCGGCCGCTCCCTGGACCTGCCGGCCGCGCCCGACGGCATCGAGGAGATCCGCCGGGTGGTGACCGTCTTCCGCGAGCTGCGCGACGGCATCACCGCCGACGGCCGTACGAAGGTGAAGTCGCCGAGCGGCACGCTGTCCACGGCCGAGGCGATCTCGGTCGTCACCAACGGCCTGGCGCTCGCGGCCCACTTCGGCGACGGCGTGCTGCGCCCCGGCGATGTCGCCGCCGGCATTCTCGGTGCCGTCGTCCGTGATCCGGCGGCCGACCGGGTCGTCTGGCAGGAGTACCTGGAGACCGTGGTGCGCGAGCGCGACGGCTGGACCGACTTCTACCGGGCCTGCCGGGAGGTGAGCGCATGACCGGCCCGAGCCGGCCCACCGGATCGGGGGGCGGGCCGCTCCTGCTGGGCGTGCGGCACCACGGGCCGGGTTCCGCGCGCGCGGTGCGGGCCGCGCTGGACGCCGCCCGCCCGGCCGCCGTCCTGATCGAGGGCCCGCCCGAGGCCGACGCGCTGATCCCGCTGGCCGCCGACCCGGGGATGCGGCCGCCGGTCGCGCTTCTCGCCCATGCCGTGGACGAGCCGGGCCGCTCGGCGTTCTGGCCGTTCGCCGAGTTCAGCCCCGAGTGGGTGGCCGTCCGCTGGGCCCTGGAGCACGGGGTCCCGGCCCGCTTCATCGACCTCCCGGCGACCCACACGCTCGCCTGGCAGGACCGGGAGCAGGCAGAGGAGGCCGGGGAGGGTGGGGAGCCCCGCGCCGCCGACGCAGAGGCCGGGGCGGACGCGGCCGGGGCCGCGGAGGACGTCCGGGTCGATCCTCTCGCCGTGCTGGCCGAGGCCGCCGGGTACGACGACCCCGAGCGCTGGTGGGAGGACGTCGTCGAGCACCGGGGCCCCGGCGACCGGGAGCCCTTCGCCCCCTTCGCGGCGCTGGCCGAGGCCATGGAGGCGCTGCGCGAGCGGTACGGCGCGGGCGGGCGCCCCCGGGATCTGGTGCGGGAGGCGCACATGCGGCTCCGGCTCCGCGCGGCCGCCAAGGAGTTCGGCGACGCGGTGGCCGTGGTCTGCGGAGCCTGGCATGTGCCCGCGCTGCGGCAGAGGACCACCGTCACCGCCGACCGCGCCCTGCTCAAGGGGCTGCCCAAGGTCAAGACGGACATGACCTGGGTGCCCTGGACCCACCGCCGGCTGGCCCGGGCGGGCGGATACGGCGCGGGCATCGACTCCCCGGGCTGGTACGGCCATCTGTTCCGGGCCCCCGACCGCCCCGTGGAGCGGTGGCTGACCAAGGTGGCCGGGCTGCTGCGCGAGGAGGACCGGATCGTGTCCTCCGCGCACGTCATCGAGGCCGTACGGCTCGCCGAGACGCTCGCGGCGATGCGCGGCCGCCCGCTGCCCGGCCTGGGTGAGACCACCGACGCGGTGCGCGCGGTGATGTGCGACGGCTCGGACGTGCCGCTGGCGCTGGTGCACGACCGGCTGGTGGTCGGGGACGTCCTCGGCGTGGTCCCGGACGCGGCCCCCGCCGTACCCCTCCAGCGCGACCTGGCCAAGCAGCAGCGCACCCTGCGGCTCAAGCCGGAGGCGCTCGAGCGCGAGCTGGAGCTGGACCTGCGCAAGGAGACCGACACGGCCCGCAGCAGACTGCTGCACCGGCTGCGGCTGCTCGGGATCGACTGGGGCGAGCCGTCCCGGTCCCGGGGGAGCACGGGCACCTTCCGGGAGACCTGGCGGCTGCGCTGGGAGCCGGAGCTGTCGGTGCGGGTGGCCGAGGCGGGAGTCTGGGGGACGACCGTGCTCGCCGCGGCACAAGCGAGGGCGGAGGCCGACGCCACCGCCGCGCGTGCCCTCGCCGAGGTCACCGCCCTCGCCGAGCGGTGCCTGCTGGCCGGCCTGCCGGACGTCCTGCCCGTGGTCATGCGGGTGCTCGCCGACCGGGCGGCCCTCGCCACCGACGTCGGCCACCTCGCCCAGGCGCTGCCCGCCCTGGTCCGCTCGCTGCGCTACGGAGATGTCCGCGGCACCGACACCGGCGCGCTGAGCGGGGTCGCGGCGGGCCTCGCCGAGCGGATCTTCGTCGGCCTGCCACCGGCCTGCGCCGCCCTCGACGCCGACGCGGCGGAGGAGATGCGCGGCCATGTGGACGCCGTGCACACCGCGGTCGCCATGCTGGCGGAGACACCGGCCGCCGGCGGACACGGCGATCTGCGGGGCCGCTGGCGCGCCGTGCTGCGGACGCTGTCGTCGCGGGACAGCGTGCCCGGAGTGGTCCGGGGGCGGGCGGTGCGGCTGCTGCTGGACGACGGGGCGGTGCGGCCCGAGGAGGCGGCGCGGCTCATGGGACTGGCGCTGTCCCCGGGCACCCCGCCCGCCGACGCCGCCGCCTGGATCGAGGGCTTCGTCGGCGGCGGGGGCGGGATGCTGCTGGTGCACGACGAGCGGCTGCTGGGCCTGGTCGACAGCTGGCTGACGGCCGTACCGGCGGAGGCGTTCGTCGACGTGCTGCCGCTGCTGCGGCGCACCTTCGCGGCGTACGACCCCGGTGTGCGCCGCACGCTCGGCGAGCTGGTCCGGCGCGGACCCGGGGCGCCGGACGGCCGGCCGGCCGGGACCGCCCCGGCACCGGGCTTCGCCGCCGAGCCCGACACCGAGCGCGCGGACGCGGTGCTGCCGGTGCTGCGGCTGCTGCTGGGCCTGGACGGGGAGCCGGCGACAAGGGACGACAACAGCTTTGCGGGGGTGGGGACATGACGACGAGCGAACCGGCGGCGACGGCGCTGGAGACGGGCGGTGACCCGGCGCGGGAGCGGCTGCGGCGCTGGCGGCTGGTGCTCGGCGGCGACCAGGCCGACGGCACCGGATGCGCGCTGTCCGGCCGGGACGCCGCGATGGACGGCACACTCGCCGCGCTCTACGGCAAGGGGGACAGACCGCAGGCGGGGCGGGACCGTGCGGCGGGGCTCGGGGCGTCGGCGCCGTCCGTGGCGCGCTGGCTCGGGGACATCCGCACCTACTTCCCGTCCTCCGTCGTCCAGGTCATGCAGCGCGACGCCATCGACCGGCTGGGGCTCGCCTCGCTGCTGCTGGAACCGGAGATGCTGGAGGCGGTTGAGGCCGACGTCCATCTGGTCGGCACCCTGCTCTCGCTCAACCAGGCCATGCCGGAGACGACCAGGGAGACGGCGCGCGCGGTGGTGCGCAAGGTGGTCGAGGAGCTGGAGAAGCGGCTCGCGACCCGCACCCGGGCCACGCTCACCGGCGCCCTCGACCGCAGCGCCCGGGTGCACCGCCCGCGCCATCACGACATCGACTGGAACCGCACCATCGCGGCCAACCTCAAGCACTACCTCCCCGAGCACCGCACGGTCGTACCGGAGCGGCTCATCGGCTACGGGCGGGCGGCGCGATCAGTGAAGAAGGAGGTCGTCCTCTGCATCGACCAGTCCGGTTCGATGGCCGCGTCCGTGGTCTACGCGTCGGTGTTCGGCGTGGTCCTCGCCTCCATGCGGTCGATCAGCACCCGGCTGGTCGTCTTCGACACCGCGGTGGTCGACCTCACCGACCAGCTGGACGACCCGGTCGACGTGCTCTTCGGCACCCAGCTGGGCGGGGGCACGGACATCAACCGGGCGCTCGCCTACTGCCAGGCGCAGATCACCCGGCCCGCCGAGACCGTGGTGGTGCTGATCAGCGACCTGTACGAGGGCGGCATCCGCGACGAGATGCTCAAGCGGGTCGCGGCGATGAAGGCGTCCGGCGTGCAGTTCGTGGCGCTGCTGGCGCTGTCCGACGAGGGCGCGCCCGCCTACGACAGGGAGCACGCGGCGGCGCTCGCGGCGCTCGGCGCGCCGGCCTTCGCCTGCACCCCGGATCTGTTCCCGGAGGTGATGGCGGCGGCCCTGGAAAAGCGGCCGCTGCCGATACCGGACCCGGCGTGACGCGGCTCCGCAGCGGCAGGAGGCCGCCGCGGCGGGTGCACCCGGACGGCCGAACGCCCTCGGTCCGTGCGGGGCAGATCACTGCGATTCACATGGATTACGGCACCCTGTGTCAGGAAACCCGGCATCATGTGACAGGTATCACCGCTCGGGTGTGACCCGCGATTTAGAGGGCCCCCGCAAGCAGAGATAACCTGCGAGACGGACATGCCGCGCGCTCGGACACCGTGTGCGCCTCCCTTGTGACAAGCGGACGTCACGTTGCCCTTCGCGGCACGCCCACGCATCCAACGAACCGCGAGATCACTGATAGGGACGGAAGCGCGTGGACCTGTTCGAGTACCAGGCGAGGGACCTCTTCGCCAAGCACGATGTACCGGTGCTGGCCGGTGAAGTCATCGACACGCCTGAGGCGGCCCGCGCAGCCACCGAGCGCCTCGGTGGCAAGTCTGTCGTCAAGGCCCAGGTGAAGGTCGGTGGCCGCGGCAAGGCCGGCGGCGTCAAGCTGGCCGCCTCCACGGACGAGGCCGTC
Organism: Streptomyces sp. NPDC031418; assembly: GCF_055581605.1. Classification (NCBI taxonomy): domain Bacteria; kingdom Bacillati; phylum Actinomycetota; class Actinomycetes; order Kitasatosporales; family Streptomycetaceae; genus Streptomyces; species Streptomyces sp. NPDC031418. The sequence goes on from NZ_JBVIJC010000015.1 coordinate 162,896, forward strand.
AAGCACGCCGAGAACATCCTCGGCATGGACATCAAGGGCCACACGGTCCACAAGGTGATGATCGCCGAGACGGCTCCGGAGATCGTCGAGGAGTACTACGTCTCCTTCCTCCTGGACCGCGCCAACCGCACCTTCCTCTCCATCGCCTCCGTCGAGGGCGGCATGGAGATCGAGGAGGTGGCGGCCACCCGCCCCGAGGCCGTCGCCAAGACGCCGATCGACGCCATCGACGGCGTGGACGAGGCGAAGGCCCGTGAGATCGTCGAGGCCGCGAAGTTCCCGGCCGAGGTCGCCGACAAGGTCGTGAACGTCCTCGTCCGCCTGTGGGACACCTTCATCAAGGAAGACGCCCTCCTGGTCGAGGTCAACCCGCTGGCCAAGGTCGCCTCCGGTGACGTCATCGCCCTCGACGGCAAGGTGTCGCTGGACGACAACGCCGAGTTCCGTCACGAGTGGGACGAGCTCCACGACAAGGCTGCCGCCAACCCGCTCGAGGCGGCCGCCAAGGAGAAGGGCCTCAACTACGTCAAGCTCGACGGCGAGGTCGGCATCATCGGCAACGGCGCGGGTCTCGTCATGAGCACCCTGGACGTCGTCGCGTACGCCGGTGAGAACCACGGTGGCGTCAAGCCCGCCAACTTCCTGGACATCGGCGGTGGCGCCTCCGCCCAGGTGATGGCGAACGGCCTGGAGATCATCCTGGGCGACCCGGACGTCAAGTCCGTCTTCGTGAACGTCTTCGGTGGCATCACCGCCTGTGACGAGGTCGCCAACGGCATCGTGCAGGCCCTGAAGCTCCTCGAGGACCGCGGCGAGAACGTCACCAAGCCGCTCGTCGTCCGCCTCGACGGCAACAACGCCGAGCTGGGCCGGCAGATCCTCACCGACGCCAACCACCCGCTGGTGCAGCGCGTCGACACCATGGACGGCGCGGCCGACAAGGCCGCCGAGCTGGCCCACGCCGCCAAGTAAGCACTCAGGACGAGGACACCAACACACCATGGCTATCTGGCTCAACAAGGACAGCAAGGTCATCGTCCAGGGCATGACCGGCGCCACCGGCATGAAGCACACCAAGCTCATGCTCGGGGACGGCACGAACGTCGTGGGCGGCGTGAACCCGCGCAAGGCGGGTCAGACCGTGGACTTCGACGGCACCGAGGTACCCGTCTTCGGGACGGTCGCCGAGGCCATCGAGAAGACCGGCGCCAACGTCTCCGTCATCTTCGTGCCGGAGAAGTTCACCAAGGACGCGGTCGTCGAGGCCATCGACGCCGAGATCCCGCTGGCCGTCGTGATCACCGAGGGCATCGCCGTGCACGACTCGGCGAACTTCTGGGCGTACGCCGGCAAGAAGGGCAACAAGACCCGGATCATCGGCCCGAACTGCCCCGGCATCATCACCCCGGGCCAGTCGAACGTCGGCATCATCCCGGGCGACATCACCAAGCCGGGCCGCATCGGCCTGGTCTCGAAGTCCGGCACGCTGACGTACCAGATGATGTACGAGCTGCGTGACATCGGCTTCTCGACCGCCGTCGGCATCGGTGGCGACCCGATCATCGGCACCACGCACATCGACGCGCTCGCCGCGTTCGAGGCCGACCCCGACACCGAGCTGATCGTCATGATCGGTGAGATCGGTGGCGACGCCGAGGAGCGTGCCGCGGACTTCATCGCGAAGAACGTGACCAAGCCGGTCGTCGGCTACGTCGCGGGCTTCACGGCGCCCGAGGGCAAGACCATGGGTCACGCCGGCGCCATCGTCTCCGGCTCCTCCGGCACCGCACAGGCCAAGAAGGAGGCCCTGGAGGCCGCCGGCGTCAAGGTCGGCAAGACGCCGACCGAGACGGCGAAGCTGGCTCGGGAGATCCTGAGCGCCTGAGCGTCGCAGCAGTAGAACGCCGGTAGGCCCGTCCCGCTTCCCCGGGACGGGCCTACCGGCGTATCGGCAGCCCCACGGCCAGCCCCACGGGGCCCATGAGAGGCACAACCGGCCCTCACCACGCCTCCGGCAGCACCCTCTCCCGCCCGCCCGGCGCCGCGCGCAGCTTCGCCCGCAGGGCCTGCTGCTCGCGCGACAGCGGCCCCAGGGCGACCGGCGCCGGAACACCCCGCACCGCCTGCGCCGGGGCGATCGGCGCCTCGTAGTGCGTCGGCGCCGTCCGCAGCGTGAGCGTCGTCGCGCCGATGATCGTCACCGTGAACGCGATCGCCGCCCGCGTCCAGAACGCGTTCCGGCGTTCGCACTCCCGCCGTACCGGCTCCGCCCGCGCCGCGCGCAGCCGCTCCGTGGAGGCCAGCTCGGCGAGCCGCCGGTGCAGCAGCGCGGTGTCGGCCAGCTCCGGCACCCGCGCGGCCACCGCCTCGCGCGCATGGGTCAGCCGGTTGGCGGCCGCCGGAGTGCTGGCCTCCGTCTCCGCCGCCGTCTCCGGCAGATCGAGGCCCACCCCGTCGTACAGCACGAGGGTGCGGCGGTAGGAGGGCGGGAGCCGGAGCAGGGCGTGCAGCAGCGCCCGGTCCGCCGGGTCGGCGGGCGGTGGCTCCGGGGCGCGGTAGCGCGGGCGGAAGCGGTGCCAGGGGGAGAGCGCGCAGTCGTACGCCACCGCCCGCACCCACCCCGCCGGGTCCCGGTCCGCGGCCACCTCGGGCCAGCGCTGCCAGGCGAGCTGGAAGGCCCGCTCCACGGCCTCGCGGGCCAGTTCGCGCCGCCCGGTGAGCAGATAGGTCTGGCGTACGAGGGCGGGGGCGCAGAAGGCGTACAGCGCGTCGAAGGCCTGAGCGGGCGTCAGCGGCGCCGGACCCTCCGCCTCCGGCGCCGACGGCTCCTGATCCCGTGTCAGAGAGCGGGCCGCGCGCAGGCGTCGGCGTTCCTTCGGCGGCGGCAGCGGGCCGGCAGTGCTCTGCGTCGTCACCGTGCGGCACCGTCCTTCCGTGCGAAAAAGAACATAAACGTATATTGAGCGACACATCGGGGGTTCGCCTGTTACGACAGGAAAGCGCGTGTCGTTGGGAGCATGGCGGGGTGACCCAGATGACCGCTCGCCGACCGTCGCCGACATCCCTGCTCGCCCGGGTGCGCGACCGCTCGCCCGGGCTGGCCGCGAGCCTCCTGGCCGGCGTGGTCGCGGCCGGACTCGGCCTCGGCTCGCTCGCCGTGCTCGTCCTCGGCATGTGGATCAGCTCTCCGTACCCGGACAGCGGACCGGACGGCGCGCTGCATGTCGCCGCCGCGCTGTGGCTCCTGGCGCACGGCGTGGAACTGGTCCGCACCGAGACCCTCTCCGGCGCCCCCCTGCCGGTCGGGGTGACGCCGTTGCTGCTGCTCGCACTGCCGGTGTGGCTGGTGTACCGGGCGGCCCGGGACGCCACGGACGCCCCCACCGAGCCCGACGGACCGCCCCCGGTGCCGGCCCGGACCGTGTGGATGGGCGTGGTCCTCGGCTACCTCGCCGTCGGCGGCGCGGCCACCCTCTACTGCTCCGGCGGCGAACTGCGCCCCGAAGTGCGCTGGGTGACGGTCTGTCTGCCGCTCGTCGCGGCGGGCGCGGCCGCCGCCGGGGTGTGGACGGCGCACGGCCGCCCGCGCGAACCCCTGCTCAGCGTGCTGGTGGTGCTGCCGGGTCCGGTGCGGCGGCTGGTGTTCGGCGCGGACGCCCGGGCCCGGCTCGGCACGGCCGTCCGCGCGGCCGGTGCGGCGACCGCCGTGCTCTTCGGCGGCGGAGCGCTGCTGCTCGGCACGTCACTGGCGTGGCACGGCGACACGGCACGGGCCTCCTTCCTCCAGCTGACGGAGGGCTGGACGGGCCGGTTCGCCGTGCTGCTGCTCGGCATCGCACTGATCCCCAACGCGGCGGTGTGGGCCGACTCCTACGCTCTCGGCCCGGGCTTCACGCTCGGCGCCGGGCACCCGGTCCACGCGCTCGTCTCCGACCCCGCCCCGCTGCTGCCGCCGTTCCCGCTGCTCGCGGCCGTGCCCGACCCGGGCGCCGGGACACCGCTGAACTGGGCGGCGGGACTGGTGCCGCTGACCGCCGGGGTGACGGCGGGATGGTTCGTGGCGCGGGCGTCCGTACGGCGGCCGGGGCGGGGGCAGCCGGGGGAGCCCCCACAGATGCGCTGGTCGGCGGGGCGTACCGCCGCCGTCGTGCTGCTGACGGCCGTGCTCTGCGCCGGGATCCTCGCGCTGCTCGCCGAGCTGGCGGGCGGCCCGCTGGGCGTGGCCGCGCTGGCCCGCTTCGGCCCGGTGTGGTGGCAGACCGGCGGAGCGGCCGGGGCGTGGACGGCCGTGACCGGCCTGCCGGTGGCGCTGGTCGTACGGGCGTGGCGGCTGCGCGGCCGGCGTGGGCGGGGGGCGGCCATCCCCGCGCAGGGAGCGGAGCCGGTGAAGCAGCCGGACCAGAAGCCGGACGGGAAAGCGGACAAGAAGGCGGCGCCCGGCGAGAAGTCCACGTCCTCCGTGCCGCCGGTGCAGCCGGTGCCGCCCAGGGACGTGGCTGCGGCCGAGGCCGGGGACATCGACGCCGACGACGCGTACGAGGTCCTTCCCGTGGACGCCACCGCCGACCCCTACCCCTCGGACTGGCACGACGATCGCGCGCGCGCCTCCCGCTGGGCGGCCCTCAAGGAGGCGGCGGCCCTGAGAGAAGCGGCAGCCCTCAGGGAATCGGCAGCCCCCGGCGACCTCCCCCTCCCCGACGACCCGGTACGACAGCCCCCGGCACCCCCCGCGCCGCCGACCCCCTGGCCACCGGCGCCGTGGCCTCCGGCCGGACCCCGGACACAGCTCGAGGAGCCCACGCCCCAGGACCCGGACCGGACACCGGCCCGGGAGGCGACGCCGGAACCGAAACCGGACCCGGCACGGGAACCGGAACCGCCGAAGGACGGCCTCTAACCGTTCTCGGCCCCCAGCACCCCGCGCAGCTGCTGCGGCAGCAGCTGTTCGCAGGACTGCTTGGCCTCATGGGTCAGGGCGTCGTCGAGGCAGGTGTAGTAGTCCCGGTAGACCAGCTGGACGGTGAAGGTCGACGCCACCAGCAGCAGTGCCAGGGAGGCGGTGATCAGGCCGCCGATGGCCGCCGTCAGCTGGGGGCGGCCGGGACCGACGGCCGGGGTGCCGGGGCCGTTCGGGCGCGACGTGGCGCGCAGCGCGCTGGTACCCCAGTACAGGGCCAGCGCGCCGAGCAGCAGGGCGACGTACGGCCAGCCGAAGAGGACGAAGAAGACCGACCACATGCCGGACAGCAGGGCGTAGCGCGCGCGGCGCTGCGCCGGGTCCCTCGGATCCCACCGCATGCCGGATCCGCCAGGCCCACCGGGGCCGCCCGGACCACCCTGCGGACCGCCCTGCGGGCCGCCGCCGGGCCGCTCACCGAAGCCGCCGGGGGAGCGCCCGGGCTGCCGGTCGCTCCACTGGTTCCCCCACGGAGAACCCGGACCGTGCCCCTGACCCGGACCGTGCCCTTGACCCTGACCCTGGCCCGCATCGGAACCCGGGGCGTCGCCCGTCCCCTCCGGGTGGCGCGGCTGCCAGGGGCGGTCCGGGGAACCCTCCGGCGGGGGCGCGAACGGATTGTCGTCCCCGCGCTCACCGCTCGGGCGGCCGCCGTTCCGTCCGTTTCCGGACGCCTCCGGCGGCGCGGTCGGCCGCTCTCGCAGCACCACGGTGACGTGCGCCCCGGCCTGCGCCGACTGCGGGGGGAGCGTGAGGAGTCGCGGGCTGCGGTCCGGCATCAAGATGAGCGTCTTCCCCTAGGTGAATCCGACTGGTACGGAACGGGCGGTCACTTCGTGAACGCACCGCACGACAACCGCGTTCCCGACGCTCCCGAACCCGCTCCTCGCAGACGCTACCTTCCGGCCCCGCCCCCGTCCCGTGGGGGTTGTCCAGTGTGCCGGTATCGTTGCTGACGGTCGGCTGCTTCGTAGAGTTCCCCGTATCGAGGGACACGAAGCATTCGTACGAATGTACAAGTTCCACAGTTTCCCCGAGAAAGGGCCCCACCGTGGCCGCCACCCCCGCTGGCCCAGCGGTCAAGCGCCTCGTCGTGCTGGTCTCCGGATCCGGCACCAACCTCCAGGCGCTTCTGGACGAGATCGAGCGCACCGGAGCCGAGTCGTACGGCGCGCGGATCGTCGCCGTCGGGGCCGACCGCGACGGCATCGAGGGGCTCGCCCGTGCCGAACGGGCCGGGCTGCCGACCTTCGTATGCAGGGTCAAGGACTACGCGACCCGGGAGGAGTGGGACACGGCGCTCGCCGAGGCCGTCGCCGCCCACGAGCCCGACCTCGTGGTCTCCGCCGGGTTCATGAAGATCGTCGGGAAGGAGTTCCTGACCCGCTTCGGCGGACGCTTCGTCAACACCCACCCGGCCCTTCTCCCCAGCTTTCCGGGGGCCCACGGCGTGCGTGACGCACTCGCGTACGGCGCCAAGGTCACCGGCTGCACCGTCCACTTCGTCGACGACGGCGTCGACACCGGGCCGATCATCGCGCAGGGCGTGGTGGAGATCCGGGACGAGGACGACGAGAGCGCGCTGCACGCGCGCATCAAGGAAGTCGAGCGAAGGCTGCTCGTCGAGGTCGTGGGGCGGATCGCCCGGCACGGCCATCGCATTGAGGGACGAAAGGTAGTTATCCAGTGACCGCCACCGCCGAGAGCACGAAGCGGCCCATTCGCCGGGCGCTCGTCAGCGTCTACGACAAGACCGGGCTGGAAGACCTCGCGCGCGGCCTGCACGCGGCCGGTGTGGAGCTGGTCTCCACCGGGTCCACGGCCGGCCGGATCGCCGCCGCCGGCGTCCCCGTCACCAAGGTCGAGGAGCTGACCGGCTTCCCCGAGTGCCTGGACGGCCGGGTCAAGACCCTGCACCCGCGGGTGCACGCGGGCATCCTCGCCGACCTGCGTCTCGACAGCCACCGCGAGCAGCTCGCCGAGCTGGGTGTCGAGCCCTTCGACCTCGTCGTCGTCAACCTCTACCCGTTCCGCGAGACGGTCGCCTCCGGCGCCTCGGACGACGAGTGCGTGGAGCAGATCGACATCGGCGGCCCCTCGATGGTCCGCGCCGCCGCCAAGAACCACCCGTCCGTGGCCGTCGTCACCGACCCCGCCCGCTACGCCGACGTGCTCGCCGCCGTCCAGGACGGCGGCTTCGACCTCGCCGCCCGCAAGCGCCTGGCCGCCGAGGCGTTCCAGCACACGGCCGCGTACGACGTCGCCGTCGCCACCTGGTTCGCGACCGGCTACGCCCCCGCTGACGACTCGGGCTTCCCCGACTTCCTCGGCGCCACCTTCGAGCGCAAGAACACCCTGCGCTACGGCGAGAACCCGCACCAGCCCGCCGCCCTCTACGTCGACGGCACGGGCGGCCTCGCCGACGCCGAGCAGCTGCACGGCAAGGAGATGTCGTACAACAACTACACGGACACGGACGCCGCCCGCCGTGCCGCGTACGACCACGACGAGCCCTGTGTCGCGATCATCAAGCACGCCAACCCGTGCGGCATCGCGATCGGCGCGGACGTCGCCGAGGCGCACCGCAAGGCGCACGCCTGTGACCCGGTCTCCGCGTACGGCGGCGTCATCGCCGTCAACCGCCCGGTCTCGAAGGAGATGGCCGAGCAGGTCGCCGACATCTTCACCGAGGTCATCGTCGCCCCGGACTACGAGGAGGGGGCCCTGGAGGCCCTCACCAAGAAGAAGAACATCCGGGTGCTGAAGGCCCCGGACGGCCCGGCGAACGCCGTCGAGATCAAGCAGGTCGACGGCGGTGCCCTGCTCCAGGTCGCCGACCGCCTCCAGGCCGAGGGCGACGACCCGGCCACCTGGACCCTGGCGTCCGGCGAGGCGCTCTCCCCGGCGGAGCTGGCCGAGCTGGCCTTCGCCTGGAAGGCCTGCCGCGCGGTGAAGTCCAACGCGATCCTGCTGGCCAAGGACGGCGCCTCGGTCGGCGTCGGCATGGGCCAGGTCAACCGCGTCGACTCCTGCAAGCTGGCCGTCGAGCGGGCCGGCGAGGACCGCGCCCGCGGCTCCTACGCGGCGTCCGACGCCTTCTTCCCCTTCCCCGACGGCCCCCAGATCCTCATCGACGCCGGCGTCCGGGCGATCGTCCAGCCGGGCGGCTCGATCCGCGACGAACTCGTCGTGGAGGCCGCGCAGAAGGCGGGCGTGACGATGTACTTCACGGGAACGCGCCACTTCTTCCACTGACGCAACCGGAGGGTGCCACCCATCCAGGCGCCCCCCACCCCCCAACAGGCCCCGGCCGGACCTCTCGTCCGCGCCGGGGCCTTCCCGTACCAGCGCGAGAACATGCAGGCTGCGCGCGACTTCCTGGGTAGATGGGGTTAAGGGGCCATGAGTGCTTCGGGAACTGGACCGTTCGAGAACGATTCCGCACTGGATCTATGTGAGGAACTCCAGGGGCTTCGAGGGGATGAAGCGATTGAAGCGCTGAGAGAGGCTCTGTCGTCGGCGGCCGAAGTGGCCGTCGGTGACTACGTGGATCGTGACCTGGGGGAGCCTGCGGTAGCTGCTGGAAAAGTGGTGCAGCGGTCGAGTTGACCTGGGGCGATGCCGCAGACGTGCTTCACCGACGGCCTCCGGCCCTCCCCCGGGAGGTCGGAGGCCGTCGCCTTGTCAGGTCAGCAGGGGCGGAGGGACCAGATCGGGTCCCAGGTGGCCGTGCCGGCGTCGTAGGCCGTGGAGGTCCAGCGGACGCTGCCGTCCTGGTTGAAGAACTTGGCGACCGTGCCCGGGGTCTGGTTGTTGGTGTAGGGGCCGTCGCCGGTCCAGTTGTCGAGGTTCCAGGTCTGGCACTTGTAGAAGTCGAACTTGGTGCCGTTGACGAGCATGCACAGGTGGCCGTAGGCGCAGTCGAGGTCCTTCGCGGCGGACCTGTTCTTCGGGGCCTTGGTGAGGGTCAGGCCGTCGTAGCGGACGGTGTCGGCGGAGACGGAGAGGGGCTTCGGGTGGCCCGCGAGGACGTGGTCGGCCACCTGCTGGAGGCTGTCCGGTGCGGCGGCGGTGGCCGCCACCGTGGAGCCGGCGAGCAGGGCGGTGGCCGCGACGAACAGGGCGGCGGACTTGGCGAGGTTCACGTGTTCCCCCTTGTGAACGGTTGTGCGGTGTCGGTCGCTCCGCCCCGGCGTGGTCACCGCGGGGCGAAGTGACTTCAGCGTCGCAGCCGTTCCGGGGGAGGGGTACCTCGGATGTCCGAGGGTGAGCTGGGGGCCGGCGGTGTGTACTCCTTGAGGTAGTGGGCGACCCGGGTGCAGTAGGCGCGCCAGCGAGGGGGGATTCCGTGAGCGGCGTTCACTTTCGCGTACGACGTCCGGTAGGCCGCGGCGATCAGCAGGGGCTTGTCGCCGGGCAGGCCCGGCTTGAGACGGGGGTCGATGAAGCAGAGGTAGCGGCCCATCGCGGGGATGGAGAGGGAGGGGGACAGGGGCGGGGCGGGGGTGGAGGGCGCGGGGATGCCGTTGTCGTTCATCCACCAGCGCAGTACGCCCGGCGTCCAGCGGGCGATGCCGAACTCCTGGTTCTCCGGGTCGGAGAGGTTCGGGTCGAAGCCGCTCTCCGCCTTCAGCATCGCGGCGATCAGCGCGGGGGTGACCGCGCGCCGGGAGCAGAAGTGCGCGGCGTCCACGATGAGTTTGCGGTAGGCGACGGGAACGCCCCTGTCGGTGCGGAGTTCCGCCGAGCCGTAGGAGGCGAGGGCGGTCGGGGTGGGGCCGTGGTGGCCGGGGGCGGCGTCCGGCCGGGTGGCCCAGGTCCAGGCCAGCGTGGCGGTGAGGGTGGCCGACACCGCGGCCAGGGCGATGCGGGGACGGCGGCGCAGGCGGGGGGTGGGGGTCGTACCGGAGGCGGCTGCCACCCGGCGGGACAGGGCCTGTGTGGTGACGCGGGTGGCGTGGGTGCGGGCCAGGCAGTCGCGGACGATGTCCCGCCAGACGGTGGGGAGTTCGGGGGACAGACGGAGTTCGTCGGTGCCGCGGGCGTAGGCGACGGCCGCGTCCCGGCGGGCCGACGGGGTGCCCCCGGGGAGCGGGAAGGAGCCGGTCAGCACCAGGTGGGCGAGGACGCCGTACGCCCAGACGTCGGCGGAGGGACGGATCCGGCGGCCGCGTTCGCCGATCTCGGACCAGAGCAGCTCGGGCGGGGTGTAGTCGGGGGTGGAGAAGGCGGGGGTGTAGGCGTGGGTGCCCTCGAGTTCCGCGGCCATGTTGAAGTCGGCGAGCCGGGCCGAACCGTCCGGCATGAGCAGGACGTTGGCCGGTTTCAGATCACCGTGCACCCAGCCCGCGCCGTGCAGCTGGGTCAGGCCCGCGCAGATCTGGGCGAGCAGCGCGGGACCGGCCGCCGGGCGGGGCTCGGCCGCGAGCAGGGTGGCCAGGGAGCCCGCGGCGCGTTCCAGGACGAGGACCGTCGCGCCGTCGAGCGCCGGGTGGTCCGGGTCGTCGACGACCAGCGTCTCGTACATCCGGATCAGCCGGGGCTGCCGGAGCCGGCCCAGCAGCGCGATCTCGCGCTCGACGAGTTCGCGCAGGTGGGTCAGCTGGCGCGGGGTTCCGGTGCCGGTCGGCAGGAACTTCAGGGCGGCGGTGCGGGGCAGCTCCGGGGAGCCGCCGGTGCGCCGGCCGACGTACACACTGCCGAAGGCGCCCGTCGCGATGGGCTCGCGTACCTCCCAGACGCCGACCCGGTAGCCCCGGGGCACGGGTACGGCGTACGGCTCGGTCACCGGGGTGCCCGGCCGGCCGTACCGGTCCCGGCCAGGACGGCCAGGTCGTCCTCCCGGACGAGGTCGAAGCGGAGCGCGAGGGAGACCAGGGACTCCTTCTTGCCGTTCAGCCGCGGCCCCTGCTCCGCCTCCTCCGGGCCGGGTTTGAGGCGCAGCTTCACGGCCAGGTAGTCGATGTTCCACTGCACCGAGGTGCGCGAGGCGGCCGGCCAGGCGGGGCGCAGCCGGTCCACGACCTGGTCGACGGTGGGCAGCGGGGCGTGCGGGTCGCCGCGCAGCCGCGGTTCGCACAGCGCGGCCAGGACGGCGAAGTAGCGTGTGGTGCGGTCGACGGAGAAGGCGGGCGCGGTGGTGTCGCCGTCCGCCCCGGCCCCGTCGCGCAGATAGTCGTGGCGCGGCGCCCACACCTCCAGCGCCAGCAGGTCACCGGCGGCGGGCAGCACGATCCGGGAGAACTCGAACGGGACCGGGGCGTCGAGCCGGCCGGGACCGACCTTGATGTGCTCGCCGGCGCCCTCCGGGTTCTCCACGACGTACGTCTGCCGTGCGGAGAGGTTGCTCAGTATCCAGAACGCCCCCTGGGCGCCCAGCTCGCCGGCCCGGCGGGAGACCCCGTCGTGCGGGATCGTCAGGTCGTTGCCGGCCGCCCGGCCGAAGGTGAGGCGCTCGCCGGGGGCCAGCCGGAGGCGCTCGCGCCGGTGTGGGTCCTCCGGGGTCGGCGGAGGTACGACGATGATGCTGTACAAGGTGCGTCTCCCGTGCCTGACGGGTGCCTGACGGCTACCGGGCCAGACTAGGGCGAACACACCAGGGCCGTGTCTCCCCTGAGCGGGTGAGACACGGCCCTTGAGGTGGATTGGCGTGAACCGTTCCGCGGGGCGCGCGGGTTCGGTTCCGCGCGCCGGATCAGTAGTTCGGGCGGTTGAACCAGGAGCTGCCGTTGCTGTTGGCGCAGAACACGATGATCAGGATGCCGAGCACCAGGCTGAGCAGCGCGAAGACATTGGCGCCCAGCAGGCTGAGGAGGCTGAACAGCGTGACGAGCGAGGCGTAGATGATCGCGGAGACGCGCACGCCGCCGCGCCCCTTGCTGAACTTCATGCCGGTGAGGATCGCCCAGAGCGCGAACGCGAGCACGATCACCCCGAAGACGATGATCACGCCGGCGCCGATGCTGGCAGCCTTGTCCGCGTCCGCCGACGAGACGTTGTTCTCGGACGACATGAGGTCCTTGAACCGGCTGGCGAACCAGGCGCTGGCCGCGAACATCACCACACCGCCGACCGCCTGGAAACCGCCCAGGATGAACAGGAACACCCGGGCCGCCTTCACGCTCCCCGGCATCTCCATGGGCCCGCCCGGGTAGCCGGGCTGCTGGTAGGCGGGGGCGGCGGGGTAGCCGTAACCGGGCTGCTGCGGCTGCTGCGGGTAGCCGTAGCCGGGCTGCTGGCCCTGCGGGGCCCCGTAGGGGTTGTTCGGGTCGCCGAAGCTCATGGCGGTGTTCCTCCGTTGGTCAAAGTGCGGGGACGAGGCGCGGCACTGCACGGAGGAGAGTTCTACAGATGCGGTCCGTCCCCCCGTTGAGCTGCCCGCTGCACTGTTCTGCTCATCGTTCTTGACCGGATAGTCGCTTGTCCAGCCGGGTGCCCGGGGAGTTGTGCAAGTGCAACATCGTCCGGTCACCCGGCCGGGCAGGGGTACGGCCCTCGGGGACCCGGATTGGAACCGGGGGGCCGTCATCCGCGAGGATGGGGTCATGACCGCCCAGATTCTCGATGGCAAGGCCACCGCAGCCGCGATCAAGTCCGATCTGACCGCCCGCGTGGCGGCGCTGAAGGAGAAGGGCGTCACGCCCGGCCTCGGCACGATCCTGGTCGGGGACGACCCCGGCAGCCAGAAGTACGTCGCCGGCAAGCACCGCGACTGCGCGCAGGTGGGCATCGCCTCCATCCAGCGCGAGCTGCCGGCCACCGCCACCCAGGAGGAGATCGAGGCGGTCGTCCGCGAGCTGAACGAGGACCCGGCCTGCACCGGCTACATCGTCCAGCTGCCGCTGCCCAAGGGCATCGACGAGAACCGCATCCTGGAGCTGATGGACCCGGCCAAGGACGCCGACGGTCTGCACCCCATGAACCTCGGCCGGCTCGTCCTCAACGAGCCCGCGCCGCTGCCCTGCACCCCCAACGGCATCATCTCCCTGCTGCGCGCCCACGGCGTCGAGATCAAGGGCGCGGAGGTCGTGGTCGTGGGGCGTGGCGTGACCATCGGCCGGCCGATGCCGCTGCTGCTCACCCGGCGCAGCGAGAACGCCACCGTGACCCAGTGCCACACCGGCACCCGTGACCTGTCCGCCCATCTGAAGCGGGCCGACATCGTCATCGCGGCCGCCGGCTCCCCGCACCTGATCCGCGCCGAGGACGTCAAGCCGGGCGCGGCCGTCCTGGACGTCGGGGTGTCCCGCAACGCCGAGGGCAAGATCATGGGTGACGTCCACCCGGGCGTCGTCGAGGTGGCCGGCTGGATCTCCCCGAACCCCGGCGGGGTGGGCCCGATGACCCGGGCGCAGCTGCTGGTCAACGTGGTCGAGGCGGCGGAGCGCCGTGTCGGCTGAGCAGGCGGCTGAGCAGGCGGCGGGGCGGCCGGCCGACGGTGCGGCCGGTGCGCCGGCCGGCCGGGCCGCGCGCGACGCCCGCGCCACCCGGCGCTTCCCGCGGATCACCAGGGACACCGCGCGGCCCGAGGGCGGCGGACGCGCCGCGGGCGGTGCCGCGCCGGCCCCGGCGCGGCAGTGGCCGATGCTCACCGTGACCGGGCTGGTGGCGATCGGGCTGCTGGTGACCGCGCTCGACGTGTTCCGCGTCGGCACCCTGCTGATCGGCGCCGCCCTGCTGGCCGGTGCGGTGATGCGGTGGACGCTGCCCAGCGTCGGCATGCTCGCCGTCCGCTCCCGCTTCACGGACATCGCCACCTACGGGATCCTCGGCCTCGCGATCGTCCTGCTCGCGATGATGGCCCAGCCCAGCCCGTGGCTCCAGATCCCGTTCCTGAAGGACACCCTGCACTTCACGATCAGCAGGTAGCGCACCTCACGATCAGCGCATGGCGCGGATACGGCGGTCCGTCCCCTCCCCCGAGAGGGACGGACCGCCGTCCTCCGTCAGCCTTTCCTGCCATGAAGTGCCTGTTCAACGCCTGTCCGTGCGCTGTGGCACGGAAGTGACCGTTCCGCCACGGTGTCCGTGCTCCGTCACTTCCGTCAGCCCGTGCCATTTCCGGTGGGAAAACCTCGTAGCACCGGGTGCAGAAGCGAGGCGACCCGTGCTCCCGTGCGCCCCCGCTCCGGGAACTGGGATCCTTAGGCAACACATCTCTGTGGGTAGCACTGAGCGGGGGAAGTGGGGGGTGGCGATGCCTCGTTGGAAAGACCTGCCGGACGATCTGGATCCGCAGATCAAGGAGTTCACCAGCCAGTTGCGGCGGCTCGTCGACCGCAGCGGCATGAGCATCGCGGCACTGGCCGACTGCACGGGCTACAGCAAGACGTCCTGGGAGCGCTATCTCGGCGGCCGGCTGCTCGCGCCCAAGGGGGCGATCGTCGCGCTCGCGGAGGTCACCGGCACCAGCCCGGTCCATCTGACCACCATGTGGGAGCTGGCCGAGCGCGCCTGGAGCCGGTCGGAGATGCGGCACGACCGGACCATGGAGGCGATCCGGATCTCCCAGGCCCGCGCGGCGCTCGGGGACTTCGGCGCGGCGGAGGCGACCGGCGGGCCGCCCGCCCGTCCGCGCGGCGGCGCCACCGCGTTCCCGGGGGTCGCCGGCCCGGCGGGCGTCTCGCCGGCCATTCCGACGCAGCCGACGGCCGCAGACGCAGACGCCAGAGCCGCCGCCGCCGACGCCGAGGCCGGGGCGCGGGAGGGCGGGGGCCGCGGGGCAGGTCCGGCGGACAGGGCCGGCTCGGGCGGCAACTCCTGGGGCGTGGCCGGATACCGGGGCCCGTCCAAAGCCACTGCCCGCCCGGCTGCGGGCGCGGGCGTTCCCGGTGCCGGTGTTCCGGGTGCCGGTGTTCCCGGTGGGGTTGCCGACGTTCCCGGTGCCGCCCGGCCCGCCGCCGAAGGGACCGAGCGCCGGCAGCGGCTGACGATGTTCCTCGCGGGCCTGGTCGGCACGCTCGCCGTCATCGCCGCCGTCTTCTTCTTCACCGACCACGGCGGCGGGCCGAAGAACGCGCACACCGCCAAGTCGCCCGCCCCCACCGCCCGTACGCAGGTCAGCGCAGCGCCCGGTGTCAAGTGCGCCGGCGCCGCCTGCACCGGCAAGGACCCGGAGACCATGGGCTGCACCGGCGACCTGGTGATCACCGCCCGGAGCGCCGCCGTCGGCTCCACGGTCCTGGAGGTCCGCTACAGCAAGGCCTGCGGTGCGGCCTGGGGCCGGATCACCGGCGCCACCCAGGGCGACCAGGTCCGGATCTCTGCGGGCAGGCTCCACGAGACCGGGCGGATCACCGCCGTCGGCGACGCGATCGCCTACACGCCGATGGTCGCCGTACGGTCCGCCGGTGAGGCGACCGCGTGCGCCGCTCTCGCCTCCGGCCGTACGGGCTGTACGAAATAGGACGCGCCGCGGGGGAGGGGAGCGGCCCGGGGGCGCATCCGGGTGAATTCCCGGGATCCGTATGCATGGACGGCCGGATCCGGGGCACGCGAACGGTATCCCCCCACGGGAGTCCGGTGAGCCGGTACCCCCAACGGCGGCCGCCTCCGTCCCTACCTCTCCCGGACGGGCGGCCGCCTTTTGCATGCCCGCCGGCCCCCTCCGCCCGACCCTGTGGGCTGATCCACACCGCCCCGGCCGTCTCGCATGCCGGATGCGCGATAGCCTGACCGCTGGATCTCTCTTGACGCCAAGAGATCGATCATCCGCCCGGGGCAGTGACGCCCCACCGCCAGCTGTCATACGGAGAACGCCATGACCCGCACTCCCGTGAACGTCACCGTCACCGGCGCGGCCGGCCAGATCGGTTACGCCCTGCTCTTCCGCATCGCCTCCGGCCAGCTGCTCGGCGCGGACGTGCCGGTCAAGCTGCGCCTGCTGGAGATCACCCCGGCGCTCAAGGCCGCCGAGGGCACCGCCATGGAGCTGGACGACTGCGCCTTCCCGCTGCTCCAGGGCATCGACATCACGGACGACCCGAACGTCGCCTTCGACGGCGCCAACGTGGCCCTGCTGGTGGGCGCCCGGCCGCGCACCAAGGGCATGGAGCGCGGTGACCTGCTGGAGGCCAACGGCGGCATCTTCAAGCCGCAGGGCAAGGCCATCAACGACCACGCCGCGGACGACATCAAGGTCCTCGTCGTCGGTAACCCGGCCAACACCAACGCGCTCATCGCGCAGGCCGCCGCGCCGGACGTCCCGGCCGAGCGCTTCACCGCGATGACCCGTCTGGACCACAACCGCGCGGTCACCCAGCTCGCGAAGAAGACCGGCTCGACGGTCGCCGACATCAAGCGCCTGACGATCTGGGGCAACCACTCCGCCACCCAGTACCCGGACATCTTCCACGCCACGGTCGCCGGCAAGAACGCCGCCGAGACCGTGAACGACGAGAAGTGGCTGGCCGAGGACTTCATCCCGACCGTCGCCAAGCGCGGTGCCGCGATCATCGAGGCCCGCGGTGCCTCGTCGGCCGCCTCCGCCGCCAACGCCGCGATCGACCACGTGTACACCTGGGTCAACGGCACCGCCGAGGGCGACTGGACCTCCATGGGCATCCCGTCGGACGGCTCCTACGGCGTCCCGGAGGGCCTGATCTCCTCCTTCCCGGTCACCTGCAAGGACGGCAAGTACGAGATCGTCCAGGGCCTGGACATCAACGAGTTCTCGCGGGCGCGGATCGACGCGTCGGTGCAGGAGCTGGTGGAGGAGCGCGACGCGGTGCGCGGCCTCGGCCTCATCTGACCCGCGCCGCCTCCGGCAGCACTTCGAGCCCGTACGGCCTTGCCGTGCGGGCTCGTGGCCTACGTACCGGCGACTGCTTCCCGCCCGGACGTGTCCGTTTTCCCGGCTTTTCTTCCTGTTTTTCCGTGACGCCGCACACTTTCGGTCACCGATTCCGCATGCCGTTCTGCGGGCCGGGGCAGGCGGCCACGGTCCCCGAGGGGTCACGCGTGTGACCGAGGGGAACCGAACAGGAACGGAAGGCAACACGGAGCATGGCGGACAGAACGGAACGACAGGCCCAGGCGACCATTCACGCCGGAGGCGAGTGGCTGGAAGCGATCTCCGGGGCGACCCGGGAGATCCTCGACCCGGCGGACGCCCGGCCGTTCGCCGTGGTCGCCGAGGGCGACGAGAAGGACGCCGAGCGTGCCGTGGCAGCCGCACGCGAGGCCTTCGACCACGGGCCCTGGCCCCGCACCCCGGTCGCCGACCGCGCCGCCCTGCTGCGCCGCGTCGCCGATCTCCTCGTACGCGACCGCGAGACGCTCGGCCTGCTGGAGAGCCGGGACGCGGGCAAGATCGCCGAGGAGGGCCGGGTCGACATCGACTGTGTCGCCGACGCCTTCCGCTACTTCGCCGACCTGGTCGCCGCCGAGGCCCCCGGCCGGGTGGTCGACGCCGGCTCGCCGGACATCCACAGCACCGTGGTGCACGAGCCGGTCGGTGTCTGCGCGCTGATCACCCCCTGGAACTACCCCCTCCTCCAGGCCAGCTGGAAGATCGCCCCGGCGCTCGCCGCCGGCAACACCTTCGTGGTCAAGCCCAGCGAGATCACCCCCATGACCACCATCGCGCTGCTGGAACTGCTGGTCGAGGCCGGGCTGCCGGCCGGCGTCGCCAACCTCGTCACCGGACCCGGCCACACCGTCGGCGCCCGGCTCGCCGAACACCCGGGCGTCGACCTGGTGTCCTTCACCGGCGGCCTGGTCAGCGGCGTCAAGGTCGCCCAGGCCGCCGCCCCGACCGTGAAGAAGGTCGCCCTCGAACTCGGCGGCAAGAACCCCAACGTGGTCTTCGCCGACGCCTGCGCCACCGCCGAGGGCTTCGACACCGCCGTCGACCAGGCCCTCAACGCGGCCTTCATCCACAGCGGCCAGGTCTGCTCGGCCGGCGGGCGCCTCATCGTGGAGGAGTCCGTCCGGGACCGCTTCGTCGCCGAACTCGCCCGCAGGGCCGGCCGGATCCGGCTCGGCCGGGGCACCGAGCCCGGCGTCGAGTGCGGCCCGCTGGTCTCGGAGCAGCAGCGCGCCAAGGTGGAGTCGTACGTCGCCTCCGCCCTCGCCGAGGGCGCGGTGCTGCGCACCGGCGGCAAGCGCCCGGAACCGGACGCCACCCGTCCCGCCACCGGCTACTTCTACGAGCCGACCGTCCTCGACCACTGCCACCGCGAGATGCGGGTCGTCCGCGAGGAGGTCTTCGGCCCGGTGCTCACCGTCGAGACCTTCCGCACCGAGGAGGAGGCCGTCCGCCTCGCCAACGACACGGAGTACGGCCTGGCCGGCGCCGTGTGGAGCGCCGACACCTCCAGGGCCCGCCGGGTCGCGGCCCGGCTGCGCCACGGCACCGTCTGGATCAACGACTTCCACCCCTATCTGCCGCAGGCGGAGTGGGGCGGCTTCGGAAAGAGCGGAGTGGGCCGCGAACTCGGCCCCGCCGGACTCGCCGAGTACCGCGAGACCAAGCACGTCTACCAGAACCTCGCCCCGAAGCCCGTCCGCTGGTTCGCCGGCTGAACCGCACCCCGTCACGCCTGATCGCCTGACCCCCCTCTGGAGTACCCCTCCCATGTCCCAGCACACCCGGATCTACGACTACGTCGTCATCGGCGGCGGCACCGCGGGCTCGGTCATCGCCTCCCGCCTCACCGAGAACCCCGAGACCACCGTCGCCGTCATCGAGGGCGGCCCCAGCGACGTCGGCCGCGACGACGTCCTCACCCTGCGCCGCTGGATGGGCCTGCTCGGCGGCGAACTCGACTACGACTACCCCACCGTGGAGCAGCCACGCGGCAACTCCCACATCCGGCACAGCCGCGCCCGCGTCCTCGGCGGCTGCTCCTCCCACAACACCCTCATCGCCTTCAAGCCCCTGCCCTCCGACTGGGACGAGTGGGAGGCCGCCGGCGCCAAGGGCTGGGGCGCCGTCCCCATGGAGGCCTACTTCGCCCGTCTGAAGAACAACATCGTCCCGGTCGACGAGAAGGACCGGAACGCCATCGCCCGCGACTTCGTCGACGCCGCCCAGACCGCTCTCGGGGTACCCCGCGTCGAGGGCTTCAACCGCAAGCCGTTCACCGAGGGCGTCGGCTTCTTCGACCTCGCCTACCACCCGGAGAACAACAAGCGCTCCTCCGCCTCGGTGGCCTATCTCCACCCGGTGCTGGACGAACGCCCGAACCTCACGCTCCTGCTGGAGACCTGGGCGTACAAGCTGGAGTTCGACCAGGGCCGCGCGGAGGGCGTCCGGGTGCGCACCAAGGACGGCGAGGACCTGCTGATCCGGGCCCGGAGCGAGGTCGTGCTGTGCGCCGGCGCCATCGACTCGCCGCGGCTGCTGCTCCACTCGGGCATCGGCCCCCGGGCGGACCTGGAGGCGCTCGGCATCCCCGTCGTACAGGACCTGCCGGGCGTCGGCGAGAACCTGCTCGACCACCCCGAGTCGGTCATCGTCTGGGAGACCCACGGGCCGATCCCGGAGAACTCCGCGATGGACTCCGACGCGGGCCTGTTCGTCCGCCGCGACCCCGGAAACCCGGGCCCCGACCTGATGTTCCACTTCTACCAGATACCGTTCACGGACAACCCCGAGCGCCTCGGCTACGAACGCCCGGCGTACGGCGTCTCGATGACCCCGAACATCCCCAAGCCGAAGAGCCGCGGCCGCCTCTACCTGACCAGCGCCGACCCCTCGGTCAAGCCCGCCCTGGACTTCCGCTACTTCACCGACGAGGACGACTACGACGGCCGGACCCTGGTCGACGGCATCCGCATCGCCCGCGAGATCGCCCGGTCCGAACCGCTGGCCGGCTGGCTCAAGCGCGAGGTGTGCCCCGGCCCGGAGATCGTCGGCGACGCCGAACTCAGCGAGTACGCCCGCAAGGTGGCGCACACCGTCTACCACCCGGCGGGCACCTGCAAGATGGGCGCAGTGGACGACGAACTCGCCGTGGTGGACCCGGAGTTGCGGATCCGCGGCCTGTCCGGCATCCGGATCGCCGACGCCTCCGTCTTCCCGACCATGACCGCCGTGAACCCGATGATCGGGGTGCTCATGGTCGGGGAGAAAGCCGCCGAGCTGATCGGGGGCGGTGCGTGATGAGTAGTAGTACCCCCGTCTTCTCGGTCTCCGGCCTGTGGAAGGTCTTCGGCCCCCGGCCCGAGCGCGTCCCCGCCGACCCCGAGCTGGCCGCCCTCGACCCCGCCGGGCTGCGCGCCCGCACCGGTTGCACCGCCGCCGTCCGCGATGTCTCCTTCGACGTCCGCAAGGGCGAGGTCTTCGTGGTGATGGGCCTGTCCGGCTCCGGCAAGTCCACCCTGGTGCGCTGTCTGACCCGGCTCATCGAACCCACCGCCGGCTCGATCGCCATCGACGGCGAGGACGTCCGCGCGATGGACCGCGCCCGGCTGCGCGAACTGCGCCGCCACCGCGCCGCGATGGTCTTCCAGCACTTCGGCCTGCTGCCGCACCGCACGGTCCTGGACAACGTCGCCTACGGCCTGGAGATCCAGGGCGTGGCGAAGGCCGAACGGCGCGAGCGCGCCGCCGAGTTCGTCGCCAAGGTGGGCCTGGAGGGCATGGAGCAGCGCCGCCCGGGCCAGCTGTCCGGCGGCCAGCGCCAGCGCGTCGGCCTGGCGCGGGCCCTGGCCGTCGACCCCGAGGTGCTGCTCTTCGACGAGCCGTTCAGCGCCCTCGACCCCCTCATCCGCCGCGACATGCAGGAGGAGGTGGTCCGGCTGCACCGCGAGGAGGGCCGCACGATGGTCTTCATCACCCACGACCTCAGTGAGGCGCTGAAGCTGGGCGACCGGATCGCCCTGATGCGCGACGGCCGGGTGGTCCAGCTGGGCACCCCGGAGGAGATCGTCGGCTCCCCGGCCGACGACTACGTCCGCGAGTTCGTCCGCGACGTCCCGCGCGAGCAGGTGCTGACGGTCCGTACGGCGATGAAGTGGGGCGGCTGCGGCGGCTCCGAGCACCCGGGCGCGCTGGCTCCGGACGCGGTGGTCGCGGACGCGATCAGGACGGTGGCCACCCTCGGCACACCGGCCTGCGTGCTCGCGGACGGCAACTGCGTGGGAACCGTGGACCACGAACGGCTGCTGGACGTCGTGGCCGGGGTGGACCCGCGCATGCCCAATCCGCGCACCCCGGAGGCCGTCTGATGGCAACGCTCAGTCTCCCGACCGCCCCGGCCGCACCCCGGGTCCTGAAGAGCCCTGCCGCGGGCAAACTCCTCCTGCTCGCGCTCCTCACCGCCGTACTCCTCCCCCTCCTGCACGGCGGCACCTGGCCGCAGCACCTCACCGTCCACCTGGACAAGCCCCTCGCCGCGGCCAGCAACTGGGTCATCGACAACCGCGACACCCACCCCCTCTTCCTCTACTTCTTCGGGTACGTCAGCAACGCGGTCGTCCTCTCCGTCCGCGCCGTCTACCTCACCCTCCTCGCCGCGGGCTGGACCGGCGTCACCGCCTTCACCGCCCTCCTCGCCTGGCGCCTGGCCGGGCCCCGGCTCGCCGCCGGTACCGCGGTCGCGCTGCTGACCTGCGGGACCCTCGGCATGTGGGTGCCGACCATGCAGACCCTCGCGCTGATGGTCGTGGCCGTCCTCGCCTCCGCGCTCGTCGGCGCGCTCCTCGGCCTGGCGGGCGGCCTCTCCGAGCGCCTGCACCGCGCCCTGCGCCCGGTCCTGGACACCATGCAGGTGCTCCCGGCCTTCGCCTACCTGCTCCCCGTCGTCCTGGTCTTCGGCATCGGCGTCCCCGCGGCCGTCCTCGCCACCGTCGTCTACGCCGCCCCGCCGATGGCCCGCCTCACCGCGCTCGGCCTGCGCGGCGCCGACCCCGAGGTCCTGGAGGCCGTGGAGTCGCTCGGCGCCACCCGCCGGCAGCGGCTGCTGACCGCCCGGATCCCGCTGGCCCGCAGCGAGCTGCTGCTCGGCCTCAACCAGACGATCATGATGGCGCTGTCCATGGCCGTGATCGCCTCGGTCATCGGCGCCGGCGGTCTCGGCGACCGCGTCTACCAGGCCCTCGCCTCGGTGGACGTGGGCGCCGCCCTGGCGGCCGGCATCCCCCTCGTGCTGCTCGCGATCGTCCTCGACCGGGTGACCGCGGCGGCGGGCGACGGCGGCACCCGCCCCAGGACCATCGGCCGGCTCTACGTCCTGGCCGTCACCGTGGCGCTGGCCCTGGCCGCCCGCCTGCTCGGCGCCCTGGACTGGCCCGCCGGCCTGACCCTGCACATCGCCGAGCCGGTCAACCGCGCCGTCGACTGGATGACCGGCCACCTCTACTCCGGCGTCCCGGTCGTCGGCGGCACGGCCGACTGGGCGGGGCACTTCACCACCTGGGTGCTCGACCCGGTCCGCGACGGCCTCCAGTGGCTGCCCTGGTGGTCGGTGCTGCTGATCGTGGCCGCCCTGGCCTGGCTGATCGGCACCTGGCGCACCGCGCTGACCGCCGTCCTCGCCATGGCCGCGATCGGCGTGCTCGGGGTGTGGGAGCCCTCGCTCGACACCCTCTCCCAGGTGCTGGCGGCCGTGGCCGTCACCCTGGTCCTGGGCTTCGCGACCGGCATCGCCGCCGCCCGCAGCGACCGCGTCGAACGCGCCCTGCGCCCGGTCCTGGACGTCCTCCAGACGATGCCGCAGTTCGTGTACCTGATCCCGGTGGTGGCGCTGTTCGGCGTCGGCCGGGCACCCGCCGTGGCCGCCGCCGTGGTCTACGCCCTCCCGGCCGTCGTACGGATCACCGCGCAGGGCCTGCGCCAGGTCGACCCGGCCGCGCTGGAGTCCGCGCGCTCGCTCGGCGCGACCGGCCGGCAGCAGCTGTGGCAGGTGCAACTCCCGCTGGCCCGGCGGGCGTTGCTGCTCGCCGTCAACCAGGGCGTGGTCCTGGTGCTGGCCGTGGTCATCATCGGCGGCCTGGTCGGCGGCGGCGCCCTCGGCTACAACGTCGCCTTCGGCCTGGCCCAGGGCGACCTCGCGACCGGACTGGTGGCCGGTGCCGCCATCGTCTGCCTGGGTCTGATGCTGGACCGGGTGACCCAGCCGGCCGAGCGCCGCGCGAAGAAGGGAGCGTGACATGCGCGTACGTACGACCGTCGGGACAGCCGCGGTGTCCGCGCTGTTCCTGCTGACCGGCTGCGGTGCCGCCGACATGACCAAGCAGGCCAGCCCGTTCGCCGACGCTCAGGGCGCGAAGACCGTCACCCTGTCCGTGCAGTCCTGGGTGGGCGCGCAGTCCAACGTGGCCGTCGCCCAGTACATCCTGGAGCACAAGCTGGGCTACCGCGTGGACACCGTCCAGGTGGACGAGGTGCCCGCGTGGGACGCGCTGAGCCAGGGCCGGGTGGACGCGCTCCTGGAGGACTGGGGCCACCCGGACCAGGAGAAGCGGTACGTCCAGGACAAGAAGACGATCGTGTCCGGCGGCGGCCTCGGGGTGACCGGCCACATCGGCTGGTTCGTGCCCACCTATCTCGCCCGGCAGCACCCCGACATCACCGACTGGCGGAACCTGAACAAGTACGCCTCCCTCTTCCGCACCGCGGAGAGCGGCGGCAAGGGCCAGCTGATGGACGGCTCCCCGTCCTACGTCACCAACGACAAGGCCCTGGTGCAGAACCTGAAGCTGGACTACCAGGTCGTCTTCGCCGGTTCCGAGGCGGCGCAGATCACCCAGATCAAGCAGTTCGCCAAGGAGAAGAAGCCCTTCCTGACCTACTGGTACGCGCCGCAGTGGCTGTTCAAGAAGGTCCCCATGACGGAGGTGAAGCTGCCGCCGTACAAGGAGGGCTGCGACGCGGACGCGGCCAAGGTCGCCTGCGCGTACCCGCACACCCCGCTCAAGAAGTACCTCAACGCCGGCTTCGCGAAGTCCGGCGGGCGGGCGGCGGCCTTCCTGAAGAAGTTCCGCTGGACGACGGAGGACCAGGACCAGGTCTCCCTGATGATCGCGGACCAGAAGCTCAGCCCGGAGCAGGCGGCGCGGAAGTGGGTGGACAGCCACCCCTCCACCTGGAAGCGGTGGCTGTCCTGAGCGCCCTCAGCCCAGCAGTCCGGCCGCGATCTCCCGGACCGCGGCCGCGGCCTTGCGCTGGAGGCCCGGCCCGAAGGTGATCCGGGTGGCCCCGAGCCCGCCGAGTTCGGCGGGCGAGGGGCCGCTGCCGTCCAGCCGGGCCAGCGCGTTCAGCGGACCCTGCACGGCCGACCGCAGCAGCGGCAGCACCTCGGCCGGCGCCAGGATCGGGTACACGCAGTCGGCGCCCGCCGCCACGTACAGCGCGGCACGCTCGATGGCCCGCTCCGGGTCGCCGTCGCCGTGCACGAAGACGTCGACGCGGGCGTTGACGAACAGCCGGTCGCCGGCCGCCGCGCGCACCTCGGCGAGGAACTCGGCCTGCTCCCGCGGGTCCTTGAGGGCGCCCCCGACGGAGTCCTCCAGGTTGCAGCCGACGACACCGGCCTCCAGCAGCCGGTCCACCAGCTCCTTCGGCGCGAGCCCGTACCCGGCCTCGACGTCCGCCGACACCGGCACGTCCACCGCCCGCGCGATCCGGGCGACGGCCGCGAACATCTCGTCGGCCGGGGTCTGCCCGTCCTGGTGGCCGAGACTGGCGGCGACGCCCGCGCTCGGCGTGGCCAGCGCCGGGAACCCGGCCTCGGCGAAGACCCGCGCGCTCGCCGCGTCCCAGGGACCCGGCAGGACCAGCGCATCCCCCGGGACCCGTCCCAGGTGCAGCGCGCGGAACTCGTCGGCCTTGCTCATGGCTGGTAACCCCCTGGTGCGGTACGACGGCTGACCATGATCCGGTTCCAGCCGTTGATGACGGTGATCAGAGCGATGAGGTGGGCCAGCTCGGCCTCCTCGAAGTGGCGGGCGGCCCGGTCGTACACCTCGTCCGGCACAAAGCCTCCCCCAGACTTCGTCTGGGAGGTGCCCCCAGTGAGCACGGTGACCGCCTCGGTCAGGGCCAGCGCGGCCCGCTCCCGCTCGCTGAACAGGTCCCCGGCCTCCTCCCAGGCGTTCAGCAGCTGGACGCGGTCCTCCGACTCGCCGTTCTTCCGGGCGGCCTCGAGGTGCATGTCCAGGCAGAACGCGCAGTGGTTGAGCTGGGAGGCGCGGATCATCACCAGCTCGGCGAGGACCGGGTCGCCGAGCCCCCGCTTCGCCGCCGCGCTCACCGCGGACATCGCCGCGCCGACCTGCCGGTCCAGCAGCTGGGTACGGCTCACTTGTACTGCCCCGCCTGGTAGTGGCCCGGGGTCATCCGGGTGGTCACGGCGAACCGGTTCCAGGCGTTGATCACCGCGATGGCCGCGATCAGCTGGGCCAGCTCGGCCTCCTCGAAGTGCTGCGCGGCCCGGTCGTACACCTCGTCCGGCACAAAGCCGTCGGTCAGCACGGTGACCGCCTCGGTCAGCTCCAGTGCCGCGAGCTCCTTCTCCGTGTAGAAGTGCCGCGACTCCTGCCACGCGCTGAGCTGCACGATCCGCTCCACGCTCTCACCGGCCGCGAGCGCGTCCTTGGTGTGCATGTCGAGGCAGAACGCGCAGTGGTTGAGCTGCGAGGAACGGATCTTCACCAGCTCGGCCAGCTTCGGGTCCAGCCCCTGCCGGGCCGCGGCGTCCAGCCGGACCATCGCCTTGTAGACCTCGGGCGCGTGCTGGGCCCAGCGCATCCGCGGGGCGTGTTCGGCGGCGTACTCGACGGTTTCCTGTGCTGTGCTCATGCCTCGACCCTAGAAGCCGGGCAGCCCAGGAGTATGGTCCATTTCCATGGCGAAATCATGGGCCACTTTGGGTGTGGACCTGCACCTGGAACCGTCCGGCGGCGGCGGGCTGCGCCGCAGCCTCACCGACGCGCTGCGCGACGCCGTCCGCACCGGCCGCCTCGCCCCCGGCACCCGGCTGCCGTCCTCCCGCTCCCTCGCCGCCGACCTCGGCATCGCCCGCAACACCGTCGCCGAGGCCTACGCCGACCTGGTCGCCGAGGGCTGGCTCACCGCCCGGCAGGGCTCCGGCACCCGGGTGGCGGACCGCGCCGTGGCCCCGCCGCCCTCGCGCCCGGCGAGCGCGCCCCGGCACCGCCGGGAACCCGGCCGCCCGGTCCACAGCCTCGTCCCCGGCACCCCCGACCTCGCCTCCTTCCCGCGCGCCGAGTGGCTCAGGGCCGCCCGCCGCGCCCTCGCCGCCGCCCCGAACGACGCCCTCGGCTACGGCGACCCGCGTGGCCGCCCCGAACTGCGCACCGCCCTCGCCGGATACCTCGCCCGCGCCCGGGGCGTGCGCGCCCACCCGGACTCCGTCCTGGTCACCGCGGGCTTCTCGCACGCCCTGCGGCTGCTCGGCCCGGCGCTGCGGGCGCGCGGGGTGCGCACGGTGGCGGTCGAGTCGTACGGACTGGACCTCTACTGGCGTCTGCTGCGCACCGCCGGCCTGGCCACCCCCGCCCTGCCCTACGACGAACTCGGCACCGACACCCGCGCGTTGGGCGACGCCGGGGCCGTGCTCCTCACCCCCGCCCACCAGTTCCCCATGGGCACCGCCCTGCACCCGGACCGGCGGGCGGCCGTCGTCGACTGGGCGCGCCGCACCGGCGGCCTGGTCCTGGAGGACGACTACGACGGCGAGTTCCGCTACGACCGCCAGCCGGTCGGCGCCCTCCAGGGCCTCGGCCCCGACCAGGTGGTCTACCTCGGCACCGCCAGCAAGGCGCTCGCCCCCGGCCTGCGGCTGGGCTGGATGGTGCTGCCGCCCGCCCTCATCGAGGAGGTGATCGCGGCGAAGGGCCATGTGGACACCGTCGGCGCGCTGGACCAGCTCACCCTCGCCGAGTTCCTCACCTCCGGCGCCTACGACCGCCATGTCCGCTCCGCCCGGCTGCGCTACCGGCGCCGCCGCGACGCCCTCACCGCGGCCCTCGCCGACCGCGCGCCCGACGTCCGCGTCACCGGGATCGCCGCCGGCCTGCACGCGGTGCTGCGGCTGCCGCCCGGCACCGAGCAGTCGGTGGTCCAGGCCGCCGCCTGGCAGGGCCTGGCCCTGCACGGCCTCTCCTTCCACCGCCATGAACAGGCCGTCGCCGAGCCCTTGGACGCCCTCGTCGTCGGCTACGGCACCCCGCCGGACAGCGCCTGGGCGGGAGCGCTGGACGCCCTGTGCCGGGTGCTCCCGTGATGGGGTACAGTTGATCACGCAAGGCCGCCGGAACACCCGGTGACCGGCAGTGCGTTGGTGGTCCAAGGAAAGACGCCCCGCTTCCTGCGGGGAAATGCAGGTGCAAGGCCTGCCCGGCGCTCGAACCCCGAACCCCGCCTCCGATTCCGGAGGCGGGGTTCGTGCGTTGGGCCTCTGAAGCGGCCAACTCCCGTAGAAATCAGGAGATTTCACAGCTAGTCTCCTGCTGGTCGTTTCTGAGGGTGGCCGAGATCACCGCCCTGCCGGTGGAGCCGGCACCGGACCGGTCCGCCGCCGCCAGCGTGGCCTCCCGCCCGGAGCCCCGCCCGTCCGCCTCCGTCGCCGTCTTCGAGGACGTCTCCTTCACCTACCCCGGCCGCCCCGAACCCGCCCTGCGGTCCTTCTCCCTGGAGGTACCGGAGGTCGGCCTGACCGCCCTGGTCGGGCCGTCCGGCGCCGGGAAGACCACGGTGCTCAGCCTCATCGAGCGCTTCTACGACCCGCACGCGGGCACCGTCCGCATCGACGGAACCGACGTACGGGACTGGCCGCTGCACACCCTGCGCGCCCGCATCGGGTACGTCGAACAGGACGCCCCCGTCATGGCCGGCTCACTGCGGGAGAACCTCGCCTACGCCCTCGACGGCGTCGGCGACGACGAGCTGCGGGACGTCCTCGCCGCGACCCGGCTGGAACCCCTCGTCGCCCGGCTGGGCGGGGATCTCGACGCCCGGATCGAGCATCGCGGCGTCTCCCTGTCCGGCGGCGAACGCCAACGCGTCGCCATCGCCCGGGCCCTGCTCAGAAAACCCCGGCTGCTCCTCCTGGACGAGGCCACCTCACAGCTGGACGCGGTCAACGAGGCGGCACTGCGGGACGTCGTACGCGAGCTGTCCACCCGGGTCGCCGTGCTGGCGGTGGCGCACCGCCTCTCCACGGTGCGCGGCGCCGCACGGATCGCGGTCGTCGAGGACGGCCGGGTCCGCGCCACGGGCACGCACGAGGAACTGCTGAAGACCAGCCCGCTCTACGCGCGACTGGCCTTCCACCAGCTCTCCGACGCCTGAACCGTCAGGACGCCTCGACCTCCGCCTCCGCCTCGACCGCCGCCGGCGCCTCCCCGAACCGGGCGAGCGCCAGGGCGCCCACGACGGCCACCGCGAAACCCAGCACCGCCAGCCAGGCCAGGCCCTCCCGGGTGCGGTCGCCGAGCCAGACCACGCCCACCGCCGCCGGGCCGAGCGTCTCGCCGATCACCAGACCGGCCGTGGCCGTCGTCACCGAACCGCGTTGCAGCGCGGAGGTCAGCAGCATGAAGGCGGCGCCGCCGCCGATGACCAGCGCATAGGCCGCCGGGTTGGTGAACAGGTCCGCGGGCCGGAGCGAGTCGATCAGCCGTACCGACACCTCCACCACCCCGAACCCGAAACCGGCCCCCAGCCCCAGCACCAGCGCCCGCGCCCCGCCGGACAGCCGCCCGCCCGCGAACGCGAGCAGCAGCATCCCGGCCGCCACCGCGAGCATCGCGTACCGCAGGGTGTCCGAGCCGGCCCGGTCGCCCTCCGGCCCGGACGCCAGCCCCAGCATCGCGAGCCCGGCGCACACCACACCCACCGCGCCCCACTCCGTGCCGCTCAGCCGCACCTTCAGCAGCCGCGCCGCGACCACCGCGGTCACCGCGAGACTGGACGCGAGGGCCGCGCCGACCGCGTAGATCGGCAGGGAGCGCAGCGCGGCGATCTGGAACAGGAAGCCGATCCCGTCCAGCGCCAGCCCGACGATGTACCGCCACTGCCGCATCGCCCGCAGCAGCAGGGCCGCCTCGCCCCCCTCGCCCGTACCGGCCGTCCGCGCGGCCACCGCCTGCAACACCGTCGCGGTACCGAAGCAGACCGCCGCGCCAAGGGCGCACACCATTCCAAAGAGCACAAAGGGACTCTAGGAGAAGGCCCTACCGGTCACCCACTTGGGCCTGCGCTCTTACCGTTCTCTAGGCTGACCGCCGAAACGAAGGAAGCGGTCACGACACACGGGGGAGACGGACATGGCCGACACACGACGGCGACTGCGGTCCGGCACGGTGGTACTCGGCGGCATGGGCCTGCTGGCCGCCGCCCTCACCGCCTGCTCCTCCGACCCGGACAAGCGCTGCGTCGACCGCGACAGCTACCAGGCCGCCAAGGGGTACAAGGCCGTCTCCGACAAGAACTGCACGTCCGTCACGTCCGTGGACGGCGACTGGTACTACGGCGGCAAGAAGAAGGGCTCCTGGGTGAGCGGCGGCTCCTTCACCCCGCCCCACAAGGGCTCCGGCGGTTCCTCGGGCGGCAGCGGGGTCCACCGCGGCGGCTTCGGCGGCAGCCACTACCACAGCTCCGGCGGCTGAGCCGGACGCCCGATCGGACACCCCGCATGGAACGCCGCACCACCACGCCCCGCCCCGGCTGGCAGCAGACCGTCGAGGAACAGGGACTGGTCTACCCGCTCACCCGCCACCCCGACGGCTCCCTGCGCCCCTACTGGGACGAGAGCGCCTACTACGTCTTCTCCCTGCCCGAGGTCGAGGCGCTGGAGGACACGGTCGGCGAACTGCACCGCATGTGCCTGGCCGCCGCCGACCACCTGGTGACCGGCGACCGCCTCGCCGACCTCGGCATCACCGACCCGCGGGTGGCGGCGGCGGTCGCCGAGTCCTGGACCCGCCGCGCCGAACTCCCCTCCCTCTACGGCCGTTTCGACCTGCGCTACGACGGCACCGGCCCGGCCAAGCTGCTGGAGTACAACGCCGACACGCCCACCTCCCTGGTGGAGGCCGCCTCCCCCCAGTGGTTCTGGATGGAGGACCGCTTCCCCGGCGCCGACCAGTGGAACTCCCTGCACGAACGGCTGGTCGACGCCTGGCGCGCCCAGGCCCCGCTGCTCCCGCCCGGCAGCCCCCTGCACTTCGCGCACTCCGCCGCCGACGAACTCGGCGAGGACCTGATGACGGTCGCCTATCTGAAGGAGACCGCGGAACAGGCCGGACTCGACACCGACTGGCTGCCCATGGAGGAGATCGGCTGGGACACCCTCTCCGGCCGCTTCGTCGACAACCGGCTCCGCTTCATCCGCGCCCTCTTCAAGCTCTACCCGTGGGAATGGCTCACCACCGACGCCTTCGGCGGCCATGTCCTCGACACCCTCGACAACGGCGGCGGCACCGGCAGCACCCTGTGGATCGAGCCCGCCTGGAAGATGCTGCTCAGCAACAAGGCCCTGCTGGCGGTCCTCTGGGAGCTGTACCCGGGCCACCCCAACCTCCTCCCCGCCTACCTGGACGGCCCCCGCGACCTGGCCGGCACCCACGGCTACGTCGCCAAGCCGCTCCTCGGCCGCGAGGGCGAGGGCGTCACCGTCCACCCGCCGGGCGCCGAACCCGTCGTACGCGACGAACCCTGCTGCTACCAGCAGCTCGCACCCCTGCCCGCCTTCGACGGCAACCACGTGGTGCTGGGCGCCTGGACCGTCCGCGGCGAACCGGCCGGGCTCGGCATCCGCGAGTCCACCGGCCTGATCACCGACGAGTACGCCCGCTTCCTGCCCCATGTGATCCTCTGATCCGCCGGCCGCACCCCGGCGGGAGACGTCGCTCGCATGGTGGACGCGGGACCTGCGCCGGGCGACGCGCCCGGTAGGCTGATCAGCGGGCCGTGACTGGCGCGCTGGGATGGGACGGACCATCGGGGAGCGGCCCGGCGGGAAAACAGTGCCGTGCGCCTGGGCCGAACGTAACGCTGTACATGAGTTGTACGCACGCCGTCCGGAGGTCCCCATGCCGAAGCAGCACCCTTCCACCGAGTCCACCGCCTTCCGCGCGGCGCTCGACGTCATCCGCGCGGTCGAGCCGCGGGTCGCCGACGCCATCGGCCAGGAGGTCGCCGACCAGCGCGAGATGCTCAAGCTGATCGCCTCCGAGAACTACGCCTCCCCGGCCACCCTGCTGGCCATGGGCAACTGGTTCAGCGACAAGTACGCCGAGGGCACCGTCGGCCGCCGCTTCTACGCCGGCTGTCGCAACGTCGACACGGTCGAGTCGCTGGCCGCCGAGCACGCCAAGGCCCTGTTCGGCGCCCGGCACGCCTACGTCCAGCCGCACTCCGGCATCGACGCCAACCTCGTCGCCTTCTGGGCCGTACTCGCCGACCGCGTCGAGGCGCCCTTCCTGGAGAAGACCGGCGCCCGCCAGGTCAACGACCTCACCGAGGCCGACTGGGCCGAGCTGCGCCAGGCCTTCGGCAACCAGCGCATGCTCGGCATGTCCCTGGACGCCGGCGGCCACCTCACCCATGGCTTCCGCCCGAACATCTCCGGAAAGATGTTCGACCAGCGCTCCTACGGCACCGACCCGGCGACGGGCCTCATCGACTACGACGCCCTGCGCGCCCAGGCCCGGGACTTCAAGCCCCTGATCATCGTCGCCGGCTACTCCGCGTACCCCCGTCTGGTGAACTTCCGGATCATGCGGGAGATCGCCGACGAGGTCGGCGCGACCCTCATGGTCGACATGGCGCACTTCGCCGGCCTGGTCGCGGGCAAGGTCCTCACCGGCGACTTCGACCCGGTCCCGCACGCCCAGATCGTCACCACCACCACCCACAAGTCGCTGCGCGGCCCGCGCGGCGGCATGGTCCTGTGCGACGACTCCCTCAAGGACCAGGTCGACCGCGGCTGCCCGATGGTCCTCGGCGGGCCGCTCCCGCACGTCATGGCCGCCAAGGCCGTCGCCCTCGCCGAGGCACGGCAGCCCGCCTTCCAGGACTACGCCCAGCGCATCGTGGACAACTCCCGCGCGCTCGCCGAGGGCCTGATGAGCCGCGGCGCCACCCTGGTGACGGGCGGCACGGACAACCACCTCAACCTGATCGACGTCGCCACCTCCTACGGCCTCACCGGCCGCCAGGCGGAAGCGGCGCTGCTCGACTCCGGCATCGTCACCAACCGCAACGCCATCCCGGCCGACCCGAACGGCGCCTGGTACACCTCCGGCATCCGCGTCGGCACCCCCGCGCTCACCACCCGTGGCCTCGGCACGGCGGAGATGGACGAGGTGGCGGGCCTGATCGACCGCGTCCTGACCACCACCGAGCCGGGCACCACCAAGTCCGGCGCCCCCTCCAAGGCGGCCCACGTCCTGGACGAGAAGGTCTCCCAGGAAATCGCCCAGCGGGCAACGGACCTGGTGGCGGGCTTCCCCCTGTACCCGGAAATCGACCTCGGCTGACAGACGCCCCAAGGGGCAGCCAACCCAGGGGCGCGGGGCCGCATCCATATGCGGCTCCGCCGCGGGGCGCGACCAGCCACGGACGGCCCGCAGTCCCCCGCGCCCCACAACCACCCCCCACCTCCCGGGCCAATCACACCCCCAGCCGATGAGAGAATGGGCACCATGGCCACTGCTGATCGCCCCCGCGTGCTCTCCGGCATCCAGCCCACCGCCGGTTCGTTCCACCTCGGCAACTACCTCGGTGCCGTCCGCCAGTGGGTGGCCCTCCAGGAATCCCACGACGCCTTCTACATGGTCGTCGACCTGCACGCGATCACGGTCCCGCAGGACCCCGCGGACCTGCGCGCCAACACCCGCCTCGCCGCGGCCCAGCTGCTGGCCGCAGGCCTGGACCCGGACCGCTGCACCCTCTTCGTGCAGAGCCACGTCCCCGAGCACGCCCAGCTCGCCTGGGTCATGAACTGC
This sequence comes from Streptomyces sp. NPDC031418, assembly GCF_055581605.1. NCBI lineage: Bacteria > Bacillati > Actinomycetota > Actinomycetes > Kitasatosporales > Streptomycetaceae > Streptomyces > Streptomyces sp. NPDC031418. The sequence goes on from NZ_JBVIJC010000015.1 coordinate 195,774, forward strand.
CTCACCGGCTTCGGCGAGGCCAGCCGGATGACCCAGTTCAAGGACAAGTCCGCCAAGCAGGGCGCCGACCGGGCGAGCGTCGGCCTGTTCACGTACCCGATCCTCCAGGTCGCGGACATCCTCCTCTACCAGGCCCACCAGGTGCCGGTCGGCGAGGACCAGCGCCAGCACATCGAGCTGACCCGGGACCTGGCCGAGCGGTTCAACGGCCGCTACGGCGAGACGTTCACCATCCCGGCGCCGTACATCCTCAAGGAGACGGCGAAGATCTACGACCTCCAGGACCCGTCGATCAAGATGAGCAAGTCGGCGTCCACGCCGAAGGGTCTCATCAACCTGCTCGACGAGCCGAAGACCACCGCCAAGAAGGTCAAGAGCGCCGTCACCGACACCGACACCGTGATCCGCTACGACGCGGAGAACAAGCCGGGCGTCTCCAACCTCCTCACCATCTACTCCACGCTCACCGGCACCTCCATCGCCGAGCTGGAGCAGGAGTACGAGGGCAAGATGTACGGCGCGCTCAAGACCGACCTCGCCGAGATCATGGTCGAGTTCGTCACCCCGTTCCGGGAGCGCACCCAGCAGTACCTGGACGACGCCGAGAGCCTCGACAAGATCCTCGCCAAGGGCGCGGAGAAGGCGCGCGCCGTCGCCTCCGAGACGCTGGCACAGGCGTACGACCGCGTGGGCTTCCTCCCGCCGAGGCACTGAGGGGCACGGACCGGCACCGCGCCGCACGGACCGGCGCTGGGGCGCACGGCCGTACACACGTCCTGGTGGGTGGAGCGCTGCACATCACTTCCGCTGCGCCTGCCCACAGGACTTCCATGGCCGTACAGTCGATAGCCGACGGCCGGACGGCACGGCTGTGACAAGACGACAGACGCGACGACAGGAGACGACGTGGGGACCGTAACGATCGGCGTGTCGATCGCGGTTCCGGAGCCTCACGGCAGCCTGCTCCAGGAGCGGCGCGCGGGCTTCGGCGACGCCGCGGCTCACTCCATCCCCACCCATGTCACCCTGCTGCCGCCGACCGAGGTGGACGAGGCCGACCTGCCGGCCGTCGAGGCGCACCTCAGCGCGGTCGCCGCGGCCGGCCGGCCCTTCCCGATGCGGCTGTCCGGCACCGGCACCTTCCGCCCGCTGTCCCCGGTGGTCTACGTCCGGGTCGTGGAGGGCGCCGAGGACTGCACCTGGCTCCAGCAGCGGGTCCGGGACTCCTCCGGGCCGGTGGCGCGCGAGCTCCAGTTCCCCTACCACCCGCATGTCACCGTCGCCCACGGCATCGAGGAGGCGGCGATGGACCGCGCCTTCGAGGAGCTGGCCGGGTTCGAGGCGGAGTGGCCGTGCACCGGGTTCGCGCTGTACCAGCAGGGCGCCGACGAGGTGTGGCGCAAGCTGCGGGAGTACAGCTTCGGCGGCGCGCTGGTGCCGCCGCAGGCCCTGCGCGGCGCGAACCGCAGCACGGTCTCCTAGCAGGGCTCTACAGGGGGAGCCGTCGGTACAGCGGGCGCGGGGTGTGGCGCAGCGCCGACATCAGCAGGCGTAGCCGACCCGGCACCCACACCACCTCCGAGCCCCGGCGCAGCCCCAGTTCGACGGCCGCGGCCACCTCCTCCGGGGTCGTGCCCAGCGGGCCCGCCGCCCGCAGCGGGCCGGGGCGTACGACCATGACGTGCACGCCGGTGCCGTGCAGCGCGTCGCCGAGACCCTGGGCGAAGGCGTCCAGACCGGCCTTGCTGGAGCCGTAGATGAAGTCGGCGCGCCGGGCGCGTTCCCCGGCGACGGAGGACAGCACCACCAGCGAGCCGTGCCCCTGCGCCTGGAGCGCACGGGCGGCGACCAGGGCCGCGGAGACGGCGCCGGTGTAGTTGGTCTGCGCGACCCGGACGGCCCGTACCGGGTCGCGTTCGTCGTGCGCCTGGTCGCCGAGGATGCCGAAGGCGAGCAGCACCAGATCGATGTCGCCCTCGGCGAAGACCTTGCCGAGCGCGGTCTCGTGGGACTCGGGGTCCAGGGCGTCGAAGTCGACCGTGCGGGCGTCGGCGCCGAGGGCGCGCAGGGTCTCGGCGGCCCGCTCCAGCGCGGGGGAGGGGCGGCCCGCCAGCCACACCGTACGGGTGCGGCGGGCGATCAGCCGGCGGGCGGTGGCGAGCGCGATCTCGGACGTGCCGCCGAGGACGAGCAGGGACTGGGGGAGGCCGAAGGCGTCCTTCACGACAACTCCTCGAAGACGGGCCGGGCGTGCAGTGGTCGTCACAGGCCCAGACGGCGGGCCAGGTCCGAGACGAAGACCCCGCGGGGGTCCAGTTCCGCCCGCAGGGAGCGGAAGTCGCCCAGCCGCGGGTACATCGCGGCGAGCAGATCGGGGCGCAGCCGGCCGTCCGCGGCCAGACAGACCCGGCCGCCGACCGCGGCGACCTCCTCGTCCAGGGTGTCGAGCAGGCCGGCGAGCCCGGGCAGCGCGGCCGGGAACTCCAGGGCGAGGCTCCAGCCGGGCAGCGGGAAGGACAGCCAGCCGGGGTCCGCCTCGCCGAAGCGCTTCAGCACTCCCGGACCGGCCGCACCCCGCCGGCCGGCCACGCGCCGCACGATGCGGTGCAGGGTCTCCTCCTGGCCGTGCCCGACGACGAACCGGTACGGCACGACACCGCGGCCTCCCTGGGGCAGGGCGTGCAGGGGGCGCAAGGAAGCGGACAGCCGCCGGAGTTCGCCGGTGCGGGCCCGGGGGACGGTGTGGAACCACAGGCCGTCCACGAGTCCGGCGGCGATCCGGCCGAGCCGGGCGGCGGGGGCCGCGGGCAGCGGGGTGCGGGGCAGGGCGGCCGACAGCCGCCGCCAGGGGCTCGCGCCGAGGGCGTCGAGCGGGGTGTGGTCGCCGCGGACGAGGACGCCGCGGCCGGTCGCCGCGCCCCGGGCGGTCAGGTCGACCCGGGCGGCGGAGTAGCGGTAGCGGTGGTCGGCGGCGGCCAGACGGTCCATCAGGACGTCGAGGCTGGGGGCGCGTTCGGTGTCGACGGTCAGATACGACGTCTGCACCGGGAGCAGCCGGATCGTGGCCGTGAGGATCACGCCGGTCAGGCCCATCCCGCCGGCCGTCGCCTCGAACAGCGGGGTGCCCGGCCGTACCGTGCGGACCTCGCCGTCGGCGGTGAGCATCTCCAGCGACAGCACATGGCGGGAGAAGGAGCCGGAGACATGCTGGTTGGGGCCGTGCAGGTCGGCGCCGATCGCCCCGCCGACCGTCACCGGGCGGGGGCCGGGGGCGACCGGCACGAACCAGCCGAGCGGGAGCAGCACCTCGGCGAGCCGGTGCAGGAAGACCCCGGCGTCGCACAGCACGAGGCCCTCGGCGGCGTCGACGACATGGATCCGGTCGAGGCCGGCCATGTCGAGGACGGCGCCGCCGGCGTTGCGTGCCGCGTCCCCGTGCGCCCGGCCGGAACCGCGTGCGACGGTGCCGCGGGCCCCGCAGTCGCGTACGGCGGCCGCGGCCTCCTCGTACGTGCGCGGACGGATGACGGAAACGGTGTCTCCAGGCATGTCGGTGACCGTATCGCCCGTGTATGGGTGGTTAGTTACTGAACATTCGCCCACTCCACACAATGGGTGATTAGTGGGATGTCATACCAGCGCGTCCTCGGGGCAGGAGAGGATCATGGACTGGCTCAAGAAGCTGCCCGTCATCGGGCCGGCCGTCACCTGGCTCACGGCCACCCACGCGTGGCGGTCGTACGAGCGGCTGGACCGGGTGAAGTGGTCGCGGCTGGCCGCGGCGATGACGTTCATCAGCTTCGTGGCGCTGTTCCCGCTGCTGACCCTGGTGGCCGCGGTCAGCGCCGCCACGCTCAGCCCCGGCCGGCAGAAGACGGTCGAGCACAAGATCGCCGAGCAGTTCCCGGGGGTCATCTCCAACCAGCTGAACCTGACCTCGCTGGTGGACAACGCCGGCACCGTCGGCGTCATCGCGGGCGCCCTGCTGCTGTTCACCGGCATCGGCTGGGTCGGCCAGACCCGGGACTGTCTGCGCGCGGTCTGGGAGCTGCCCGACCGGCCGGAGAACCCGCTGGTCGCCAAGGCCAAGGACGCCGGCATCCTGTTCGGGCTCGGCGGCGCCCTGCTGATCACGCTCGCCGCGTCCACGCTCGCCTCGGCCGCCGTCGGCGGGCTCTCCGGGCTGCTCGGGCTGAGCGAGCACGGCTGGGGCGTGGTCCTGCTCCGCATCGCCGCGTTCGCGGTCGCCGCGCTCGCCGACTTCCTCGTGCTGCTCTACGTCCTGACCCTGCTGCCCGGGGTCGAGCCGCCGCGCCGCCGCCTGCTGGTCGCGGCACTGCTCGGCGCGGTCGGCTTCGAACTGCTGAAGCTGCTGCTCAGCGGCTATATCCAGGGGATCGCCGCGAAGAGCATGTACGGCGCGTTCGGCGTCCCGGTGGCGCTGCTGCTGTGGATCAACTTCACCTCGAAGCTGGTCCTGTACTGCGCGTCCTGGACGGCCACCCGGCACACGGAGGCGGCGGCGCCGGACGGTGTCACGGACGCGTCCGCCGGCGTACCAGGTCCGGCAGCGGCCAACGGCGGTTGACCAGGAACGCGGCGGCTGCGAGCAGCATCAGCGCGCCGCCCGTGATGGCCAGCGCGGTGCCCACCCCGCCGGCCCCGCCCCCGGCGGCCGAACCGGCCACCGGCTTCGCCGCGGGGCCGCCGATCCCCGAGCCGCCCTGCGCGGAGCCGCTCTGCGCGGAGGCGCCCGCGCTGGGCCGGCCGTTGGCGGCGGCGACGCTCTTCGGCGGCACCAGCTCGCCCACCGGCGTGACCTTGCCGGCCGCCTGGAAGCCCCAGTCCAGCAGCCGGGCGGCCTCCTTGTAGACCTCGTTGTGCTCGTGCTTCTGCGGGTTCATCACGGTGACGAGCAGCACCCGGCCGTTGCGCTCGGCGACGCCGGTGAAGGTGGCGCCCGCGTTCGTGGTGTTGCCGTTCTTCACCCCGGCGATGCCCTGGTAGACGGGCACATCGGTGTCGCCGCTGAGCAGCCGGTTGGTGTTGCGGATCTCACCGGACTCGAAGGTGGCGCGCACGGTCGAGCAGTAGTCCCGGAAGTCCTTCTTCTGCAAGCCGGACCGGGCGAACAGCGTCAGGTCGTACGCCGACGACACCTGGCCCGGCTCGTCGTACCCGTCGGGCGAGACGACGTGGGTGTCGTCCGCCTGGAGTTCGTCGGCGTGCTGCTGCATGTCCTGGACGGTCTGCGGGACACCGCCGTTCATGTGCGCGAGGACGTGCACGGCGTCGTTGCCCGAGCGCAGGAAGACCCCCAGCCACAGGTCGTGGACGGAATAGGAGCGCCCCTCCTTTATCCCGACCACGCTCGACCCGGCACCCATGCCGGCCAGGTCCCCGGGGATGACCTTGTGCTCCATGGTCTTCGGGAAGCGGGGCAGCACGGTGTCCGCGAAGAGCATCTTCAGCGTGCTGGCCGGGGGGAGCTGCCAGTGCGCGTTGTGCGCGGCGAGTACGTCGCCGGACTCGGCGTCCGAGACGATCCAGGACAGCGCGGTGAGGTCCTTCGGCAGCACGGGCACGCCCGGAGCGAGGTTGACCTGTGTACCGGCCTGGCCCAGCCGGGCGCCGCCCACCGTGGACATGCCGTTCGGGGGCGTGGCGGTCGCACGCGCGGAGGGGGTGGGGGCGGCGAGGGCGGCGGGGGTGGCGACGGACAGCGACAGCAGGGTGACACAGGCGGCCGACAGCAGGCGTCGGCTGGTCTTCTTGGGTGCGGGCACGCTGGGAAACGTACCTGGCGCGGACGGCGAAGTTCCACGTCGTGGCCCATCGCCACCCCCGGCACGGAGCCGGAGCGCGGACGGCGATACTGGTCGCATGAAGCTAAGCCGCCCGGTCTCCTGGTTCCTGCTCGCTTTCGGGGTGTGGTCCTGGGTCATCTGGGTCACCTTCGTCAAGAATCTATGGATGGACGCCAGCGGGCTCGCCTTCCACCACGGCCACCCGACCGCCTACTTCTGGGTCCACCTGCTGCTGGCCGTCGTGTCCTTCGTATTGGGGACGGCCATCGGCGCCATCGGGTTGCGCAGCCTCCGCACCCTCCGCCACACCCCCTGACCCCCTCACCCGGGCAGGAGTCGCACCCCACCCGGGACCTTTCTCACACCACCCGGCTGCCGGAAACGATCGCTCCGGTGTGGAGGGCCTGTGAAACAGGGGGATAACAACGCTTCGGTAAGTTCTTGCGCCTACTGGTCAGAAAGCCCTTCCCCCAGGTGAAACCGGTGTGATTAGGTGAGCCGCGCCACTCTGGGGAAGTGGCTCATTCGTGCTGGTCCAGGGGTAGGGCCTGGAAGGGCCTGGGGAGGGCACCACCATGCGATCTGTTCGCATGCGGATTCTCGTGACGCTGCTCGTGCTCGCGGCCGTGGGAATCGGCGGCTGGCAGCTGCTGCCGTCGCAGGAGGACAAGAACAAGACGATCACGGTCGGTACGACGGACGCCGTCACGGACCTGGACCCGGCCGGCGCGTACGACGCGGGTTCCTGGGCCCTCTTCAGCAACGTCTTCCAGACGCTGCTCACGTTCGAGCCGGGTGGCGTGGAGCCGGTCCCGGACGCGGCGCAGAGCTGCTCCTTCGTGGGCAGCGGCTCGAAGACGTACCAGTGCACGCTCCGCGACGGCATCACCTTCCCGAGCGGCCGGGCGATGACCGCCGAGGACGTGAAGTACTCCTTCGACCGGGTCACGAAGATCAACTCCGATGTCGGCCCGGCCTCCCTCTTCGGCACGCTCGGCTCGGTCACCGTCGAGGGCACCAGGAAGGTGACCTTCCACCTGTCGACCCCGGACGCCACCTGGCCGCTGAAGGTGGCCACCGGCGCCGGTGCGATCGTGGACAAGGACAAGTACCCGGCGAACGCCCTGCGCAAGGGCACCTCGGTCGACGGCACCGGCCCCTACACGCTGACCTCGTACACCAAGGGCGCGAAGGCCGACCTCGACCCCAACCCCCGCTACAAGGGCTACCTCAGCGGGACCGGACGCCCGGTCGAGCTGCGCTACTACACCGACTCCGACCAGCTGAACAACGCCTGGAAGTCCCGGCAGATCGACGTGGCCAGCCGCACCCTGCCGCCGGGCGTGCTGTCCCGGCTGAACCCCAGCGACCCGAACAGCCGCATCACCGAGTCGGACAGCTCCGAGACCCGCAACCTGTACCTCAACACCCGCGCCCGCTCCCCGCTGCACGACCCCCGGGTACGGCAGGCGCTGGCCTGGCTGGTCAACCGCGAACAGCTGGCCGCCACCGTGTACCAGGGCACCGTCGATCCGCTCTACTCGCTGATCCCGACCGGCATCACCGGCCACACCACCTCGTTCTTCGACGCGTACCCGACGCAGAACGTGCAGAAGGCGCGGGCGCTGCTCACCGAGGCCGGGGTCTCCCTGCCCGTCCGCTTCACCTTCGGCTACGGCCGCAACCGGGGCGCCGGCGAGCAGGAGGCGGCGACGCTGAAGAAGCAGCTGGAGGCGGGCGGTCTGTTCCAGGTGGACGTCAAGGGCTACGAGTGGACCGACTTCCAGAAGCGCTGGGCGGCCGGGCAGATGGACGCCTGGGCGGTCGGCTGGGTGGCCGACTACCCCGACCCGGACACCTTCGGCTCCGCGCTCGTCGGCACCGGCTCCACCATGAGCACCGGCTACAGCAACAAGGCGGTCGACCGTCTCATCCAGGACAGCCAGCAGTACACCGACCGCTCCCGGGCCGCGAAGGACTTCCGGGACATCCAGGCCGACGTGGCCCGGGACGTGCCGCTGATCCCGCTGTGGCAGCGCAAGGAGTACGTGGTCAGCACCGAGGACGTGGGCGGCGGCCAGTACCTGGACGACGGCACGGGCGTGTTCCGCCTGTGGCGCCTCCAGTGGATCTGACCGGTCCGCTCACCGGCCCGGATCCGGCAGCGCCCTCGTCATGCCCGGCAGGAAGTCCGTGAACAGCTCGTGGACCTCCAGGACCAGGGGGCGCAGCACCCGGAACCGGGCCAGGGAGACGCCGCGCGCGGTCAGCCGGGCCCCGCGCCGCGCCAGCCGGTAGCTGCGCTCGCGCCCCGGCGTCCGATCGAAGATCCAGTACAGGATCAGCCCCATCTGGGACAGCCACATCAACTCCGGCAGCACCTCCCGGAGTTCGGGCGCCACCTTCGTCTTCGAGCCGGCCAGCACCTCCCGGTGCACGCTGATCGCCTGCTCCCGGGCGTGCTCGCTCTCCGGTGAGAAGGGGCTGAGCGGGCTGTCCGGGTCGGCGGCGTTCTTGAAGAACTGCACCGCGAACTCGTGGTACGGCCGCGCGATGTCCAGCCACGTGGTCAGCACGCCCGCGAGCCGCGCCTCCAGGTCGGTCTCCCGGGCCAGGACCTCCCTCACCGCCTGCTGGTGCTCGGCGGCGATCCGGTCGTAGAACCCCTGGATCAGGTGTTCCTTGCCCTCGAAGTAGTAGTAGGCGTTGCCTACCGAGACCCCGGCCTCCTGGGCGATGGCCCGCATGGTCGTCTTGTCGTACCCGCGCTCCTGGAACATCCGCATCGCGGTCTCCAGGATCAGCGCGCGGGTCTGCTCGGACTTGCTGCTGGGGGAGCCGGCCGCCTCGGGGCCGTCGTACTTCACGGGCACGATGCAGAGCCTAACGAGTGACGCGGGCGCCCTCGGACCAGGTCGGCCGCCGGACCGGCCCGCTCAGCTCGCCACCAGGCGGCCGCTGCGGCCCAGCTCCGGGCGCTTGGTGTAGTCCGTGAACCCGATGACGTTGCCCCACGGGTCGGCGATCTCCACGGTCCAGCCGGTGGCCACCGGGAAGGGCCCGTCGAGCGGTGCGATGCCCGCCGCCGCCAGGGAGCGGGCCGCCGTACGGGCGTCCGCCACCTCGATCCACACCCGTGGCGAGGGCCAGGGCGGCGGCCGGTGCCCCAGCACCTCCTCGTGCCGCAGCAGGATGCCGGGCGTCTCGCCGCCGACCTTCAGCAGCGCGATGCCCGCCTCGTCGAAACGGAAGGCCACCGCGAACCCGGCGCGCTCGTAGAAGCCGACGGCCGCGCCGAGGTCCCCGACGGGCAGCAGGACGTTGTCGAATCCGAGCGGTTCGTACGACTGGTCGTCTGACATACCGTCAGAATAGGCGCCGGAGCGGCCGCGACCCGTGATTTCACATGCTGCTGAGCGAACGGGCGTAGTTGACCTGGCCCATGACCATCTGGAAGGTCTCCGGACCGGTGGCCGGGATCATGGTCTGGTGGTGCCGGCCGCCGCTGGTCACGGTGACCTGGACGTAGCCGGTGGTCTTCTTCTCCTTCATCAGCAGGAAGAGCAGGCCGAGCAGGCAGAAGATGAAGAAGATGATCGCCAGCACGATGGCGTGCGACGGGATCTTCTCCTCGGTGTGCGACATGTCGGTGGCGTTCCACACCGCACCGCGCAGCGGCATGGTGCCGGCCGGGGTGACGATCTGATCGCCCGTCACCGTGATGTCCCCGATGGCCACCAGCGGTGCGCCGCCCATCGGCGCCGGAGCCCCCTGCTGCTGGGGGAAGCCCGGCCCCGGCACCTCGGGGTACCCGGCCGCGTCGTAGGCCGGGGCGGGGTGGGGGTAGCCGTAACCGGGCTGCGCGGGCGGTGTCGGCGGCTGCGCGGGCGGCTGCCCCGGACCCCATCCACCGCCGCCGTTCTGGTACGGATTCTGCTCGGACATGCTGCTGCCCCCCGATGACGAAGATGCCGTGTGTGTGGGTACTGCCGACGAGGGGCCGTCCCCCCGGTCACCGGGAGAACGGCCCCTCGCATTGTGCCAGGCGTCGGCTCAGTAGCGCCGGGTGATCAGCGCCCTCTTCACTTCCTGGATCGCCTTCGTGACCTCGATACCGCGCGGGCAGGCGTCCGTGCAGTTGAAGGTCGTGCGGCAGCGCCACACGCCGTCGCGGTCGTTGAGGATCTCCAGCCGCTGCTCGCCCGCCTCGTCACGGCTGTCGAAGATGAAGCGGTGGGCGTTCACGATGGCGGCCGGACCGAAGTACTGGCCGTCGTTCCAGAACACCGGGCAGGACGAGGTGCACGCCGCGCACAGGATGCACTTCGTGGTGTCGTCGAAGCGCGCCCGGTCCTCCGGCGACTGGAGACGCTCGCGCGTCGGCTCGTTCGTGTCCTTGGTGACCAGGAACGGCATGACGTCCCGGTACGCCTGGAAGAACGGCTCCATGTCGACGATCAGGTCCTTCAGGACCGTCAGGCCCTTGATGGGCTCGACCGTGATCGGCTTCTCGGGGTTGATGTCCTTGATCAGCGTCTTGCAGGCGAGGCGGTTCCTGCCGTTGATCCGCATCGCGTCCGAGCCGCAGATGCCGTGCGCGCACGACCGGCGGAAGGTGAGGGTGCCGTCGAGCTCCCACTTGATCTTGTGGAGGCCGTCGAGGACCCGCTCCTTGGGGTCGATCTCCACCTGGAAGTCTTCCCACACGGCCTCCGCCGCGACCTCCGGGTTGAACCGGCGGATCCGGAAGGTGACCGTGATGTACGGGGAGGCCGCGGACTCCGCCTCGACCTTGTCCAGAACAGGGGTAGCCATCAGTACTTACGCTCCATCGGCTGGTAGCGGGTCTGGACGACCGGCTTGTAGTCGAGACGGATGGATTCGGCCCCGTCGGCGCCGACCTCGCGGTACGCCATGGTGTGGCGCATGAAGTTGACGTCGTCGCGGTTCGGGTAGTCCTCGCGGTAGTGACCGCCGCGGGACTCCTTGCGGGCCAGCGCCGAGACGCACATGACCTCGGCCAGGTCCAGCAGGTTGCCCAGCTCGACGGCCTCCAGCAGGTCGGTGTTGAACCGCTTGCCCTTGTCCTGGATCGCCACGTTCCGGTAGCGCTCCCGCAGCTCGCCGATCTTCTCGACGGCCGCCTTGATCGTCTGCTCGGTGCGGAACACCATGACGTTGGCGTCCATGCAGTCCTGGAGCTCACGGCGCAGGGTGGCCACCCGCTCGGTGCCGGTGGAGTTGCGCAGCCGCTCGATCTGCTCGACGACCAGGGACTCCGGGTTCTCCGGCAGCTCCACGTAGTCGTTCTTGGCCGAGTACTCGGCGGCGGCGATGCCCGCGCGGCGGCCGAACACGTTGATGTCCAGCAGCGAGTTGGTGCCGAGGCGGTTGGCGCCGTGCACGGAGACACAGGCGACCTCGCCGGCCGCGTACAGGCCCGGGACCACCGTGGTGTTGTCCGCCAGGACCTCACCCTCGACGTTGGTCGGGATGCCGCCCATGGCGTAGTGCGCGGTCGGCTGGATCGGGATCGGGTCCGTGTACGGCTCGATACCGAGGTAGGTCCGCGCGAACTCGGTGATGTCCGGGAGCTTGGCGTCCAGCTGCTCCGGCGGCAGGTGGGTCAGGTCCAGGTAGACGTGGTCGCCCTCGGGACCGCAGCCGCGGCCCTCGCGGATCTCCGTGTAGATGGCGCGGGAGACGACGTCACGGGACGCGAGGTCCTTCATGACCGGCGCGTACTTCTCCATGAAGCGCTCGCCGTCCTTGTTGCGGAGGATGCCGCCCTCACCGCGGGCGCCCTCCGTCAGCAGGATGCCCATGCGCCAGATGCCGGTCGGGTGGAACTGGAAGAACTCCATGTCCTCCAGCGGCAGCCCGCGCCGGTACACGGCGGCCTGGCCGTCACCGGTCAGGGTGTGCGCGTTGGAGGTCACCCGGAAGAACTTGCCGCAGCCGCCGGAGGCGTAGATGACGGCCTTCGCCTGGAAGATGTGGATCTCGCCGGTGGCCAGCTCGTACGCCACCACACCGGCCGACCTCTTGACGCCGTCGACCTCGGTGATCAGCTGGTCCAGGACGTAGAACTCGTTGAAGAACTCCACGCCCTCCTTGACGCAGTTCTGGTACAGCGTCTGGAGGATCATGTGGCCGGTGCGGTCGGCCGCGTAGCAGGCGCGGCGCACCGGCGCCTCGCCGTGGCTGCGGCTGTGACCGCCGAAGCGGCGCTGGTCGATGGCGCCGTCCGGGGTCCGGTTGAACGGCAGGCCCATCTTCTCCAGGTCGAGAACGGCGTCGATGGCCTCCTTCGCCAGGATCTCGGCGGCGTCCTGGTCGACCAGGTAGTCACCGCCCTTGACCGTGTCGAAGGTGTGCCACTCCCAGTTGTCGTCCTCCACGTTGGCGAGCGCGGCGGCCATGCCGCCCTGCGCGGCGCCCGTGTGGGAGCGGGTGGGGTAGAGCTTGGTCAGGACCGCGGTGCGGCTGCGCTTGGTCGCCTCGATGGCGGCGCGCATGCCCGCGCCGCCGGCGCCGACGATGACGGTGTCGTACTTGTGGATCTTCATGTTTCTCGCAGCCCCGTGCCTAGCGGATGTTCGGGTCGAAGGTGAAGATCACCAGCGTGCCGAGCAGGATGGTGAACACCGTGGCGGTGTAGAGCAGGGCCTTCAGCCACATACGGCTGGCCGCCCGCTCCGCGTAGTCGTTGATGACCGTGCGCAGGCCGTTGGCGCCGTGCAGCATCGCCAGCCACAGCATCAGCAGGTCCCAGACCTGCCAGAACGGGGACGCCCAGCGGCCGGCCACGAAGGCGAAGCCGACCTTGGAGACGCCGCCGTCCAGCACGAGCTGGATCAGCAGGTGGCCGAGGACCAGGACGACCAGCACGATGCCGGACAGGCGCATGAAGAGCCAGGCCGCCATCTCGAAGTTGCCCCGGGTGGAACGCGGGGTCTTCTTGGTGCGCTTGCGCGGCGCCTCGATGAGCGGGGCCGGGTTGTCGACGGTGTAGACGGGGGCACCCTCGACGGGGCCGACTCCGGACGCGGTGGATTCAGTGGTGGCCATGGATCTCAGCTCCCGAACAGAACACGAGCGGCGTGGCCGAGGACCGGGTAGATCGCGCCGATCATCAGCACGAGCCAGACCCCGACGACGCTCCAGAGCATCTGCTTCTGGTAGCGGGGGCCCTTCGACCAGAAGTCGACGGCGATGACGCGCAGGCCGTTGAGGGCGTGGAAGAGGATGGCGGCGACGAGGCCGTACTCCAGGCACGCGACGATCGGCGTCTTGTAGGTGGCTACGACCTTGTCGTAGTCCTCGGGGCTGACACGGACGAGAGCGGTGTCCAGCACGTGGACGAACAGGAAGAAGAAAATGAGGACGCCGGTGACTCGATGAGCCACCCAGGACCACATTCCTTCCCGGCCGCGGTACAGCGTTCCAGCCGGCACGGAAGAACCCTCCGGGAGCGGGGACTAGGGCCGCGCCGGCTTCTCTGTCGGTCGGGCCCGGCCGGGTACGGTCCACCGGCCCTCAGCATCGTATCCAGGCCAACCTGTGTCGCTTACAGGGGGCCTACTTGTGTGATCGAACTGGCACCGGATGGATGATCGGCCGTACGGCGGACGGCCTGCTCAGATGCCGGATGCGGGTGCCTTTGGGCTGGTCATGCTCCTTCGCGCGGCGCCCAGGGCCGCGGTCAGCCGGCTTCTGGCCAGCCGCCTGAGTTCCTCCGCCGTCGTCACCCGTTCGTCCTCCGGATCGTTTGTCAATCGTGACCGGATCCCTTCGAGGATGTGATCGAGGGTTTCGTCCGGGTGGACGTCACCCAGGTAGATGACGAACGCATGGCCGAATTTGCACTCGTACGCGGCATTCGCGGCGCTCAGCGCCATATGGGCCGCGGAGTAGGTGTCCGCCGGCAGCTCGGGGAGCGACTCGCCGGCCAGCGCCTCGGTCAGGTCGGCCGGGGAGAGGTCGTACGCCGCCTCGTCCGCCGCGGCCAGCAGCGCGGCCAGGTCCGGATAGGGGCGGTGCTCGGTCACCCGGTCGGACCAGCGCAGGCTGCGCAGGCAGCACAGGAGCAGGGCGCGGGCCTCGTCCGCCGGGGCCGCGTTGAAGGCGGCCAGGGGGGTGGGGAGGTGAGGGAGCGGGTGGCCGGGCAGCGTAGGTCCTCGCGTCACGGGTGATGTGGCAGGGGATCTTGTGAAAGGTGTGTCGTCAGGCTATCGAGAGTGGTCACGGTGTGTCCGTGCGATGCCTGAATTTCACCCGGACGGAAGAGTTTCGGAGCGCCTGGGTGACGGGTGTGGCGCCGTTCGGTCGTACGTTGGCAGGGTGACCCAGCACAGGCGCCGGGAAACGGCGCAGCAGGTGATACGGAAGCGCGCGGTGGTGGCGGCGGCGTTCGTCGGCACCGTGGCGCTCGGAACGGGTGTCGGGGTGTGGGCCTCGTCGGCCGGCGGCGGCGGGCACTCCGCCGACGCGGGGCGGACGGCGTCCGGCTCGGACGGCGGACGCCTCGGCGTGTCGCCCGGTACGGCCTCCGGTACGGCCCCGCCCCCGGCCGGTGTGACGCCTCGGCCCAGCCGGTCCTATCCGCTGTCGCAGACGCCGCGCACCATACCCGCGGTCCGCTCCCACACCCCGGCGCGCGGGCCCGGCTGGCAGCCCCGCACGGGCGACCGGGTGGTGGTGGGCGACGGCGCCCTGGCCGACGAGGGCCGGCTGATCGCCGGGGAGCTGGGGCTGACGTACGCGGGGGAGCGGGACGACGTACGGGCGGGCGATGTGCGGCTGGCGCTGGGGGGCGGGGGCGGGAACCAGGAGTCGTACACCATGACCGTGCGCGGCGGGCGGGTCGACATCAGCGGGCCCGGCGAGGCCGGCGTCTTCTACGGCACCCGCACCCTGAAGCAGGAGGTCCACGGCGGCGGTACGGCCCCGGAGGGGGTGGTCCGGGACGCGCCCGCCAAGCCGGTGCGCGGGTTCATGCTGGACATCGCCCGCAAGCCGTTCAGCGAGGCCTGGATCGAGGACCGGATACGCGAGCTGGGGGACCTGAAGTTCAACGAGCTGGGCCTGCACTTCTCCGACGACCAGGCCTTCCGGATCGAGTCCACCAGCCACCCCGAGATCGTCTCGCCGGTCCATCTGACCAAGGCGCAGGTCCGCCGGATCGTGGCGCTGGCGGACAGCCGGCACATCACCGTCGTCCCGGAGATCGACTCGCCCGGGCATCTGGGCGCCGTGCTCGCCGCCCACCCGGACCTCCAGCTGCGCAACGCGAGCGGGATCGCCACCAAGGGCGCGATCGACATCTCCAAGCCCGCCTCCGCGAAGCTCGTCGACGATCTGCTGAACGAGTACGCGGGCCTGTTCACCGGCGGCCAGTGGCACCTCGGCGGCGACGAGTACCAGGCGCTGACCGTGCGGAACCCGCAGACGTCGTATCCGCAGCTGGCCGCCGCCGCCCGGGCCGCCTACGGCTCCGGCGGCACGGTCGCCGACCTCGCCACCGGCTGGCTGAACGCCCGCGCCGCCACCGTCCGCGCCCACGCCAAGACCGCACGGGCCTGGAACGACGGCTTCTACCGCGGCACCTCCGTGCAGCCCGCGGGCGATCTCCAGGTCGCCTACTGGACCGGCAAGGAGATCGGCGCCCGCCCGCCGCTGGACTATCTGAGCGCGGGCCGCACGGTGCTCAACTACAACGACGAGTTCCTCTACTACGTCCTCGGGCAGCCGCAGACCTTCGTCTATCCGACCGGACAGCGGATCTACCAGCAGTGGAACCCGCGCGTGCTGCGCGGCACGGCCGCCGTGCCGGCGCGCTACGACGGCCGGATCGCCGGCGGCTCCTTCGCCGTGTGGTGCGACTTCCCGAACGCGCAGACGGAGGCGCAGGTCGCGGCCGGGATCCGGATGCCGCTGCGGGCCACCGTGCAGAAGCTGTGGGACCCGGGCACCCCCGCGCTGTCCTGGGCGGCCTTCACGGCGCTGGCCGGCCGGCTGGGCTGAGGGGCGCGGTGCGAACCGGCCGGGCCGAGGGGCGCGGCGGGGGACCCGGCCGGGCCGAGGTGGGGCGGCGGGAACCGAGTGGACGTGCCGGGGCGTCGGCCCGTATGTTCCGTTGACCGTTTTTCCAAGATCGCGCGTCCGGCCGTACGACGGCCGTCCCCGCGCTTCTGCTTCATCCGGGGGATCTCCACATGACCTCGCCCATGCCCGCCGCCCCGCCCTTCACGCCCGGTGCCGTCCTGCGCTCGCCGGTGGGGCTCGGCCGGGCCGCAGCCACGCTGCTCGGTGTGGTGATCGCCGCCGACCTGTTCGCCGTCGTCGCCGACTGGATGGAGTTCAGCGTCTCCGGTGAGCTGCTGGGCGGCGCCACCGGCTCCGCCGTGATCCACCGGGCCGACCGCGCCGACACCGTGTACAACATGGCCGGCCTCTGCCAGGGGATCGCCCTGCTGGCCGCGGCCGTCGTCTATCTGTGCTGGCTGTGGCGGGTGCGGGTGAACGCCGAGGTGTTCCGCCCGGACCTGCACCGGATGCGGCGCGGCTGGACCGTCGGCGGCTGGTTCTGCCCGATCGTGAACCTGTGGTTCCCGCGCCGGATCGTCGAGGACGCCTGGGACGCCAGCCTGCCGCTGGGCTCGCGGACCGGACGCGCGCCGGTCACCGCCTGGTGGACCCTGTGGATCAGCACGATGCTCCTCGGCCGGGTCGCGTACACCGTCTACTCCCGCGCCGACGACCCGACCACCCTGCGCAACGCCGCCGCGCTGATGCTGCTGTCCGACGCGGTCGACGCCGCGGCCGCCGCGCTGGCCATCGTGGTGGTCGTCCACCTCACCCGGATGCAGCACCAGAAGGCGCTGTACGGCCCGGCGCCCGCGCCCCTCTATGGCTGAAAACGATCACAGTGACACTCCCGGTCCCTTGCACGCAGTAAGGGGAAGTGCGGGCTCCGTATCGGTCGGAGCCCCGGCGAGGGAGGCTTTTCATGAGCCTGGTGGAACTGATCGCACAGGCGGACGAGCGCGCGCTGGCCGCCGGCGGGCTGGCTTGTTTTGAGCGATGCCTGCCCCTGCTCGACGGCGACGACGAGCTGCTGCGGCCGCTGTGGGGGCACCTCGCCGACGGCTCCGACTGGGCCGTGAGCCTGGACAAGGCCCGCGCCGCGCTCGGCCCGGCACCCGCCGGGGACGAGCCCGCGCTGCTGGCCCGCGGCATGCTGGACACCGCCCCGGCCGAGCGCACCGCCGACACGCTGCGCCCCTGGGCCGACGCCTGCTCGGTCGCCTCCCTGCGCATCCACCGGCTGCTCGACCCCGCCGCCGACGGCAGCGCCGGCCCGGCCGGCCCCGACGCCGGGCGCCGGGGGGACACCGCGGACCTGCCGCCGCTGGTCGCCGCCGAGCTGCGCCGTCAGACCACCGTGCTGGAGATCCTCGGCGACCACGGCCGCCAGGCCCTGCGCCGCGCCCTGGAGATCTCGGTCGAGGGCCGCCGGGTGCTGCGCGCGGTGGTCTCGCGCCGCGCGCGCAGCGAGGCCGACGCGGGGGCCTGAGCCGGACCGGCCGGCCCGCCGCACGGGACGAACGGCGCCAAACCTCGGGCGTGAGCGGGTGCTGTGACCGTCCTGCGGCGGAGGTGGGGCGGTCCTGGGCGGGTTGCAGAAAGACGCCGATCGGCCGTGACGGATGATCCGCCACGCTCGCTCTTCCGTATGTGACCCATGTGACCCCCCAGTACGTGACTGCACAGCAGGAGACCAGACCGCATGCCGCGGCGAAGCCCGTGCGATGGGCCGCGGACGCGGTGGCGGCCATGCGCGAGGGCGCCCGGGTGCGCCTCGACTACACGGCGCAGAGCCTGTGGCGCGTGGACCGGATGATCGAGGAGATACGGCGCGAGGGCGCACCGTACGCGGCGGTCGAGACCGTGCTGCGCGGCTTCGGCGCCTACGCCGGTGAGGTGCTGGTCCGCCAGACCGGTGCCGAATGGTGGGCGACCGGCGGCGAGCACTGGGTCCGCACCCCGGACGGACGGCTCTGGGACCCCGTCGACGAGGCCCGCCGCTGCTACCGCGGCCATGGCTCGCTCCGCCTGCTGTGCCGGGACGCCACGGCCTCCACGGGGTGAGCGCAGCCACCCACAGGCAACGGCCGGGGCCGCCACCCCCCACAGGAGAGGCCCCGGCCGTCGCGCGGACGGGCCGCGCGCGGCCCGTACTCCCTTCAGCGCCATGGATGCGTTTTCTGTCACACCCCGGGCGCGCTCAGTCCCCAACGGCCCTCACTCTGCGCACATCAGCACTCGATCACGAGTTAGTTGCATCTTCTATGGACATGGACGGGGAGCGGTTTGACGCCGTAACGTGCCTTTCGCGCCGACCGAAGACAGGCGTAAGGGAGTGCGGTGCTGGGGGACGACGCGGAGCTGACCGCCGCGGTGCGTGCGGCACAGGACGGAGACGAGACCGCGTTCCGTACGGTGTACCGCGCAGTGCATCCGCGGCTGCTGGGATACGTACGCACGCTCGTCGGCGACCCGGACGCCGAGGACGTCGCGTCCGAGGCCTGGTTGCAGATCGCCCGCGACCTCGACCGGTTCAGCGGCGACGCCGACCGCTTCCGCGGCTGGGCCGCCCGGATCGCCCGCAACCGCGCCCTGGACCACATACGCATGCGCGGCCGCCGGCCCGCGATCGGCGGCGACGAGACGGAGCTGACCGGACGCGCCGCCGACTCCGACACCGCGGGCGAGGCCATCGAGGCCCTCACCACCGACCGCACCCTCTCCCTCATCGCCCGGCTCCCGCAGGACCAGGCCGAGGCGGTCGTGCTGCGCGTGGTGGTCGGCCTGGACGCCAAGACCGCCGCCGAGACGCTCGGCAAACGCGCGGGTGCCGTCCGCACCGCCGCCCATCGCGGCCTGAAGCGGCTCGCGGAGCTGCTCGGCGACGATCCGGAATCCGCGGGCGGGCTCGATGCGCTGCCACCCCAGCGAGAACCGCGCCAGGGCACGGTGACGTCCGCAACTGTGACGCATACACGCGCGCGGACGCAGAAGGACATGTGATGGCCGACGAGCAGTACAGGTGGCTGAACCGGGAGACGGCGGAACGTCTGCTGCGCGGTGAGCCGCTGGAAGCCGTCGACCCCCGCGCCCGTGACCAGGCCGAACGCCTCTCCGAGGCGCTCGGCGCGCTGTCCGCGCGGACCGCCGGCGACACCGCAGAACTGCCCGGTGAGCAGGCCGCCCTGGCCGCGTTCCGCACGGCCCGCGACACCGCCGCGGCCGAGCCCGCCGCCACCGCGGGCGCCTCCGGCCGACGCTTCCGCGCCTTCGGCCACGGCTCCGACGCGGGCCTGGTCCGGATCGGCTTCCCGGGCCGTACCGGAATCTCCGGCCACCGCCCGCGCTGGGGCCGCCCGGTGCGCCTCGCGCTCGCCGCGGCGGTGGCCGCGAGCGCGCTCGGCGGGGTCGCCGTCGCCGCGGGCAGCGGTGTGCTGCCCGTGCCGTTCGGCCACCGGGAGCCCGCCCCCGCCGCCTCCGCCGACGGACGGCCGCTCACCTCGCCCTCCCCGACCGGCCAGGACCCGGGCACCCCGAACGGCAGCGCACCGTCCGGCGAGGCCGCCGCGCCGGACGAGACCCGTCCGTCCGCCGGCGCCGCCGGCCGGTGGAGCGGGGCCGGTCCGGCCTGCCGGGACCTCCGGGACGGCAAGGACCTGGACACCGGCCGCAAGCACGCCCTGGAAAAGCTGGCGGGCGGCTCCAACCGGGTGAGGTCGTACTGCAAGGTCGTCCTGGGCAGCGGCGCGGGCGGCTCGGGCGGTTCCGGTGACGCGGGCGGCTGGGGCGGCTCCGGCGCGGCGAGCGGCGGCAAGGGCGGCTCCGGCCAGGGGCAGGACCAGGGCGCCAAGGGCAACGACAAGGGCCAGGACAAGGGCAACGGCAACGGCCAGGGCAAGGACAAGGGCAAGGGCGAGCAGGACGGCGGCGGCCAGGGCGACGGCGACTCCCACCCCGGCCACGGCGGAACCGGCACCCACCCTGATCACGGCGGAACCGGCACCCACCCCGGCCACGGCACCGGCCACCCCGGCCACGGCGGCACCCACCCCGGTCACAGCAGCGGTCACCCCGGCCACGGCTCGGTCAAGGGCAACGGCCATGCGGCCGGTTCCGGCGGCACGGGCGGCACGGGCGGCGGCGCCGGCAAGGGCCCGCACCCGAAGAACACCCCCGAGGCGACGGGCGCGGGTCAGCCCAAGGCGGCCGTCACCACCTCCCCGCCCACCCCAAACCCCCGCTGACCTGCGGCTTTCCCTGCCCCGGAAATTCGCGAAAAATTTCTTGGCGCCAGGTGTGACGTTTCCGGGGCCTTGTACGCAGTACTGAGTGAGCCGACTGGTCATCGGCCGTAGCACTGAGCCGGGGTTCCCCCCGTACCCGTGGCTCGTGCGCATGGCGCGGGGGGGGAAAAGTCCCCCCCTCCCCCCCCCCCCCCCAACCCCCCCCCCAAAAAAAACAAAACTCTCTCCCCACCACCCCCCCCCCGAAAACAAAGAAGACTCACTCCCCTCCCCAGAA
>NZ_JBVIJC010000016.1:0-215727 GCF_055581605.1 Streptomyces sp. NPDC031418
GAGATGATGCTGGCGGCCGCGCAGGCGCTGGCGGACGTGGTCGGCGAGGACGAGCTGAACCCGAACTACATCATCCCCAGCGTCTTCAACGACAAAGTCGCGGGCGCCGTCGCCGGAGCCGTCCGCGACGTGGTGCGGCAGAGCGCCTGACCGGCCGGGCACGGTCGGTCGGCCCCGGCGTCAGCCGCCGGGGCGCTCCTCCGTCAGATAGGCGATCACCATGTCGCCCAGCATGGCCCGTTGCTGCTCCCGTCGCGCCGGGTCCAGCAGGTCCCGGCCGAACAGGGCGCCGAAGGTGTGCCGGCCGGCGACCCGGAAGACGCAGAACGAGCTGATCATCGCGTACAGATCGACCGCGTCGATACCGGCCCTGAACAGCCCCGACGCCTGTCCGTGGGCCAGGGCCCGGCGGATCGCCTCCAGCGCGGGGCACTCGGTCCGGCCGGGCTTCCCGGCGGCCGCGATGTTCCCGGTACCGACCAGGCGGACGAAGTCGGGATGCCGCTCATGGTGGTCGAAGACCAGCTCGGCGAGGCGCCGGATCGCCGCGACCGGGTCCAGGTGCTCCACGTCCAGCCGCTGCCCGGCCTCGCGGATCACCCCGTACGCCCGCTCCAGCACGGCCGCGAACAGCTGTTCCTTGCCGCCGAAGTAGTAGTAGATCATCCGCTTGGTGGTGCGGGTACGGGCCGCAATCTCGTCGACGCGGGCACCGTCGTAGCCGGCCCGGGCGAACTCCTCCGTGGCCACGTCGAGGATCTCGCCCCGGGTCCGGGCGGCATCACGCAGCCGCCCGGCGGGTCGTACCGGTTCTTCGACGCTCGTCATCGGATTCCTTCGGGGCGGCGGGCTGCCGGGGCGCACGCATACCGTGCCGGTGATTCCGGGGCACACGCACACGCGTGCCGGTGATTCTAGAAGCAGCCCCCCGGCCCCCCTCCAGCCCCCGCCCAAGCAGCCCGCCTCCCGGCCCGGGCCCCCGACGGCCCACGCGGTGAGGAGTTCGGGACGTTTGGCGGCCGGCGTGGTGAGGGGTTCGGGACCCCAGTGGCCAGCGTGGTGAGGGGTCCGGGACCCTGGTGGCCCGGGTGGTGAAGGGGCCGGGACCCCAGTGGCCAGCGTGGTGAGGGGTCCGGGACCCTGGTGGCCCGGGTGGTGAAGGGGCCGGGACCCCAGTGGCCCGCCTGGTGAAGGGGCCGGGACCCCAGTGACCCGCGTAGTGAACGCTTCGGGACGTCCGGCGGCCCGCGCGGTGAACGGCACCGGTCCCGGAGAAGGGCCCGGTGAACCCCTGGTGAGACCTCGGTGAGACGCGGCCCGGCGGGCCGGTCCCGGGGGGGCGCGGCGGCCGATACTCAGCCGCGGCCGGGGCCTGCCCAGCGTCCGGGCCAGGAGATCCCCGAAGCGCCCGGAAGGCCACTCATGCCGCCCCCCGACCGACACCCCGCGGAACCCACCGAGGCCGCACGCCCCCACTCCGACCGCCGGCCGCCGGAGCATGCTGCGGCTGCGGCTGCGGACTCCGGGCGAAGGCCGTCTGAGCCCGCTGCGGCTGTGGAGCAAGATTCCGGCCGCCAGCTACCGGAGCCTGCTGCGGCCCTGGACCGGGACTCCGGTCGGGGGCGTCCGGAGCCCGCTGCCACCGTGGAGCCGGACTCCGGTCGGGGGCTCCCGGAGCCTGCTGCGGCCTTGGGGCCGGTCCCCGGCCGACGGCCGCCGGAGCCTCCTCCGGCGCTGGGCCCGCACCCCGGCCGGCGATTGCCCGAGTCGGCTGCGGCCGTGGGGGCGGGCCCTGGCCGAAGGTCGTCGGAGCTTGCCGTGGGTGTGGGTTCGCGCCCGGACCGGCGGTCGCCGGAGGCCGCCGCGGGCGCGGGTCCGGACTCCGGTCGAGGGCTCCCGGAGCCTGCTGCGGCCCTGGGGCCGGTCCCCGGCCGCCGAGCGCCGGAGTCGGCTGCGACCTTGGGTTCGCACCCCGGCCGACCATGGCCGGAGGCGGCTGCGGTCCTGGGGCCGGTCCCCGGCCGCCGAGCGCCGGAGTCGGCTGCGACCGTGGGCCCGGACTCTGATCGCGGGCTCGCGGAGCCTGCTGCGGCCCTGGGCCCGCACCCCGGCCGACCATCGCCGGAGGCGGCTGCGGCCCTGGGGCCGGATTCCAGCCGACGAGCGCCGGAGTCGGCTGCCGCCGTGGGAGCGGGCCCCGGCCGACCATCGCCGGAGCCTGCTGCGGCCCCAGGTCTGGCCCCCGGCCGACCATCGCCGGAGCCTGCCGCAGGCGGGCGCACGCGCGTCGCACGCCATGAGCGGGCGTTGCTCGCGGTGATCGTCGCGCTCACCGCCGTACTGTGCCTGTGGGGGCTGGATCACAGCACCTACCACCCGTTCTACGCGAGCGCCGTGCGCAGCATGACCGGGAGCCCGGCCGCTTTTTTCTACGGCTCCTTCGACCCGGCGTCCTCCATCACGCTGGACAAGCTGCCCGGGTTCCTGTGGCCGCAGGCCCTGTCCGCGCTGCTGTTCGGCTTTCACCCGTGGGCGCTGGTGGTGCCGCAGGCGCTGGAGATGACCGGCTGTGTGCTGCTGCTCCATCTGCTGGTGCGCCGCTGGGCCGGTGTCCCGGCCGGGCTGCTGGCCGCCCTGTTCCTGGCGCTGACCCCGGTCACCGTGGGCCTCGGCCGCTCGGTCACCGAGGACGCGCCGTTCCTGCTGCTTCTGCTGCTGGCCGCCGAGGCCACCTGGCGCGCCACTGTCCGGGCCCGCCCGCGGACCCTGCTGCTCGCCGGGGTCTGGGTCGGCCTCGCCTTCCAGTGCAAGATGCTGGAGGCCTGGGCGGTGCTGCCCGCGCTGGCCGCGACCTATCTCGTCGCCGCGCCCGCCACCCGGCGCCGCCGGCTCGCCCATACGGCCCTGGCCGGTGCGGTGACCGTGGCGGTGTCGCTGTCCTGGATGCTGGTGGCCGCGCTGACCCCGGCCGGAGCCCGGCCGTATCTCGACGGCACCACGGACGACTCGCCGTTCGCGCTGGTCGTCGGCTACAACTTCCTCACCCGCTTCCACGCCGTCGGGGTCGACGCGGCCGGCACCGGCAGCATCGTCGCGAGCCGGGCGGCGCACGCGGCCGGCCGGGTGCCGCCGGGCATGGGCGACGGTGTCGGCAAGATGTTCAGCCCCGGCCTGGCCAGCCAGACCGGGTGGCTGTATCCGCTGGCCGCGTTCGGGCTGGCCGCCGCGGTGCTGGCGGTGCGCCGCCGCAGGGTGCCGCGCACCGACCCGCTGCTCGCCGGCCAGGTGCTGTGGGGCGGCTGGCTGGCGACGTTCTTCACCGTGTTCACCTTCGGCAGCGTGACCGGCCACACCTACTACATGGGGGTCGTGGCGGCCGCCCTGTCCGCGTGGGCCGCCGTCGGAGCCGTACGGGCCCGCCGCTCCCGGGCGCTGCCCGCGGTGCTCGCCGTCAACGTCGGCTGGTGCGTGGCGCTGGCGCTGCACTACCCGCACTTCGCCGGCTGGTCCGCGTTCTTCGCGGCCGGCCTGTGCCTGCTCGCCCTCGCGCTGGCCGGTGCCCGCCGCCGGGCCGCGTTCGCCGTGGGGCTCGCGGCCGTGCTGCTGGTCCCGGCGGTGTGGTCGGCGTCCGCGCTGTCCCTCCGCTACAACCAGCCCGGCAGCTTCGGCCGGGTCGGACCCACCAGCGTCCGCGGCGACACCACCCTGGCCACGCTGGGCCCCCAGCACCGGCGGCTGCTCGGCTGGCTGACCACGCACCGCGGCGGTGCCCGCTATCTGGCCGCGCTGCCGGGCTGGCAGGCGGCCGCGCCGTACGTCATCGCCGCCGACGCCCCCGTCCTGCCGCTGGGCGGCTACACCGGCCGTGTCCCGTACCCGGCCCCGGCCGACTTCCACCGCCTCCTGGACACCGGACGGCTCCGCTATGTCGTGCTCACCGCCCGCTCCCTCACCGAGCGCACCCCGGCCGCGGCGCTGCTCCGCTGGACCGCCGCCCACTGCACGCCGGTCCCCGCGGCCGCCTACGACCCCGCCGACCGGTCCCGGCTGCTGTACGACTGCGGCCCGGGCCACACGCGGTGACCCGGGCCGGAGAGCAGCACAACTCCCGTACTACGGCCGCACGTTCCACTCGGCGATCACCGGGCGGCCGTGCTCGGTGGACAGCCGGCTGAGCGTGCCGGTCGCCAGCTGGAAGAGCCGGCCCTCGGCGGGCGGCAGGCCCAGCCTGCGCGCGGTGAGCACCCGCAGGAAGTGGGCGTGCGCGACGAGCACCACATCGCCGCCCCCGCCGGCGAGGGCCGCGTCCACCCGGGCGAGCACCCGGTCGGCGCGGTCGCCGACCTCGGCCGGGGACTCGCCCGGCTGGCCCTCCGCTCCCGCCGGAACGCCGTGCAGCCACAGGTCCCAGTCCGGGCGGCCGCGGTGGATGTCCACGGTGGTGATTCCCTCGTAGCCGCCGTAGTGCCACTCGTGCAGCTCGGGGTCGGGTACGGCCCCGGTCACGCCCGCGAGTTCCGCGGTGCGGACCGCCCGCTGGAGCGGGCTGGTCAGCGCGAGTGCGAAGGTCCGCCCGGACAGCAGCGGGGCCAGCGACTTGGCCTGCTCCTCACCGTGCCGGGTCAGGGGCAGGTCGGTGAAACTGGTGTGCCGGCCCGTCAGGCTCCACTCGGTCTCGCCGTGCCGGACCAGCAGCAGATCGCCCACGTCAGTCCTTCTTCTCCACCGCGTGTCCGCCGAACTGGTTGCGCAGCGCCGCGATCATCTTCATCTGGGGGGAGTCGTCCTGCCGGGAGGCGAACCGGGCGAACAGCGAGGCGGTGATCGCCGGGAGCGGTACCGCGTTGTCGATGGCCGCCTCGACGGTCCAGCGGCCCTCGCCGGAGTCCTCCGCGTAGCCGCGCAGCTGCTCCAGGTGCTCGTCCTCGTCGAGGGCGTTGACCGCGAGGTCCAGCAGCCAGGAGCGGATGACGGTGCCCTCCTGCCAGGAGCGGAACACCTCGCGGACGTTCTCCACGGAGTGGACCTTCTCCAGCAGCTCCCAGCCCTCGGCGTAGGCCTGCATCATGGCGTACTCGATGCCGTTGTGGACCATCTTGGAGAAGTGCCCGGCGCCGACCCGGCCCGCGTGGACATAGCCGTACGGACCCTCCGGCTTGAGCGCGTCGAAGATCGGCTGGAGCGGTTCCACGTGCTGCCGGTCGCCGCCGACCATGAGCGCGTAGCCGTTCTGCAAGCCCCACACACCGCCGGAGACACCGGCGTCGACGAAGCCGATGCCCTTGATGCCGAGCGCGGCGGCGTGCTTCTCGTCGTCGGTCCAGCGGGAGTTGCCGCCGTCGATCACCGTGTCGCCGGGCTCCAGCAGGTCGCCCAGCTCGTCGATGACGGTCTGGGTGGCGGTGCCCGCGGGCACCATCACCCACACATGGCGGGGCGCGTCCAGCTTGGCGACCAGTTCCTCGAGGCTCTTGACGTCGGTGACGTCGGGGTTGCGGTCGTAGCCGATGACGGTGTGGCCGGCGCGGCGGATGCGCTCGCGCATGTTGCCGCCCATCTTGCCGAGACCGATGAGGCCGAGCTGCATGATCAGTTCTCCGATGCGTTCTTGAGAGTGCGGTAGGCGGCGACGAGGGCCGTGGTGGACGGGTCGAGACCGGGCACGTGGGCGCCCTCGGTCAGGGCCGGTTCCACCCGCTTGGCCAACACCTTGCCGAGCTCGACGCCCCACTGGTCGAAGGAGTCGATGTTCCACACCGCGCCCTGCACGAACACCTTGTGCTCGTAGAGGGCGATCAGCTGGCCGAGTACCGACGGGGTCAGCTCGGCGGCGAGGACGGTCGTGGTCGGGTGGTTGCCGCGGAAGGTGCGGTGGGCCACCTGCTCCTCGGCGACGCCCTCCGCGCGGACCTCGTCGGCGGTCTTGCCGAAGGCGAGCGCCTGGGTCTGGGCGAAGAAGTTGGCCATCAGCAGGTCGTGCTGGGCCGCGAGTTCGGGGCTCAGCTCGGCGACCGGGCGGGCGAAGCCGATGAAGTCGGCCGGGATCAGCTTGGTGCCCTGGTGGATCAACTGGTAGTAGGCGTGCTGGCCGTTGGTGCCCGGGGTGCCCCAGACGACCGGCCCGGTCTGCCAGTCCACGGGCTCCCCGTCCCGCTGCACCGACTTGCCGTTGGACTCCATGTCCAGCTGCTGGAGGTAGGCGGTGAACTTGGACAGGTAGTGGCTGTACGGCAGCACCGCGTGCGACTGGGCGTCGTGGAAGTTGCCGTACCAGATGCCCAGCAGGCCCAGCAGCAGCGGGGCGTTGGCCTCGGCCGGGGCGGTGCGGAAGTGGTCGTCGACGATCCGGAAGCCGTCGAGCATCTCCCGGAAGCGGTCCGGCCCGATGGCGATCATCAGGGACAGGCCGATCGCGGAGTCGTACGAGTAGCGGCCGCCGACCCAGTCCCAGAACTCGAACATGTTCTCCGGGTCGATCCCGAACCCGGTGACCTTCTCGGCGTTGGTCGACAGTGCCACGAAGTGCCTGGCGACCGCCTTCTCCTCGCCGTCCAGGCCGTCGAGCAGCCACGTCCGGGCGGAGGTCGCGTTGGTGATCGTCTCGATCGTGGTGAACGTCTTGGACGCGACGATGAACAGCGTCTCCGCCGGGTCCAGGTCGCGGGTGGCCTCGTGCAGGTCGGCGCCGTCCACGTTGGACACGAACCGGAACGTCAACTCCCGCGCGGTGAACGGGCGCAGCGCCTCGTAGGCCATCGCGGGGCCGAGGTCGGAGCCGCCGATGCCGATGTTGACGACGTTCCTGATGCGCTTGCCGGTGTGGCCGGTCCACTCGCCGGAGCGGACCCGGTCGGCGAAGCGGGCCATCCTGTCCAGCACCGCGTGCACCTTGGGTACGACGTTCTCGCCGTCGACCTCGATCACCGCGTCCCGCGGGGCGCGCAGCGCGGTGTGCAGCACCGCCCGGTCCTCGGTGAGGTTGATCCGCTCGCCGCGGAACATGGCGTCCCGCAGCCCGAACACGTCGGTGGCCGTGGCGAGTTCCTGGAGCAGGGCCAGGGTCTCGTCGGTGATCAGGTGCTTGCTGTAGTCGATGTGGAGGTCGCCGACCCGGACGACGTACCGCTCGGCGCGGCCCGGGTCCGCGGCGAACAGCTCGCGCAGCTGCGGCTGTCCCTGGGCGCGGTGGTCGGCGAGCGCGGTCCACTCGGGCCGCTGGGTGAGCTTGGGGGAATTTGACTGGGCCATCTCAGGCGGTCTCCTTGGCGGCCACGCCCTGGAGGGCGATGGCGTACATCTCGTCGGCGTCGAGGCGGCGCAGCTCCTCGGCGATGAGTTCGGAGGTGGCGCGGACCTTCAGGGCGAGGGTGCGCGGCGGCTGGCCCGGCAGGGACAGCGTGGCGAGCGGGCCCTCGGGGCGGTCGATGACGATCTCGCCGTCGGCGGTACCCAGGCGTACGGCGGTGACGACCGGCCCGGTGGTGACCACGCGCTCCACAGCGACGCCGAGGCGGGCCTCCAGCCAGCGGGCGAGCAGCTCGGCGCTGGGGTTGTCGGCCTCCGCCTCGACGGCGGCCGAGGTGATCCGCGCCCGCGCCTGGTCCAGCGCGGCGGCCAGCATCGAGCGCCACGGGGTGAGCCGGGTCCAGGCGAGGTCGGTGTCGCCGGGCGCGTAGTTGCGCATCCGGGTCTCCAGCACCTCCAGCGGCCGCTCGACCGCGTACAGGTCGGTGATCCGGCGCTGGGCCAGCACCCCCAGCGGGTCCTTGGAGGGGGCGTCGGGCGCGTCCCCCGGCCACCACACGACCACCGGGGCGTCCGGCAGCAGCAGCGGCAGCACCACCGAGTCGGCGTGGTCGGAGGCCTCGCCGTAGGTGCGCAGCACGACGGTCTCGCCGGTGCCGGCCTCGGAGCCGACCCGGACCTCGGCGTCCAGCCGGGAGTGGGTGCGGTCGCGCAGGGTGCGGGCCTGCCGCTTGATCACCACCAGGGTGCGCGAGGGGTGCTCGCGGGAGGCGTCCTCGGCGGCCTTCAGCGAGTCGTAGGCGTTCTCCTCGTCCGTGACGATGACCATCGTCAGGACCATGCCCACGGCGGGTGTGCCGATCGCGCGGCGGCCCTCCACCAGCGCCTTGTTGATCTTGCTTGCCGTGGTGTCGGTCAGGTCGATCTTCATGGCCTGCGCCAGCTCCGTCCGTCTCGTGCGAGCATCTCGTCGGCTTCCCTCGGTCCCCAGCTGCCCGACGCGTACTGCGCCGGCCGGCCGTGCGCCGCCCAGTACTCCTCGATCGGATCGAGGATCTTCCAGGACTCCTCGACCTCCTCCGTGCGCGGGAAGAGGTTGGCGTCGCCGAGCAGCACGTCCAGGATGAGCCGCTCGTACGCCTCCGGGCTGGACTCCGTGAACGACTCGCCGTACGCGAAGTCCATGGACACGTCCCGGATCTCCATCGAAGTGCCCGGCACCTTGGAGCCGAACCGCACGGTCATGCCCTCGTCCGGCTGGACCCGGATCACGATCGCGTTCTGCCCCAGCTCCTCGGTCGCCGTGGAGTCGAAGGGGGAGTGCGGGGCGCGTTTGAAGACCACCGCGATCTCCGTCACGCGGCGGCCGAGCCGCTTGCCGGTGCGCAGATAGAAGGGGACGCCCGCCCAGCGGCGGTTGTCGATGCCCAGCTTGATCGCCGCGAAGGTGTCGGTCTTCGACTTCGGGTCGATGCCGTCCTCCTCGAGGTAGCCGAGGACCTTCTCGCCGCCCTGCCAGCCGCCCGCGTACTGCCCGCGCACGGTGTGCCCGCCCAGGTCCTCGGGCAGCCGCACCGACTTCAGCACCTTCAGCTTCTCGGTGAGCAGCGCCTCCGCGTCGAACGCGATGGGCTCCTCCATTGCGGTCAGCGCGAGCAGCTGGAGCAGGTGGTTCTGGATGACGTCACGGGCGGCGCCGATGCCGTCGTAGTAGCCGGCGCGGCCGCCGATGCCGATGTCCTCGGCCATGGTGATCTGCACATGGTCGACGTACGACCGGTTCCAGATCGGCTCGTACATCTGGTTGGCGAAGCGCAGCGCCAGGATGTTCTGGACGGTCTCCTTGCCCAGGTAGTGGTCGATCCGGAACACCTGGTCCGGCTCGAACACGTCGTGCACGATCGCGTTCAGCTCGCGGGCGCTGGCGAGGTCGTGGCCGAAGGGCTTCTCGATGACCGCGCGCCGCCAGGAGCCCTCGGGCGGAGTGGCCAGGCCGTGCTTCTTCAGCTGCTGCACGACCTTCGGGAAGAACTTCGGCGGCACCGAGAGGTAGAACGCGAAGTTGCCGCCGGTGCCGCGGGAGGCGTCCAGCTCCTCGACGGCGTCCTTGAGCTGCTTGAACGCGGTGTCGTCGTCGAAGTCGCCGGGGATGAACCGCATGCCCTCGGCGAGCTGCTGCCACACCTCCTCGCGGAAGGGGGTGCGGGAGTGCTCGCGCACGGAGTCGTGGACGACCTGCGCGAAGTCCTGGTCCTCCCACTCCCGGCGGGCGAAGCCGACCAGGGAGAAGCCCGGCGGCAGCAGACCGCGGTTGGCCAGGTCGTACACGGCCGGCATCAGCTTCTTGCGGGACAGGTCACCGGTCACACCGAAGATGACCAGCCCGGACGGGCCGGCGATGCGCGGCAGCCGGCGGTCGCGGGCGTCCCGGAGCGGGTTGACCCAGTCGGCGGCCGGGAGAACCGGTACGCGCACCTCCTCGGGCGCCGCCTGGGCTGCGGATGCGTTGTCGGTCATCGGGCGTCAGCTCCCTTGCTCTTCAGGGACGTCGTGACGGCGTCCAGCAGGTCCTGCCAGGCCACCTCGAACTTGGCGACGCCCTCGTCCTCCAGCTGCTGGACGACCTCGTCGTAGGAGATGCCGAGCCGCTCGACGGCGGCCAGGTCGGCGCGGGCCTGCGCATAGCCGCCGGTGACCGTGTCACCGGTGATCTCGCCGTGGTCGGCGACGGCGTTCAGCGTGGCCTCCGGCATGGTGTTGACGGTGCCCGGCGCGACCAGTTCGTCCACGTACAGAGTGTCCTTGTACGCGGGATCCTTCACCCCGGTGGACGCCCACAGCGGACGCTGCTTGTTCGCCTTCGCCCCGGCCAGCGCCAGCCACCGCGCGGAGCCGAAGACCTCCTCGTAGGCCTCGTAGGCGAGCCGGGCGTTGGCGAGGGCCGCGCGGCCCTTGAGGGCGAGGGCCTCGTCGGTGCCGATGCCGTCCAGACGCTTGTCGATCTCGGAGTCGACCCGGGAGACGAAGAAGGACGCCACGGAGTGGATCAGCGACAGGTCCAGGCCGCGCTCCCGGGCCTTCTCCAGACCGGCCAGGTAGGCGTCCATGACCGCGCGGTAGCGCTCCAGGGAGAAGATCAGCGTGACGTTGACGCTGATGCCGAGGCCGATGACCTCGGTGATCGCCGGCAGGCCCGCCTCGGTCGCCGGGATCTTGATCATCACGTTGGGGCGGTCGACCAGCCAGGCCAGCTGCTTGGCCTCGGCGACGGTCGCCCGGGTGTCGTGGGCAAGACGCGGGTCGACCTCGATGGAGACCCGGCCGTCGCGGCCGTCCGTGCGGTCGTACACCGGGCGCAGGATGTCCGCGGCGGCGCGCACGTCGGCGGTCGTCATCATCCGCACGGCCTCGTCCACCGTCACACCGCGTACGGCGAGGTCGGTGAGCTGCTCCTCGTACCCCTCGCCGGAGCCAATGGCGGCCTGGAAGATCGAGGGGTTGGTGGTGACGCCGACGGCGCTTCCGTTCGCCACCAGCTCGGCGAGGCCGCCCGAGGTGATCCGCTTGCGCGACAGGTCGTCGAGCCAGATCGACACGCCCTCGTCGGCGAGGCGCTTGAGGGCTCCCGGGGTCGCGATTGCTTCGGTCACAGTGATCGTCTTTCTTTCTTTCTCTCGGGAAGGAGTCGGGCGTCGGGGTCAGGCGCGCGCGGCGGCGAGCGACTCGCGGGCCGTGGCGGCGACGTTCTCGGGGGTGAAGCCGAACTCGGTGAAGAGGGTCGTGGCGTCGGCGGAGGCACCGAAGTGTTCGAGCGAGACGATCCGCCCCGCGTCACCCACGTACCGGTACCAGGTCAGGCCGATCCCGGCCTCCACCGCGACCCGGGCCTTCACGGCGGGCGGCAGCACGCTCTCGCGGTACGCGCGGGGCTGCTCCTCGAACCACTCCACCGACGGCATCGACACCACGCGGGTGCCCGTGCCCTCGGCCTCCAGCAGCTCGCGGGCGGCCACGGCCAGCTGCACCTCGGAGCCCGTCGCGATGATGATCACCTCTGGGACCTCCGTCGAGGACTCGCGCAGCACATAGCCGCCCTTGGCCGCGTCGGCGTTCGGCGCGTAGACCGGCACGCCCTGGCGGGTGAGCGCGAGCCCGTGCGGGGCGGGGTCGGTGGCGTGCCTCTTCAGGATCTCGGCCCAGGCGATCGCGGTCTCGTTGGCGTCGGCCGGGCGGACGACGTTCAGGCCCGGGATGGCGCGCAGCGAGGCCAGGTGCTCCACCGGCTGGTGGGTCGGGCCGTCCTCGCCCAGACCGATGGAGTCGTGCGTCCACACGTACGTCACCGGCAGCTGCATCAGCGCCGCCATCCGCACCGCGTTGCGCATGTAGTCGGAGAACACCAGGAAGGTGCCGCCGTAGATCCGGGTGTTGCCGTGCAGGGCGATGCCGTTCATCTCCGCGGCCATGGAGAACTCGCGGATGCCGAAGTGGACGGTACGGCCGTACGGGTCGGCCTCCGGCAGCGGGTTGCCCTTCGGCAGGAAGGAGCTGGCCTTGTCGATGGTGGTGTTGTTCGACCCGGCGAGGTCGGCGGAGCCGCCCCACAGCTCGGGGATCACCGGGCCGAGCGCCTGGAGCACCTTGCCGGAGGCGGCACGGGTGGCGACGGACCGGCCCTCCTCGAAGACGGGCAGCGCGTCCTCCCAGCCGGCGGGCAGCTCGCCCTTGCTGACGCGGTCGAACAGCTCGGCCCGCGCCGGCTGGGCCGTGCGCCACTCGGCGATCCGCTTCTCCCAGGCCGCGTGCGCCTCGGCACCCCGGTCCAGGGCCCGCCGGGTGTGGGCGATGACCTCGTCCTCGACCTGGAAGGTCTGCTCGGGGTCGAAGCCGAGCACGCGCTTGGTGGCGGCGATCTCCTCCGCGCCGAGCGCCGAGCCGTGGGAGGCCTCGGTGTTCTGCGCGTTCGGGGCCGGCCAGGCGATGATCGTGCGCATCGCGATGATCGACGGCCGCTCGGTCTCCGCCTGCGCGGCCTTCAGCGCCGCGTGCAGGGCCCGTACGTCCACGTCGCCCTCGGGGGTGGGCTCGATGCGCTGGGTGTGCCAGCCGTAGGCCTCGTACCGCTTCAGCACGTCCTCCGAGAAGGCGGTCGCCGTGTCGCCCTCGATGGAGATGTGGTTGTCGTCGTAGAGGAAGACCAGGTTGCCGAGCTTCTGATGGCCGGCCAGCGAGGAGGCCTCGGCGGAGACGCCCTCCTCCAGGTCGCCGTCCGAGACGATCGCCCAGACGGTGTGGTCGAAGGGGGAGGTGCCCGCGGGGGCCTCCGGATCGAACAGGCCGCGCTCGTAGCGGGCCGCCATCGCCATGCCGACCGCGTTGGCGACACCCTGGCCGAGCGGACCCGTGGTGGTCTCGACCCCGGCGGTGTGCCCGTACTCCGGGTGGCCCGGCGTCTTCGAGCCCTGCGTCCGGAAGGCCTTCAGGTCGTCCAGCTCCAGCTCGTACCCGGCCAGGAACAGCTGCGTGTAGAGGGTCAGCGAGGTGTGGCCGGGGGACAGCACGAAGCGGTCACGGCCGGCCCACTCCGGGTCGGCCGGATCATGACGCATCACCTTCTGAAAGATCGTGTACGCGGCAGGCGCCAGGCTCATCGCGGTGCCCGGGTGGCCGTTGCCGACCTTCTGCACCGCGTCGGCGGCCAGCAGACGGGCCGTGTCCACGGCACGCCGGTCCAGGTCGGTCCACTCGAAACCGTCGGAAGTCTGCGTGCTCATCTTCAAGAAGTCCTCGTTCAGTGCGGGAAGGCTGCTCGGACGCGTTCAAACTTAAAAGTCTGACTTTTTCGAGGGAAGGTCGGGGTGTGTCAGTCTGTGGTGAATCTGGGACAGCGATCAGGGAACAGGGACGGCGCGAACAGGACATGGCTGACAGAACGCCACAAGCCGACGGCAGTGCGACGGGCGGTGACAGCGCCGGGGACGGCGACGTCATCAGGACCTTCCCCTTCCCCGCCGAGCTGGCCGTCGGCGGTGTCGGCATGCAGATCGGACCGATGGGGACCGGTCGCACCTGGCACGCCGACGCCCCCCTCGACCGCGTCCACCGCATCGACTTCCACGTCGTCATGCTCTTCACCGACGGGCCGGTGCGGCACATGGTCGACTTCGCCGAGTACGAGGCGGACGCCGGCGACCTGCTGTGGATCCGCCCCGGACAGGTCCACCGCTTCTCCCGGGAGAGCGTGTACCGCGGAACGGTCCTCACCATGCAGCCCGGCTTCCTGCCCCGCGCCACCGTCGAGGCCACCGGCCTGTACCGCTACGACCTCCCGCCGCTGCTGCACCCCGACCCCGCCCAGCTCACCGCGCTCCAGGCGGCCCTCGGCCAGCTGTGCCGCGAGTACGAGGACACCAGCACGCTCCCGCTCAGCCTGCACACGGCCGTGCTGCGGCACACCCTGACCGCGTTCCTGCTGCGCCTCGCCCATCTCGCGGCCAGCTCCCCGGAGGCCTCGCGGCAGCACCCCGACAGCACCTTCACCCGGTTCCGCGACGCCGTCGAGCAGGACTTCGCGGTCAACCACAGCGTCAGCGCCTACGCCGACGCCCTCGGCTACTCCCGTCGCACCCTGGTCCGCGCGGTCCGCGCCGCCACCGGCGAGACCCCCAAGGGCTTCATCGACAAGCGCGTCGTCCTGGAGGCCAAGCGCCTGCTCGCCCACACGGACCTGCCGATCGGCCGCGTCGGAGCGGCCGTCGGCTTCCCCGACGCGGCCAACTTCTCCAAGTACTTCCACCTGCACACCGGACAGACCCCGGTGGCATTCCGCGCGGAACTGCGCTGAGACGCCCGGCGAGGGGCACGCCGAAGGCCGGCCGCGATCGCGCGGCCGGCCCTCGGTGCCGGATCGTCAGTGGCCTCGTCAGTGGCCTCGTCAGTGGCCGAAGTCGAACCAGTTGACGTTCACGAAGTCGGACGGCTGGCCGCTGGAGAAGGTCAGGTACACATCGTGGGTGCCGGTCACCGCGCCGATGTTGGCCGGGACCGTCCGCCAGGACTGCCAGCCGCCCGTGTTGGCGACGGCGAAGCTGCCGACCGGGGTGCTGGTGGCGCTGTCCAGGCGCACCTGGACCAGGCCGCTGACCCCGGACGCGGCACCGCTGGCGACCCGCGCGTAGAACTGGGTGGCCGCCGTGGAGCCGAATTTCACGCCCTTGTACAGCGCCCAGTCACCGTTCGAGACGTAGGCGACGTCCTGGCCGCCGCCGGTGTCGGTCGTGGTCTCGGTGCCGAGGCCGGACTGGCCGTCGTACGACTCGGCCTGGATGGGGCTGTAGGCGTCCCGGCCGCCGGAGGGCGGGGGAGTGGTGCCGCCGCTCCCGCCGGACGACAGCACCTGCACATAGTCCACGACCATCGGGTGGCCGGATTCCGTCGCGCCGGTCGGGCCACCGCCGAACGCCCCCGGGAAGCCGCCGCCCATCGCCACGTTCAGGATGACGAAGAAGCCGTGGTTCGTGGCGTTGGCCCAGGTGGTCGCGTCCATCTGGGCCGCGGTGACGGTCTGGTAGTTCACCCCGTCGACGTAGAAGCGGATCGCCTCGGGGCTCACCGATCGGTCCCACTCCATGGTGTACGTGTGGAATCCCGACTGGCAGGTGCTGCCCGGACAGGCGGTGGAATTGCCCAGTCCGGACGTCTCGTTGCACGGGCCGCCCGGGTTGGTGCCGCAGTGCATGGTGGCCCAGGTCTTGTTCAGGCCCTGGACGTTCTCCATGATGTCCAGCTCGCCGACGCTCGGCCAGTTCTGGTAGTTGCCCCGGAACGGCGCGCCCAGCATCCAGAAGGCGGGCCAGTAGCCGGCGGCCGCGTCACCGGTCACGTTCGGCATCTGGATGCGGGCCTCGACCCGCAGCTTGCCGCCCGCCGGGGGCTGGAAGTCGGTGCGGGTGGTCTCGATCCGGCCGGAGGTCCAGTTGCCGGAGGCGTCCCGGCGCGGGGTGATGAGCAGGTTGCCGTTGCCGTCCAGGGAGACGTTGCTGGTGCTGGAGGTCATCGACTCGACCTCGCCGGTGCCCCAGTTGCCGGCTCCGCCCGGGTACGACGTCCCGGTGTCGTACTGCCAGTTGGAGGTGTTGACGCCGGAGCCGGCCGCGCCGTTGAAGTCGTCCAGGAAGACCTGGTTCCAGCCGGACGGGGGCGCGGGGGCGGAGGCGTCGGCGGGTGCGGTGGCGGCCGTCGCGGCGGCCGCGGCCAGGCCGAGCGTCGCGACGACGGCGAGGAGCGTGCGCCGCAGCGGGCGGGGTCTGGGTGTGCCGGAGGATGCGCTCATGGGGGAGGCCTCTCGGGTACGGGGGACTGTGCGGGGGGTTGCTGAGAGCGCTCCCGGCATTTCCCTGAGAGCGCTCTCACGGTGCCGCCAATGTGCTCCCCGGGCCCCCGGCCGTCAAGCCTTGAAGCAACCAAACTCCGTACGAGCCACGGAAGTTCACCGGATGAAGCCACCCGTACCCGCGCAGACCGCGCCGCCTGCCCGGCAGTTGGCGCCGAGCCCGCTCCGAGCCCCCTGCTACGGTGGCCGGATGGCATCGGTCAAGCAGTTCCAGGTCACCTTCGACTGCGCCGAACCCGAGCGCGTCGCCCGCTTCTGGTGCGAGGTGCTGGGGTACGTCGCCCCGCCGGTCCCGGACGGGTTCGCGACCTGGGACGACTACAACCGTTCCCTGCCGCCCGAGCAGCAGGGTGCCTGGTTCGCGTGCAGTGACCCCACCGGCGTGGGTCCGCGGCTGTTCTTCCAGCGCGTGCCCGAGGGCAAGGTCGTCAAGAACCGGGTGCATCTCGATGTGCGCGCCGGCACCGGGCTCGTGGGCGCGGAGCGCCTCGCCACGCTCGAGGCCGAGTGCGCCCGGCTGGTCGCGCTCGGCGCCACCCGCGTGCGCCTGCTGCCCGCCGACGAGGAGAACGAGTCGTGCATCGTGATGCAGGACGTCGAGGGCAACGAGTTCTGCCTCGACTGAGCGCCCCGCCGAGCCGGGCCGGTGATCCGAGCGTGGAATGATCGGAAACGGCGGGTAGCGTTCCCGGGGACTCGGGAAGGGTGCTGAGGTGAGGCTGACAATTCTGGGAGGCGGCGGATTCCGGGTGCCGCTGGTGTACGGCGCGCTGCTCACCGACCGCGGCGAGGGCCGGATCACCGAGGTCGTCCTGCACGACCTGGACGACCGCCGGCTGTACGCGGTGAGCCGGGTGCTGGACGAACAGGCCGCCGGCCTCCCTGACGCCCCGCGGGTGACCGCCACCACCGATCTCGACGAGGCCCTCGCCGGCGCCGACTTCGTCTTCTCCGCGATCCGCGTCGGCGGCCTGGAGGGCAGGGCGAACGACGAGCGGGTCGCGCTCGCGCACGGCGTCCTCGGCCAGGAGACCGTGGGCGCCGGCGGCATCGCCTACGGCCTGCGCACCGTACCCGTCGCCGTCGACATCGCCCGGCGCGTGGCCCGGCTCGCCCCCGACGCCTGGGTCATCAACTTCACCAACCCGTCCGGCCTGGTCACCGAGGCCATGTCCCGCTACCTCGGCGACCGGGTCATCGGCATCTGCGACTCGCCGGTCGGCCTCGGCCGCCGTATCGCCCGGGTGCTCGGCGCCGACCCGGCGGCGGCCTATGTCGACTACGTCGGCCTCAACCACCTCGGCTGGGTCCGCGGGCTGCGTGTCGCCGGCCGTGACGAGCTGCCGCGTCTGCTCGCCGACCCGGCACTGCTCGGCTCCTTCGAGGAGGGCAGGCTCTTCGGCGCCGACTGGCTCCAGTCGCTCGGCGCGATCCCCAACGAGTACTTGCACTACTACTACTTCACCCGGGACACCGTCCGCGCCTACCAGGAGGCCGAGCAGACCCGCGGTGCCTTCCTGCACCACCAGCAGGCCCGCTTCTACACCGAGGCCGGCACCCCCGGCGGCTCCGCGCTGCGCGCCTGGGACCGCACCCGCGCCGAGCGCGAGGCGACCTACATGGCCGAGAACCGGGAGAGCGCCGGGGCCGGCGAGCGCGAGGCGGACGACCTCTCCGGCGGCTACGAGAAGGTCGCCCTCGCCCTGATGCGGGCCATCGCCCGGAACGAACGCGCCACCCTGATCCTCAACGTGCGCAACCGCTCCACCCTGGCCGCCCTCGACGCCGACGCGGTCATCGAAGTGCCCTGCCTGGTCGACGCGAGCGGTGCCCAGCCGCTCGCCGCCGCACCGCTGCCCGGCCACGCCACCGGGCTGGTGTGCGCGGTCAAGGCCGTCGAGCGCGAGGTGCTCGCCGCCGCCGAGTCCGGTTCCCGGGCCACCGCCGTCAAGGCGTTCGCACTGCATCCGCTGGTGGACTCCGTCACCGTCGCCCGCAGGCTGGTGGAGGACTACATCGAGGTCCATCCTGGACTCGCCTACCTCAAGTAAGAGCCTCCGCTCCCTCACGTAAGAGCCCCGCCGGCAGACACCCCGCTCCGATACGCGCCCCCTCACCCCGGGCGCCCCTCGGACACAGGCATGATGTAAGCGCTTTCTGTCCCGCCTCCCCGCCTCCGTTTCCCCTGGAGACCTCATGCACGACGAACGCCCCCGGATCGAAGGGCGCGTGGAACGCCTGCACACCCAGCGCATCAAGCCCGCGATCCACGCCGCCACCGTCCCCCTGGAGGTCCAGGCCTGGCAGGCGCCGGGCGAGCCGGTGCCGTTCGCCGAGGCCGCGGCCGCCGGGTACCGGCCGTTCGCCATGGGCACCCCGTGGGGACCGCCCTGGGGCACGACCTGGTTCCGGATGCGCGGCCGGGTCCCCGCCGACTGGGCCGGTCTGCGCGTCGAGGCGGTCATCGACCTCGGGTTCACCACCGACTGGCCCGGCAACCAGGCCGAGGCCCTGGTGCACCGCGCCGACGGCACCCCGCTGAAGGCGGTCAACCCGCTCAACCAGTACGTGCCGGTGGCGCGTCCGGCGGTGGGCGGGGAGACGGTCGACTACCTGGTGGAGGCCGCGTCCAACCCGGACATCCTGGCCGACGGCTTCGCCCGCCCGACCCCGCTCGGCGACATCCGGACGGCCGGCGACCGGCCCCTGTACACCTTCCGCCGCGCCGACCTGGCCGTGCTCGACGAGCAGGTGTTCCATCTCGACCTGGACCTCCAGGTGCTGCGCGAACTGATGCGGGAGCTGGGCGAGCACGACCCGCGCCGGCACGAGATCATGCACGCCCTGGACCGGGCCATGGACCTGCTCGACCTGGACGACGTCTCCGGCTCCGCAGCCGCCGTACGCGAGGCCCTGCGCCCGGCGCTGGCCCGGCCCGCCCACGCCAGCGCGCACATCCTGTCCGGCGTCGGCCACGCGCACATCGACTCCGCCTGGCTGTGGCCGGTCCGGGAGACCAAGCGCAAGACCGCCCGGACCTTCGCCAACGTCACCGCCCTGGCCGACGAGTACGAGGACTTCGTCTTCGCCTGCTCCCAGGCCCAGCAGTACGCCTGGGTGCGGGACACCTGCCCGCCGGTGTGGGAGCGGATCAAGAAGGCGGTGGCCAGGGGCCAGTGGGCACCGGTCGGCGGCATGTGGGTGGAGGCCGACGGCAATCTGCCCGGCGGTGAGGCGCTCGCCCGCCAGTTCGTGCACGGCAAACGGTTCTTCATCGAGCACTTCGGCATCGAGACCAAGGGCGTGTGGCTGCCGGACTCCTTCGGCTACAACGCCGCCTACCCGCAGCTCGCCAAGCTCGCCGGCAACGAGTGGTTCCTCACCCAGAAGATCTCCTGGAACCAGACGAACCGCTTCCCGCACCACACCTTCTGGTGGGAGGGGATCGACGGCACCCGGATCTTCACCCACTTCCCGCCCATCGACACCTACAACGCCCGCTTCAGCGGCGAGGAGATGTCCCGGGCCGTGCGCAACTACGCCGAGAAGGGCGGCGCCACCCGCTCCCTCGCCCCCTTCGGCTGGGGCGACGGCGGCGGCGGACCCACCCGGGAGATCATGGAACGGGCCCGGCGGCTGCGCGACCTGGAAGGCTCGCCCAGGGTCGAGATCGAGCACCCCGACGCCTTCTTCGCCAAGGCCCGCGCCGAGTACCCGAACGCGCCGGTCTGGGCCGGCGAGCTGTACCTGGAGCTGCACCGCGCCACCTACACCACCCAGGCCCGCACCAAGCAGGGCAACCGGCGCTGCGAACACCTGCTGCGCGAGACCGAGTTGTGGGCCACCACGGCCGCCCTGCACGCCCCCGGCTACAGCTACCCCCACGAGCGGCTGGACCGGCTGTGGAAGACGGTCCTGCTGCACCAGTTCCACGACATCCTGCCGGGCTCCTCCATCGCCTGGGTGCACCGGGAGGCGGAGGCCGAGTACGCCCGGGTGGCCGCGGAGCTCGAGACGCTGACGGCCGAGGCGATCGCCGCCCTCGGCCCCGGCGCCCCGCACGTCTTCAACACGAGCCCCCGGGACCGCGCCGAGGTGATCCGTACGGCCGACGGCGCACCGGTGTACGTACGGGTGCCCGCGAACGGCTCCGCGCCCCTCACCGCCGCCGAGCCCCCGCACCCGGTGACGGTGCGCGGGAACGTCCTCGACAACGGGATCGTCCGGGTGCGGGTGGCGGCCGACGGCACCCTGTCGTCCGTGTACGACCTGCGGGCCGGCCGCGAGGTCCTGGCGGGCCCCGGCAACCTCCTGCGCCTGCACACCGATCTGCCCAACCACTGGGACGCCTGGGACATCGACCAGCACTACCGCAACCGCTACACCGACCTGCTGGAGACGGAGCCGGTCACCGTCGTCGAGGACACCCCGCTGGTGGGCGCCGTCCGGGTCGTCCGCGCCTTCGGCAAGGGCTCCCGGATCACCCAGACGATCACCGTCCGGGCGGGCAGCGCGCGCATCGACTTCGAGACGGACATCGACTGGCACGAGACCGAGAAGATCCTCAAGGCCGGTTTCCCGGTGGACGTCCGGGCCGCGCACTCCAGCGCCGAGATCCAGTTCGGGCATGTCCAGCGCCCCACCCACACCAACACCAGCTGGGAGGCGGCGCGCTTCGAGGTCCCCTGCCACCGCTGGGTGCACATCGCCGAGCCCGGCTACGGCGTCGCCGTCGTCAACGACTCCACCTACGGCCACGACGTCACCCGCACCGTCCGCGAGGACGGGGGTACGACCACCACGGTCCGGCTCAGCCTGGTCCGTGCCCCGCGCATCCCCGACCCCGAGGCCGACCAGGGCCGGCACCGCCTCAGCTACGCGCTGCTGCCCGGCGCGAGCATCGAGGACGCGGTCGCCGAGGGCTACGCCCTCAACCTCCCGCTGCGCACGGCGGACGCTACGGGCGCGCCCGCACCCGTCGTCTCCGTCGTGGGGGAGGGCGTGACCGTGGAGGCGGTCAAGCTCGCCGACGACGGCTCCGGGGACGTGGTGGTCCGGCTCTACGAGTCCCGGGGCGGCCGCGCGAGCGGAGTGCTGCACACCGGGTTCCCGCTGGCCGGGGCCGAGACCACCGACCTGCTGGAACGGCCGCTCGGCCCGGCACCATCCGACGGGAACGCCGTACCGGTGACCCTGCGCCCGTTCGAGGTGCGGACGCTGCGGCTGGCCGTGGCCCGCTGACCCGGCCGGCCGCCGTCATTCCCGCTGCCCGGCCGGGGGTCTAGAGCGGCAGCGCCTGGGCCGCCGCTCCGGCCGGCTGCGCGGGCAGCGCGACGGGGGCCGCCGGTACCGCCGGGCCGGCCTCCTCGGTCCGCTGCCGCGGCAGCGGCGTGGGCAGCAGCGGGCGCGGTCCCGACACCACCGTGTAGTCCGCACCGAGGAACGGCGGTTCGACCGGACCGGGGTCCTCGCCCAGCGCCAGCTGCACCGCGGCCCAGGGCGCGTTCACCCCGCAGAGCGACAGCTGGTGCAGGCCGCCGGCGGCCCGGGTGTTGACGTCGAGCAGCACCGGGCGGTCACCGAACATCCGGAACTGGATGTTGGACAGGTAGTGCAGCCCGAAGCCCTCCGCGATCGTCCGGGCCGGCTCCAGCCACCGCTCGTCCAGGGTGAAGCCCCGGCGGCGGCCGTTCTTGGTACGGCCGATCGCCATCCGCACCCGGTTGTCGGGCCCGGTCAGGCAGTCCACGGACACCTCCGGCTGCTCCAGGCGCGGCATCACCAGCCAGTCCACGGGCCCCTCGGCCCGCCGCAGCGCCTCCAGAACCAGGTCCAGCTGCACATACGGCCCCGGGAAGCCGTCGAGGTGGGCGAGCGAGAAGGGCGCGCGGGTGATCACCCGGAAGCCGACCCCGCCCGCACCGGCCGCCGGCTTGAAGCACGCCTTGTGCCCGGCGGCCTCCAACTCCTCCACCGCGACGAGGAGTTGGTCCGCCGACCGGACCCGCCACCACGGCGGCACCGGCACCCCGACCGCGCCGACCGCCTCGTACGCGGTCGCCTTGTCCTCGAACACCGCCACCGCCTGGGGCGTCGGTGCCAGCAGCGCCGTACCCGCCGCCTCGAACTCCGCGCGGTGTGCCACGACCGCGTCCTGGTGCAGGCGCGGCACGAAGACGTCGATGCCACGGCGCGCGCACTGGTCGAGGGCGTACTCGACATAGCCGGCCGGGGACAGGCCCTCCGGCTCCAGGTCGGCGGTGTCGGCGGCGGCCAGCACGGGGGAGTCGGGGTCGCCGTGCGTCGCATGGATCTCCACCGCGCGATCGCTGGGATTTCTCCGCAGCTGATCCATGAAGAAGACGTTCTCCGCGTACGTGCGGTTGAGCCATACGCGTACGCGAGAGAACATACGGGCCGCCTTTCGGGTGTGCGGGCAGGGCTCGGCGGCCCGTGCCCGGGCAGGAGGAAGGAAGGGTCACCAAACAGCCCTTGCAAGAAGGGAAGTGAGGGCTTCGGTGTCGGGGCGATCA
Source organism: Streptomyces sp. NPDC031418 (assembly GCF_055581605.1). Classification (NCBI taxonomy): domain Bacteria; kingdom Bacillati; phylum Actinomycetota; class Actinomycetes; order Kitasatosporales; family Streptomycetaceae; genus Streptomyces; species Streptomyces sp. NPDC031418. The sequence goes on from NZ_JBVIJC010000016.1 coordinate 22,171, forward strand.
TACGGCGTGCCGGAGGCCCCGCGTGCAACGCGGGTGTTACGGATTTCCCGGATGCCCCGCACGGCCCGCCGGCGCTCGTCGCACGCCGGCCGCGCGCGCTCGGCACACTGCGCCGGGGAGGTGCGCGGGGCGCTCCGCACGGCGCCGTACGGGCCGGTCCCGTACCCCTCGGCGGGGCGGCACCGCTCGGCGGGGCAGGAAGCTGACAGGCCGCCAGGTGGCCCCTTGTCCCCTGTCCGGATATGTGTTCTTGTGGACTCGGCGTGCTGGTGATCGGAAGGGGCGCGGGGTGGAGTCGACGGCCGGGGCCGGACAGCTGCTGGCCATCAGCGATCTGCACATCTCCTATCCGGAGAACCGGACCCTGGTCGAGGAGATGCACCCCACCAGCGACGAGGACTGGCTGATCGTCGCCGGTGACATCGCGGAGACCGTCGCCGACATCCGCTGGACCCTCAGCACGCTCGCCGGCCGCTTCCGCAAGGTGCTGTGGGCCCCCGGCAACCACGACCTGTGGACCCACCCGAAGGACACCGTCACGCTGCGCGGCGTCGCCCGCTACGAACTCCTGGTCGAGATGTGCCGCGACCTCGGCGTGGTCACCCCGGAGGACCCCTACCCGGTGTGGCACGGCCCCGGCGGCCCGGTCGTCGTCGCCCCGCTCTTCCTGCTGTACGACTACTCCTTCCTGCCCGCCGGCTGCACCACCAAGGAACAGGGCCTGGCCTACGCGGAGAGCACCGGCATCGTGTGCAGCGACGAGTACCTGCTGCACCCCGACCCCTACCCGAGCCGCGAGGCGTGGTGCCGGGCCCGGGTCGCCGAGACCGAGCGCAGGCTCGCCGAGCTGCCCCCGGACATGCCGACCGTGCTGGCGGCCCACTATCCGCTGGACCGGCACCCCACCGAGGTCCTGTGGCACCCCGAGTTCGCCATGTGGTGCGGCACCACGCTGACCGCCGACTGGCACCGCCGGTTCCGGGTCGCGACCATGGTCTACGGCCATCTCCACATCCCCCGCACCACCTGGCACGACGGAGTCCGCTTCCTGGAGGTCTCGGTGGGATACCCCCGTGAATGGCGCAAGCGTCCGGAACCCCCGGGAAGGCTGCGCCGCGTCCTGCCGCTGGAGGTCGAAGCAGGTGATCGAGGAGCTGCTCCCGGAGTCGGTCGTGGCCGTGGAGGCACACCGTGACGACCCGCTGTGGGAGTCCCCGCTCTACCCGCAGGAGGCGCAGCTGGTCGCCCGCGCGGTGGACAAGCGCCGCCGCGAGTTCGCCGCCGTACGGGGCTGCGCCCGCGAGGCCATGGAGAAGCTCGGAGTGCCCGCCCAGCCGGTCCTCAGCGGTGAGCGGGGCGCGCCGCGCTGGCCGGACGGCCTCATCGGCAGCATGACCCACTGCGACGGCTACTGCGCCGCCGCACTGGTCCGCGCCACCGACCTGGCCTCCCTCGGCATCGACGCCGAGCCGCACGGGCCGCTCCCGGACGGCGTCGGCCCCTCCGTGTTCCTGCGCGCCGAGAGCGAGCGGCTCGCCCGGCTCGCCGGCCGGTGGCCCGCCGTGCACTGGGACCGGATCCTGTTCAGCGCCAAGGAGTCCGTCTACAAGGCCTGGTACCCCCTCACCCAGCAGTGGCTCGACTTCTCCGAGGCCGACATCACCCTGCACTCCGGCCCCGGCGGCGAGTCCAGCGGCACGCTGCGCGCGGAACTCCTCGTCCCCGGTCCGCTGGTCGGCGGACGGCGTCTTCAGACCTTCGAGGGCCGGTGGGCGGTGCGGGGCGAGGTGGTGATGACCACCGTCGTCGTACCGCACTCCTGACGCGGTGCCCGGGGGTCAGACGGGCGGGCACCAGGCGCGCAGCAGGCGGAAGAACTCCTCCTCGGTGCCCGTGAGGCCCGCCCGGGCGAGGGCCCTGTCCGCCTCGGCGAGCACCGCAGGCGGCACGACGACGGGCCCCTCGCTCCCCGGTGGCCCGTCGAGGGCGGCGCGCACCGTGTGCAGCAGCCGCAGATAGGCCTGGACAGCGGTGCGTTCACGGTCGGTCAGTACGACGGTCGGCATCGGTCGGCTCTCCCCGAGTGGACGTCATGGTCACGCGCCCTGCTGGCGCCGCGCGCCGTGTCGTACGGCGCACAGGTCCAGCTTGCCGCCCGCCACTGACAACGCCGCCCGGGCCCACGCCGGTTCGCCCGCTCAGCGGAGGTGAAAACGCGCCGGGAGCGCGAGGACGAGGTCGAGGTCGGTCTTCCGCCCCCGGCTCACGCCTCGGGCCGCTTGACGCTCTCCAGGAGCATGTCCAGCCACTCGGCGACCTTGTCCCGGTGCTGGTCGGTGGGCAACTGCGCGGCCCGCCAGGCGATTCCGCGCACCCCGTGGTCCTGGAGCAGCCGCTCCAGCGGGTCCTCGGCGGTCACGGCGGCGGCCCGCTCGCGGTCGGCGAGCTTCTGGAGCAGTTCCTGCTCGGTGCGCTGGAGCGCGCCCGCCAGCGCCTCGGGGTCCTCCGCGGTGAGGAAGCCGGCGTGCACCCGGAAGAAGCGCTGGAGCGCGTCGCAGTGCTCCATGGTGGGCCGCCGGTCGCCGTTGATGAGGGCCCCGGCCTGCTGCCGGGACATGCCCGCGCCGTCGGCGATCTCCTGCTGGGTGTACTTGCGGCCGTTGGGCTTCATGCGGGTACGGCGCAGCAGGTCCAGGCGTTGCAGGAAGCGGGACTGGACATCCGGTTCGCCCGCCGGCCGGCCGCTGAGCAGAGCCTTGACCACCGGCTCCGGCACCCCGCAGGCGAGGGAGAGCCGGCCGGTGTCGAAGACCTCGGCCTGCGGCACGCCGAGCCGGTCGGCGAGGGCGGTGACGCGGGCGACGACGGCCGGCAGCTGAGCGGTCGCCGCGGCGCCCGGATCCTCGTAGCCATCGGTCACCGACAGAACTCCTACGTTTCTCGAGGGCTTCGGACGCGTGCGTGTTCTTTGCAAGCGCTCGCCGTGAACTTCCCGGAGAGTAGCCGGTGCCGAGAACCCGCATCCAGGTCTCGCCACAACTGTGGCGAATTTCAGCCGTCAACCGGCATGAAATGCCACGATAGTTGACATGGATCGCGGCGGGGCAGCAGGATCGCATCGCCGCGTGAAGGCCGCAGAGGCAAGAGGGGTGACCTCCCGATGGCACATCAGGCAGGAGGGCAGCGGCCGGTACCGCGGCCCGTCCCCGAGACCTCCGACACCTTCGGGACCCAGGCGTACCTGAGGGACTACGCCCTGCTGCTGGACTCTTTGCCGTTCCCGTCGCTGGTCGTCGACCACCGCTGGAACGTCGCACTGGCCAACGGCGCCTTCGGGACGCTCTTCCACGGCGTGCGCCCGCATCCGACGGCCATGCCGACGGAGAACTTCCTGCGGTTCGTGCTCTTCCACCCGGACGCGGCGGACGTCCTCGGCGAGCACGAGTCCGGCTGGTGTCTGCCGATGCTGGCCCACCTCAAGTCGGCCCTGGACAGCCACGGCCACGACCACGAACTCCAGTCGGTCCGCCGCGACATCGCCGAGGACCCGATCATGGAGGCCGCCTACCGGCAGGGGCTGCCGCACTGGATCCGGGCCGTCGGCGAGTCCGGCACCCGGCTCGACGGTGCCGTACGGCTGCTGCTCCACCCGGACCCGCGCCGGGGCCCCACCGAGTGCCGCATCGTGGAGGAGACCCCGCAGACCCTGCGGGAGCTGGGCCACCGGCGGCTGACGATGGTCCTGCGCGACCCGCGCCGGACCGCCGCGCCGGTGCGCCGCCCGCGCCGGCCACGGGGCGGCGCCGCGCACCTGGCGGTCGTACCCACCGCCCAGGACTGAGCCGCACCGGCACCTTCACCGCGCCACGCGGACCCGCGCCGAGATTTCACATGAGCGCCACCACCCCCTTCCCTGACGTTTGTTGCTCTTGGAACACTCGCTCCGCGCAGAATCCGTCATGCGCCCGTCGTGCGACGGGCACACGACGGCGTGCGGCACCACCGACGTCAGGACGAGAGGACCCTCACTCATGCCCGAAGTCAACCGGCGGCGTTTCCTCCAGATAGCGGGGGCGACCGGCGCCTTCACGGCGCTGTCCGGCAGCATCCAGCGCGCGGCCGCGCTGCCCGCCCACTACCGCACCGGGACGCTCGAAGACGTCGAGCACATCGTCGTCCTGATGCAGGAGAACCGTTCCTTCGACCACTACTTCGGCTCGCTCAACGGGGTCCGGGGCTTCGGCGACCCGCGTGCGGTGACACAGAACGGCCGCTCCGTCTGGCAGCAGTCCGACGGCACGAAGGACATCCTGCCCTTCCACCCGGACGCCGACGACCTGGGCCTCGCCTTCATCCAGGACCTGCCGCACGGCTGGAACGACACCCACGCAGCCTTCGACAACGGCACGTACGACAAGTGGGTGCCGGCCAAGTCGACGACGACGATGGCCTACCTGACCCGGAACGACATCCCGTTCCACTACGCGCTCGCGGACGCCTTCACCATCTGCGACGCCTACCACTGCTCCTTCATGGGCTCCACCGACCCCAACCGCTACTACCTCTGGTCGGGCTACGTCGGCAACGACGGCACGGGCGGCGGTCCGGTCCTCGGCAACGACGAGAAGGGGTACGGCTGGACGACGTACCCCGAGCGGCTGGAGCGGGCGGGCGTCTCCTGGAAGATCTACCAGGACATCGGCGACGGCCTCGACGCGAACGGCGGCTGGGGCTGGATCCAGGACGCCTACCGCGGCAACTACGGCGACAACTCGCTGCTCTACTTCAACCAGTACCGGGACGCGAAGCCCGGCGACCCGCTGTACGACAAGGCCCGCACCGGCACCGACGCCGCCAAGGGCGAGGGCTTCTTCGACCGGCTGAAGGCGGACGTGACGGCCGGCACGCTGCCGCAGGTCTCCTGGATCGTCGCCCCCGAGGCCTTCACCGAGCACCCCAACTGGCCCGCCAACTACGGCGCCTGGTACGTCTCCCAGGTCCTGGACGCGCTGACCGCCAACCCCGAGGTGTGGGGCAAGACCGCGCTGTTCCTCACCTACGACGAGAACGACGGCTTCTTCGACCACGTCCTGCCGCCGTTCCCGCCGGCCTCCGCCGCGCGGGGCAAGTCGACGGTGGACGTCTCCCTCGACCTGTTCAAGGGGGACGCGAGCCATGTCGCCGGCCCCTACGGCCTCGGCCAGCGCGTGCCCATGCTGGTCGTCTCGCCGTGGAGCAAGGGCGGTTACGTCTGCTCCGAGACCCTGGACCACACCTCGGTCATCCGGTTCATCGAGCGCCGCTTCGGGGTGCACGAGCCGAACATCTCGCCCTGGCGGCGGGCCATCTGCGGCGACCTGACCAGCGCCTTCGACTTCTCCCGCAAGGACACCCGGCCGGCCCTGCTGCCGTCCACGGCCGGCTACGCGCCGCCGGACCGCGACCGCCACCCCGACTACGTGCCCAAGCCGCCCGCCCACCCCTCGCTGCCCCGGCAGGAGCGCGGCAGCCGCCCCACCCGCCCGCTGAAGTACGCCCCGCTGGTGGACGGTGCGGCGGACACCGGGGCCGGGACGTTCACGCTCACCTTCGCCTCCGGGGCGGAGGCGGGCGCGGCCTTCCTCGTCACCTCGGGCAACCGCACCGACGGCCCCTGGACCTACACCACCGAGGCCGGCAAGACCCTCTCCGACACCTGGAACTCGGCCTGGTCCGGCGGCTCCTACGACCTCGCGGTGCACGGCCCCAACGGCTTCCTGCGCCTGTTCAAGGGCCGGAACAAGGTCGCGGGCCCGGAGGTCACCGCCCGGCACAGCGGTGACGACCTGGAACTCACCTTCACCAACCGGACGTCCGGGACGGTGCGGCTGAAGGTGGCCGACGGCTACGGCGGCCCGTCCTGCACGGTGTCCGTGCGCTCCGGCGCCACCGTGCGGCACACCGTCGACCTCACGGCGAGCCGGCGCTGGTACGACCTGACCGTCACCTCGGAGGCCGACCCCGGCTATCTGCGCGGCTTCGCCGGCCATGTCGAGAACGGGCTGCCCGGCGTCAGCGACCCGGCCATCGCCACCCGGTGAACGGGCGGTGAACAGGGCTCCGTGCGGACTGGTCAGGTACCGGTCAGGGCAGGGTAGTGTGCCCCGGTGACCACGCAATCGAACACCCCCGCAGGCTGGTATCCCGATCCGCACGGGGCTCCGCAGACGCTTCGCTACTGGGACGGGGCCCAGTGGACCGAGCACACCAACCAGCAGCCGCAGCAGGGCCAGGCGCCGCAGCAGGCCGCCGCTCACATCCCGCAGCAGCAGGCCGCCGACCCCAGGGTGCAGCGTCAGGTGCAGCAGCAGGCCGGGATCGCGGCCGCCGGTCCCGGCGGGGGCACCCTGTTCACCGAGCCCGTGCTGGTGGTGAACCAGAAGGCCAAGCTGATCGAGGTGACCAACGAGTACAAGGTCATGGATCAGCACGGCCGGGAGATCGGCTCGGTCACCGAGGTCGGCCAGGGCGTACTGAAGAAGATCCTGCGCTTCGTCTCCAGCTGGGACCAGTTCATGACCCACAAGCTGGAGATCCGCGACGCCCACGGCCGGCCGCAGCTGCTGCTGACCCGGCCCGCGAAGATCTTCAAGTCCCGGGTCGTGGTGACCCGCCCGGACGGCTCCGAGGTCGGTGAGATCGTCCAGCAGAACATGATCGGAAAGATCAACTTCGCCATGAACGCGGGCGGCCAACAGGTCGGCGCGATCAAGGCGGAGAACTGGCGGGCCTGGAACTTCGCCATCGTGGACCACGCGGACAACGAGGTCGCCCGGATCACCAAGACCTGGGAAGGCCTCGCCAAGACGCTGTTCACCACCGCCGACAACTACGTCCTCCAGATCCACTACCAGCTGCCCGAGCCGCTGCTGAGCCTGGTGGTCGCGACGGCCCTGACCGTCGACACCGCTCTCAAGCAGGACCAGCGCGGCTGGAACTGAGCGGCGCCGCACGGGGGCGGACGGGGAGTACGGCAACGGCGGCCGGTCCACGCGAGACGCGCGCGGACCGGCCGCCGCCGTTGTTCCCGCCGTTGTTCGCCCACCGTGCCGCTCGCGGCACCGTTCACAGTGCCGTGAGGTGTCCCGGCTGCTCCGGCTGGCGCGGCACCAGCGCCGGCTCGGCCGTGGCCGTCTCCGGCTCCAGCGCCAGCACCGCGGCCACCGGGTGGTCGGCGTCGTCGTGGCCGTCGTACATCGCGTCCGTCTCGTCGCCGGGGTACCCGGCCTGCGGCGACACCCGGGTGAGCAGCAGCACGCCCCACGCGGCCAGGCCCGCCCCGGCCAGCGCCAGCAGCACACCGGCGGCGCCGCCCCGCAGGCCCTGCCCGAGCAGGGTGAGCCCGATCACCGCGGCCGCCGTCGGGTTGGTGAGGGTGACCAGGGCCAGCGGGGCGCCGAGGCCGCCGCGGTACGCGGTCTGGGACAGCAGCAGTCCGCCGACCGCGAAGGCGGCGACGAGCACCGCGACCACGATGACCTCGACGCCCAGGACCGGGCCGGACCGGTCGGTGGCCGCCACCGTCACCGTCTGGGTGAGCGCGGAAGCGACCCCGGAGGCGATACCGGAGGCGGTCGCGTGCCGGAGGCCCGGCCGGGCGCCGGGCCGGGACAGCAGCCCGATCAGCGCCGCGGTCGTACCGGCCACCGCCACCGCCTCGGGCAGGCTCAGCACCCGCTCGGGTGCCGGACCCGACGCGGTGACCAGCAGCGCGCCGAGCCCCAGCAGCGTCAGCGCCGTGCCGCGCCACTCCGCCGTGCTGACCCGCCGCCCGGCCGCCCGGGCGCCCAGCGGGACGGCCGCGACCAGGGTGAGCGCGCCCAGCGGCTGGACGACGGTGAGCGGGCCGTACCGGAGAGCCACGACGTGCAGCAGCGCGGCGGCCGCGTTCAGACCGACCGACGACCACCAGGCACCCGTGCCGAGCAGGCGCAGCAGGCCGGTGCCCGCGCTGCGCGAGGCCAGGCGCTCCTGGGCGACGGCGGCGAGGGCGTAGGCGACGGCCGAGACCAGCGACAGCGCGACGGCGATCAGGGCGGGGGCGTTCATCGGCCCGCCCCCACCAGGACCTGGCGGCGCGGGATGTCCTGGCCACGGGTGCCCTGATCACGGCTGTCGTGGCCGGCGGTGCCGGGCGTCCGGCGCGGCGGGCGGATGACGGCGAGGGTGAGACCGAGCATGGCGGTCGCGACGAGCGCGTCCAGCCAGTAGTGGTTGGCCGTGCCCACGATGACCAGCAGGGTGATCAGCGGGTGCAGCAGCCACAGCGGGCGCCAGCGGGACCGGGTGGCCGCGATCAGCCCGATCGCCACCATCAGCGCCCAGCCGAAGTGCAGCGAGGGCATCGCCGCGAACTGGTTGGACAGATGGTCGCTGGACGGCGGGCCGTACACCGAGGGGCCGTAGATCCGGGCGGTGTCGACCAGGCCGGTGCCGGTCAGCATGCGCGGCGGGGCCAGCGGGAACGTGAACGGCAGCACGAGGGCCGCCGTGGTGACGACCGCGAGGACCCGCCGCGCCCATATGTAGTGCAGGGGCCGGCGCAGATAGAGCCAGACCAGGAAGGCGAGCGTGGCCGGGAAGTGGACGGTCGCGTAGTAGGTGTTCGCCAGGCGGACGAGGGTGTCGCCGTGCAGCAGCGCCGACTGTACGGCGGTCTCGTGCGGCAGGTGTACGGCCCGCTCCAGGTCCCAGACGCGGTGGGCGTTGTGGAAGGCGTTCGCGGTGTGGCCGGTCGCCAGCTGGCGGCCGAGCTTGTAGACGAGGAACAGCCCGGCGACGAGCAGGAACTCGCGCAGCAGCGGCGGGCGCGATGTCGCGTCCGGAGCGCTCGGAGCGTCTGGCTCCGCTTCTGCCTCCGCAGGCTCGGTGCGGGCGTTCATCCCCCGGCCCCCTTCGCTGACGTGGTGGTGCGTGACGGTGGTGCGTGGACGGTGTGCCGGTGGTGCGTGGAGCACTCATCGATACGTTGTCGTTCCGATACGCCAGTGTACCGATACGCTTGGGTACCGGTACACTGGCGTATCGATTGATGTGCGACACACTGGAGACATGTTTCGGACGGCGCTCGAGAAGCGCCTGACCGGACTCCGGTGCCGAAGGAGGGCACCGGCCGTACACGAGTGAGGGGAAGCACCGCATGACGTCGCAGGCCGCGGAGGGACCGGAGTCGGTCGTCGCCTCGCGCCGCTCCAAGATCACGCCGGAGCGTGAGCGGGAGTTCTTCGACGCGGTGCTGGAGCAGATACGCGAGTGCGGGTACGAGTCCGTCACCATGGAGGGCGTCGCCGCCAGCACCCGGTGCAGCAAGTCCACGCTCTACCGGCAGTGGAAGACCAAACCCCAGTTCGTCGCGGCCGCCCTGCGGGCCAGCCGCCGGGTCCGGTTCGCCGGGATCGACACCGGCTCGCTCGCCGAGGACCTGCGCCAGGCCGCGCGGGCCGCGGGCGACTGGTCCGGCAAGGACACCAAGCTGCTCCAGGCGCTGGGGCACGCGGTGACGGCGGACAAGGAGCTGGCCGAGGCGCTGCGCGAGGCGCTGGTCCACCCGGAGATCGCCGCGCTGGAGCAGATGCTCGCCCGGGGCGTGGCCCGGGGCGAGGTGCCCGAGGGGCACCCGGCGCTGGAGTTCGTCCCCGCGATGATGTTCGGTGTGCTGCGCGTCCGGCCGGTCCTCAACGGCCAGTACGCCGACGCGGGCTACCTCCTGCGGTTCGTGGAGGCCGCCGTGCTGCCCGCACTCGGGCTGACCTGAGACCCAGGCCGCCGTTCACCGGGATGACCGGACGGTGACCTGCTCGCGCCGCACCGTGGGGACGGGGGCGGCGCGCACCACCGGCCGGGTGGGGTTCCTCCTTGAGCGGAGGGGAGCCCCACCCGGCCGCATCGCGTGGCGGACCCGCCGGGCGCCTCAGACGTTCTGGCCGTCGCCGCCGCCGGACGAGATCCTGATCCCCTTCACGATGGTGTCGATGACGGACACGTCCTGCCCGACGTCCACGCCGAAGCGCACCACGACCATCTGCTTGGCGTCGTTGGGCGAGGGGAAGGCGACCGACTCCACATAGCCGTCGGCGCCCTTGCTGGTGACCGCCTTCCAGCGCACCAGATAGCCCTTCTGCCCGGCCACCGTCACGGCCCGGGACGCGAGCACCTGGTGCGAGGTGATGCTGCCGTAGGTCGTGCCGCCGTACGACTGCTTGGCGTTGGCCGCGATGTCCGCCTTGGCGACCTGTTCCGCGGTCTCGCCCTCGGTGCCCAGCGCCACCGCGGGAGCCGAGTAGGCGCCGCCCGCCGTGCACGTCTGCTTGCCGTTGCCCGGGCAGGTGTAGGAGTCGTCCGAGGTCACCTGGGCGCCGACGCTGATCGTCTGCCCGGTCCAGCCCTTCGGCACCGGCAGGCTGATGCCGTCGACCGGATCCGGCACCGTGCCGCCGCCCTTGATCTTGGGCGCCCCGGACGCCCGCGGCGACGGCGAGGCACCGCCCCCGGACCCACCCGACTCACCGGACCCGTCCGAGCCTCCGGACCCGTCCGAGCCTCCGGACCCGTCCGAGCCGCCCGGCCCGCCGCGCCGGCCCCTGTCCGGGACACCTCCCGGCCCCCGCTGCGCACCGGCCCGGGTGCCGCTGCCGCCGTCGTCCTTGGACAGGGCGTACACGCCGATCCCTATACAGGCCAGGACCGCGGCCGCGGCCGCGACGGCTATGCCCGTCCGCAGTCCCGTCCGGGACCGGACCGCCGGCTGTACGGGATACCCCGGATATCCCGCAGCCCCCGGATACCCCGCGCTCCCCGGATCTCCGGGAGTCCCCGGAGACTCCGGATACACGCCGTACCCCGGGGCGGCCGACGGCTGCGGGCCCGCCGGGGGACCCCAGGGGGCGCCCGTCCCGGCGGGGCGGGTCCGGTCCGTCCAGGCCGTGCCGTCCCACCAGCGCTCGGTGGGCGGACCGTCATTCGTCTGCCCGGGATCGGGGTACCACCCGGGAGGAGTCACCTGCGTCATGCCCCCACCGTATGAGGCAACGGTGAAAGTGTGATGAGAGGATGCGCCGCGGATTGCGCGCGGCCCTTGCACGGCTGCCGGCCGGGGAGGCCCCGGCGCGCATCCGGGCGAAGCCGCGCGAGACCGCGTCCGGCGGAACGCCTCGGGGCGACGCCGCGTGTTGACGGACCGTCAGCCGCTCACCGGCTGGTCGGGTGGGCTTCCGCGTCGCCTGTCCGCCCCCGCGTTCACTCGGCGGGGCAACAGTCGCCCCGACCGGCCACCACACCTCATCCCGGACGGCTAGGCTCGTGGTCTGTACGTCATTCGGGCGACCTGGGGAGGTAACGGGATGACGGAGGGACGGCCGCCGGCAGCCGCCTCGGGTTCCCTGTGGGAGCGGGATGCCGAGATCGCCGCCGTCGCACAGGCGCTCGACGTCCTGTGCGCCGACCAGTCGTCGGCGGGCAGTCTGCTGGTGTTCCGGGGCGAGGCCGGGATCGGCAAGACCGCACTGCTGGCCGAGACCCGCCGCATGGCCGAACGCCGCGGCTGCGCCGTGTGGTCCGCCCGCGGCGCCGAGACACTGCGATCCGTCCCCTTCAACGTGGTGCGGCAGCTGCTCCAGCCCGCGCTGCTGTCCCTGCTCCCCGAGGAGGCCCGCGAGTACCTCGGCGACTGGTACGACATCGCGGGCCCCGCCCTCGGGATAGTCGACCCCGGCGAGGACAACCCCGACCCGCAGTACGTCTGCGACGGACTCGTGGCCGCCGTACGCCGGCTCGCCCGCCGCGAGTGGCCGCTCGTGCTGCTGATCGACGACGCCCACTGGGCCGACCAGGAGACCCTGCGCTGGCTCGCCGCGTTCGCCGAACGCCTGGAGGACCTCTCCGTCCTGGTCGTGGTCGGCCGCCGCCCCGGCGAGGCCGGCGGCGAGAGCGCCCGCCACCTCGACGCGGTGGCCGCGGCCGCGGGCCACGCCGTCAGCAACCTCAACGCCCTCACCCCCACCGCCACCGCGGGCATCACCCGCGCCGCCCTCGGCCGGCACGCCGACGACGCGTTCTGCCGCGAGGTCTGGGCCGTCACCGCCGGCAACCCCTACGACACCGTCGAACTCCTCGCCAAGGTGCAGGACAGCGAGGTGACGCCGGTCGAGGCCCGGGCCGGCGAACTGCGCGCCCTCAACCGCGCCGCCCGCGGCGGCGGACTGGTCGACCGGCTGATGGAACTCGGCCTGGAGGCCACCCAGTTCGCCTGGGCCGCGGCCATCCTCGGCACCGGCATCACCGTCGACATGGTCGCCCGCCTCGCCACGATGGACGAGGGCGTCGCCCGGCACTGCGCGGAACTCCTCTGCGCCGCCCGCATCCTCACCGCACCCGACCCGGCTGTGCACGCCGAACCCGCCCCGGGCGAGCTGGAGTTCGTCCACCCGCTGATCGCCACCGCCGTCTACCACTCGATCCCGCCCGCCATGTGCACCGCCATGCACGGGGTCGCCGCCCAGATCATCACCGAACACGGCCGCGGCGCCGCCCAGGCCGCCCGGCACCTGCTGAAGGTGCACCCCGAGGGCGACGAGCAACTCGTCGAGCAGCTGCGCGAGGCCGCCCGCGAGAACCTCGCCGTCGGCGCGCCCGACGCGGCCCGCCGCTGTCTGGAACGCGCCCTGGAGGAGCCGCCGCTCCCCGAGGTGCACGCCCACGTCCTGTACGAACTGGGCTGCGCCACCCTGCTGACCGCGCCCGCCGTCACCATCGACCACCTCCAGAGCGCGCTCGGCATGCCCGGCCTCACCGGACGCGACCGCGTCGACGCCGTCGTCCGCCTCTCCCAGGCCCTGCTGCACAACGACGAACTCGAGGAGGCCGTCCGCACCATCGAGGCCGAGGCCGCCCGGCACGACGCGGGCCCCGTCCGGATGCGGCTCCAGGCCTTCCAGTTCATGTGGGAGGGCATCCACGGCGAGACCGTCTCCCCGGCCCGCTCCCGGCGCCTCGCCGAACTCGCCCGCACCTGCACCGGCCGCGACAACTCCGAACGCGCCCTGCTGATCCTGCGCGGCTTCGACGCCATGACCCACGGCGAGAACGCCGAGGAGGTGATCGAGCTGTGCGACCGCGCCCTGGTCAACGGCCGGCTCGCACCCGGCCTCGGCTGGACCGACCGCGAGTGGGGCATCGAACTGCTGATGATGCTCGGCAGCGCGTACGCCTACGCCGACCGGCTCGACCGGGCCGAGAGCCTCTTCGCCGAGGCCCTGCGCGTCTACACCGGCGCCGGCTGGCGCGGCGGCCATCTCTCCCTGGCCAACGCCTTCCTCGGCCTCGCCTACCGCAGACAGGGCCGCCTCAAGGACGCCGAGACCACCCTGCGCGAGGCACTCGCCCTCGCCGAACGCGTCGGCCGCCGCCTGCCGCTGTACTGGTCGGCCAGCTGCGGACTGGTCGACACCCTGCTGGCCCGCGGCCGGGTCGAGGAGGCCTGGTCGGTCGCGGAGCAGTACGGCTTCGCACCGCCCTACCCGTCCACCATCGTGCTGCCCGACATCCGGTCCGTGCGCGGGCGGCTGCTGCTCGCCGTCGGCCGCACCGAGGAAGGCATCAACGAACTCGAGGCCGCCGAGAAGACCGCCGTGACCCGCGGCGGCCACAACCCCGTGCTGGCCCCCTGGGCGATCGACCTCGCCAAGGCCCTCGCCGGCCAGGACCCGTCCCGCGCGGCCCAGCTCGTCACCGACGCCCGCCGCCAGGCCGAACGCTTCGGCACCGACACCGCGATCGGCGAGGCCCTGCGCTGCGCCGCCGCCCTGGAGACCGGGCCGCGCGCGGTCCAGCTGGCCGGCCGGGCCGTCGCCTATCTGGAGGCCTCACCCTGCCAGTTCGAACACGCCGCGGCCCGCATCGAGTACGGCATCGCCGCCGGCTCGGCCACGGAACTCCACCGGGGCCTGGACCTGGCCCGGTCCTGCGGAGCCGAGGGACTGGTGGCACAGGCCCGGCAGGCGCTGGAGGGGCTGGAGGAGGGACGGATTCCCTAGGGGAGCCGAACCCCGAGAGACCCCGCCGGTCTCCCGGGGAGGCACCTCACGGCGCCGGCGCGAACACCACCCACACCTGGCCGCTTGCGAAGTCCAGCGGGCTGCCGTCGGCCGCCGTGAACGCCGTACCGTCCGTGGCGGCCCGCCGTGACCAGCCGGCGGCGAAGGACCGCCCGTCGCGCAGCACCTCCGCCCGGCCCGATCCCACCGTCTCGGTGTACGGCGTCGGGTTGCCGAGCACATCGTGATAGCGGGACATCCGGACCCGCACATACTGCACGACGACCGTCGCCGGGGCGATCCGTGCGCCGCCCGGGGTGACCGCCGGGGTGCCGTCCATCGCGACCAGCCAGCCGCCCCGCCCGGCGGACCAGGTGAAGGTGAAGCGGGCCGCGGGATAGCGCACGGTGCAGGCGGCCGTGGGCGTGCCCCCGGAGGGCGCCGGGCCGTAGCGGAAGCCGGTGGTCAGCGCGGCCCGGCCCGGGGCGGCGGGCAGCAGCCGGGCCGGGTGCAGATAGAGGTTGTGCGGCGCGGCCCTGCCGTTGCTCCGGACATAGGCGGCCGGGGCCTGGTCGGGGGACTCCTCACGCAGCGGCGCCCGGCCGATCAGCGGCAGCAGCTTGCGCTGGGCCCCCGAGAACGCCAGGAACGGCCGGTCGAACTGGCGCAGCAGCTCCAGATCGGACTCGCGGGCGCTGCGCACCGGGCCGACCGTCTTCGGCAGCCTGGTCGCGTACACCGCCATCAGCCGGCTCAGTCCGCCCTCCACCTGCTCGGCGTACACCACGTCGGCCGTGTCCAGCCCGGTCTGCGGACGCGCCGCGGGCACATTGTCGATCTTCACGGCGAGCGGCGACCCGGCCGCGGCGGGCGCGGTCGGTACCGGGGTGCGGTGCGGGGCACGGTCGTGTGCGCCGTGCTGCGGGCCGGTGCAGCCGGCCATGAGCGACGCCGTCAGCGTGGCGGCCAGCAGTGCCGCCGTCAGCGCGGCGCGCCGGGGGCGCGCCCTGTGTCCCATGCCCACGCTTGTCACCCCGTCCGTGTGGTCTGATTCTGCGCCCGCGGAGTCGTGTCGGCCATAGCGCGCTGGGTACGGTCCCGCCCGTCCGGCGGGTCGAACGGACCCACGGGCCGACCCGGGTGCGCGGTCGGGGCCGGGGGAGGGGGTTCGGCGCGCGGTCGTACGGGTACCCGGGCGCCGCCGCGAACAGGACGGCGCCGCCGCCGACCGGACGCAGCCATCGGCAGCCCCGGCTGCGCCGGAGCGAGGCGGCGCGCCCGCGACCGAGGGAGCGCGACCCCATGAAGGCAGTCACCTGGCAGGGCCGGCGGGACGTCCGCGTCGAGGACGTGCCCGACCCGAGGATCGAGGAACCCACGGACGCCGTCGTCCGTATCACCTCCACCGGGCTGTGCGGCTCGGACCTGCACCTGTACGAGGTGCTCACCCCGTTCATGACCCCCGGCGACATCCTCGGGCACGAGCCCATGGGCATCGTCGAGGAGGTCGGCCCCGGGGTACCCGATCTCAAGGCGGGCGACCGGGTCGTGGTGCCGTTCCAGATCGCCTGCGGAAACTGCTGGATGTGCCTCACCGGGCTGCCGACCCAGTGCGAGACCACCCAGGTCACCGGCGAGGGCATGGGCGCCGCCCTGTTCGGCTACACCCGCCTGTACGGCGCGGTCCCGGGCGGTCAGGCCGAGTATCTGCGGGTGCCGCAGGCGCAGTTCGGACCGATCAAGGTGCCCGAGGGCCCGCCGGACGACCGGTTCGTCTATCTCTCCGACGTGCTGCCCACCGCCTGGCAGGCCGTCGAGTACGCCGCCGTCCCGCCCGGCGGCACCGTGGCCGTCCTCGGTCTGGGCCCGATCGGCGACATGGCCTGCCGGGTGGCACTCGCCCGTGGCGCCGAGCGGGTCTTCGGCGTCGACCTGGTGCCGGAGCGGCTCGCCCGGGCGCAGCGCCGGGGCGTGACCACCTACGACCTGCGCGCTTTCGACGACGAGAAGTCGCTGGTGCACGCGATCTGGGACGAGACCGGAGGGCGCGGCCCGGACGCGGTGATCGACGCCGTCGGCACCGAGGCGCACGGCAGCGCCGCCGCCAAGCTCGCCCAGACGGCCACCGGGATGCTGCCCCGCAAACTGAGCGGACCGCTCGCGGAACGCTTCAGCGTCGACCGGCTCGGCGCCCTGTACATGGCCATCGACCTGGTACGGCGCGGCGGCACGATCTCGCTCAGCGGTGTGTACGGCGGGACGGCCGACCCGATGCCCCTGCTCACCCTGTTCGACAAGCAGATCCAGCTGCGCATGGGCCAGGCCAACGTCCGGCGCTGGACCGACGTGATCATGCCGTATCTGACCGAGGAGGACCCGCTCGGCGTCGAGGACTTCGCCACGCACCGGCTGCCGCTGACGGACGCGCCGCACGCCTACGAGATGTTCCAGCGCAAGCAGGACGGCGCCGTCAAGATCCTCATGCAGCCGTAGCCGTAGCCGTAGCCGTAGCCGTAGCCATGGCTGTGGCCTCGGCGGTCGCAGGGGTGGCTCAGTGGTGCCGCTCGCCGAGGATCTCCGCCAGGTCGTACCGCACCGGCTCCTCCAGCTGCGCATAGGTGCAGCTCTCCGGGGTGCGGTCCGGGCGCCAGCGGCGGAAGCGGGCCGTGTGCCGGAAGCGCTGACCGTTCTCCATGTGGTCGTAGGCCACCTCGGCGACCCGCTCCGGCCGCAGCGGCACCCAGGACAGGTCCTTCTTGCCCGACCAGCGGCTCGGCGCGCCCGGCAGCCGGGCCGTCTCATGGGCGGTCGCGTCGGACCAGGCCGCCCACGGATGCCCGGCCACGTCGTCCATCCGGAGCGGCTCCAGCTCCTCGACCAGCTCGGCCCGCCGCTTCATCGCGAACGCGGCCGACACGCCCACATGCTGCAACCGGCCCTCCTCGTCGTACAGTCCCAGCAGCAGCGAGCCCACGACCGGGCCGCTCTTGTGGAAGCGGTAGCCGGCGACGACGACATCGGCGGTCCGCTCGTGCTTGATCTTGAACATGGCGCGCTGGTCCTGGAGGTAGCGCAGCGTCAGCGGCTTGGCGACGATCCCGTCGAGACCGGCGCCCTCGAACTGCTCGAACCACCCCTGCGCCACACCGAGGTCGGTCGTCGCCGGCGCCAGATGCACGGGCGGGGTGGCCTCGGCGAGGGCCCGGTCGAGCAGCGCCCGGCGGTCGGTCAGCTCCACGTCGAGCAGCGAGGTGTCGTCCAGCGCGAGCAGGTCGAAGGCGACGAAGGACGCCGGGGTCCGCTCGGCCAGCATCCGCACCCGCGAGTCCGCCGGGTGGATCCGCTCGGTCAGCGCGTCGAAGTCCAGCCGGCCGCCGCGCGCGATCACGATCTCCCCGTCGAGCACGCAGCGCCTGGGCACCCGCTCTCTCAGCGCCCCGACCAGCTCGGGAAAATACCTGGTCAGCGGCTTTCCGGTACGGCTGCCCAGCTCGACCTCGACCCCGTCCCGGAACACGATCGCACGGAAGCCGTCCCACTTCGCCTCGTAGTGCATGCCCGGCGGGATCTTCGCCACGGACTTGGCGAGCATCGGCTTCACGGGCGGCATCACCGGCAGATCCATGCCCCCGATTCTGCTCGCATACGTCATGTGTCGCCCGGTATGCGCCCACCGTGGGGTGCGCCTACCGTGGCCGCATGGGCGATGCGGTGGAACTGGAGGTGGGCGGCCGGACGGTACGGCTGTCCAGCCCGGACAAGGTGTTCTTCCCCGAGCGGGGTTTCACCAAGCTGGACCTCGCGCGGTACTACACCGCCGTCGGTCCCGGCATCCTGCGCGCCCTGCGCAACCGCCCGACCACCCTGGAGCGCTACCCGGACGGCGTCGGCGGCGAGTGGTTCTTCCAGAAACGGGCTCCCAAGGGCATGCCCGACTGGATCCCGACCGCCCACATCACCTTCCCCAGCGGCCGCAGCGCGGACGAGATGTGCCCCACCGAGGAGGCCGCCGTGGTGTGGGCCGCCCAGTACGGCACGCTGACCTTCCACCCCTGGCCGGTACGCGCCACCGATGTCGACCGCCCCGACGAACTGCGCATCGACCTCGACCCGCAGCCCGGCACCGAGTACGCCGACGCCGTCCGCGCCGCCCCCGAACTGCGCGCCGTGCTGGACGAGTTCGGCGGGCTGCACGGCTGGCCCAAGACCTCCGGCGGCCGTGGCCTGCATGTCTTCGTGCCCATCGAACCCCGCTGGACCTTCACCCAGGTACGGCGCGCCGCGATCGCCGTCGGGCGGGAGATGGAACGCCGGATGCCCGAGCAGGTGACGATCAAGTGGTGGAAGGAGGAACGGGGTCGCCGCATCTTCCTCGACTACAACCAGACCGCTCGGGACCGCACCATCGCCTCCGCCTACTCGGTACGGCCGCGCCCGCATGCCCCCGTCTCCGCGCCGCTGCGCTGGGACGAGGTGGAAGCCGCCCATCCCCGTGACTTCGACCTCGCCACCATGCCGGCCCGGTTCGCCGAACTCGGCGATGTGCACGCCGACATGGACGACCACGCCTACTCCCTGGACGCCCTGCTGGAGCTGGCCCGCCGTGACGAACACGACCACGGCCTGGGCGATCTGCCGTATCCGCCGGAGTACCCGAAGATGCCCGGCGAACCGAAGCGGGTCCAGCCGAGCCGCGCCCGCCGCGAACAGACCCCCTGAGCGGTCGAGTGCCTCTCCCGGCCCCGGATCACCCGAGGCCGGCGCGGCTATCCTGAGCGCCAGCCGCGCGAGGAGGAGTCCCGAAGTGACCGAGGCAGTGTCGCGCCCCACCCTGGAGGCCGTGGCCGCGCGGGCCGGCGTGTCCCGGGCCACCGCGTCCCGGGTCGTCAACGGCGGGGACCGTGTCCGCGAGCCGCTGGCCGCCCGGGTCCGCCAGGCCGTGGAGGAACTCGGCTATGTGCCCAACCAGGCGGCCCGCACCCTCGTCACCCGGCGGCACGACGCCGTCGCGGTCGTCATCGCGGAACCCGAGACCCGGGTCTTCGCCGACCCCTTCTTCGCCCTGCAACTGCGCGGCATCAGCAAGGAACTGACCGCCCACGACAACCAGCTGGTACTGCTGCTCACCGAGGGCCGCGCCGACCACGCACGCGTGGCCCGCTATCTCGCCGGCGGCCATGTCGACGGAGCGCTCGTCTTCTCCCTGCACCTGGACGACCCGCTGCCCGCACTGATCCACGACGCCGGTGTCCCCACCGTGTTCGGCGGACGGCCCGGCTGGAGCGAGAGCGCCCCGGCGCAGGACCCGGGCGTGGTGTACGTCGACTGCGACAACCGGGGCGGCGCCCGCGCCGCCGTACGCCATCTCGTGGACCTCGGCCGCCGTCGTATCGCGCACATCACGGGCCCGCTGGACCAGACCTCGGCGGTGGACCGGCTCGACGGCTACCGGGACGTCGTCGGCGCCCTGCCCGGCGCGGACCAGGCCCGGCTGGTCGTGGAGAGCGACTTCACCCCGGCCGGCGGGGAACGGGCCATGCGTGAACTCCTCGTCCGCTGCCCGGACCTGGACGCCGTCTTCGCCGCGAACGACCTCACCGCGCTCGGCGCCCTGCGCGTCCTGCGCGGCTCCGGCCGGCGGGTGCCCGAGGACGTGGCCGTGATCGGCTTCGACGACCTACTGCCCGTCGCCGAACAGACCGAGCCGCCGCTGACGACGGTCCGTCAGGAGATCGAGGAGATGGGCCGGCTGATGGCCCGGCTGCTGCTGCGCAGGCTGTCCGGCGACCGGCGCGCCGACCACACCCCGGCCGACGCGCCGTCCCCCGTCATCGTCCCGACCACCCTGGTACGCCGCGCCTCCGCGTGAGGTCACCGGCGCCGTGCGGGGCTCAGCCCTGCCGCTGCTCGCTGCGGATCACCGCGAAGCGGGCGCCGTAGGGGTCGGCGAGTCTGGCCATGCGGCCCACGCCCTCCATCGTCGTCGCGGGGACGGCGACCGTGCCGCCGAGTTCCTCCGCGCGGGCGACGACGGCGTCGGTGTCCTCGACCTCGAAATACGGCAGCCAGTACGGGCGGCCCTCCCCCTCGGCGCCGGCGGCGGCCTGCGGAACGAAACCGCCGAACATCGCGTCCTCACCGCCCTCGGCCGGGTTGACGCAGGTGTACGTCCCGCCCGGGAACGGCACCGCCGAGGTCTCCAGGCCGAGCACCTGGTGGTAGAAGTGGGCGGCCGCCGCGATGTCCGGGGTGTACAGCTCGACCCAGCACAGCGAGCCGGGATCGCCCGCCACGTCCAGGCCCTTTCTGCGCCCGGGCTGCCAGATCCCGAACGGCACCCCGGCCTCGTCCGCGAGGATCGCCATATGACCCTGGCCCATCACATCGACGGGCTGGTGCAGCACGGTGCCGTGGGCCTGCTCGGCCGCCTTGGCGGTGGCCTGCGCGTCCTCGCTCTGGAAATACACCGTCCAGGCCGGCGGACCCTGCTCGGGGCCGGTCTGCATTCCGCCGGCGACGGTCCGGCCGTCCTGCTGGAAGAAGCCGTAGCCGCCGGCGTCCGGCCCGGCCGACTCGAACCGCCAGCCGAAGAGACCGCCGTAGAAGGAGACGGCGCCGTCGATGTCCGGGGTGGCGACATCGACCCAGTTCGGAGCGCCGTTGACGAAACGGGTGGTGAGCATGTGCCCTCCTCGAAGGGGTCCCGTCCTGTGCACTGCCGAGTCTGGCACCGCCCACTGACAACCGCCGCCGGAACCCCGCTCACTCACGGTGACCGCTGCTGCCCCCTGGATTTCGCCCCGTCCCGCGCGCCGCCGTGCGCGGCGGGGGACCGGCGGCGCATCATCGAGGCGGCGGGAGGTCCCGGCGGCGCCGTTGACGCGCTGTTGATCGAACGTTTTTCACGGCCCGGCACCATCCTGGGCATGTACTTCGACACCATCACCCCGGCCGACGACACCTGGCGGGCGCAGGCCCTGTGCGCGCAGACCGGGCCGGACTTCTTCTTCCCCGAGCCGGGCAGCTCCGTGCGCGAGGCGAAGCGCATCTGCGGCCTGTGCGAGCTGCGTCCCGCCTGCCTGGAGTACGCACTCGCCAACGACGAGCGCTTCGGCGTCTGGGGCGGCCTCTCCGAAAAAGAACGCCTCGCCCTCCGCCGCACCTCCCCCTGACCCACATGCCCTCTGCCAAGCCGGCCACCTGCCAGCGAGCCCGCGCAGTGACGGCCGAGCCGCGTGCGTCGTCCCATTGGCCTGCGCCACCTGTGGCAGCACCTGCGGAGTGATGGCCGAGCCTGCGTCTTCTGCTGAGCCTGCCTACCTGTGACGAGCCTGCGCGGCCGTGGCCGATCCCGTGCACCTTCGGCTGGGCCTGACGTCCCTGAAGAAGTCCGCGCCCCCGTCCTCGTACCTCGTCCAGTGAGCCCAGCGCGACTTCGCCGGGCCCACCCCTGTCGCGGTCAGCCGGTGTGGCGGGCTGCCAGGCGGGCCTTGCGGGCGGCGAGGCGCTCGTCGAACTTCGCGGCCTCCGCGTCCAGGCCGCCCATGAACAGGCCCAGCTCCTCCTGCGCCTGCCGCCCCTCGGGGCCGAGCCCGTCGATCTCCAGGACCTTCAGGAAGCGCAGCACCGGCTGGAGCACGTCGTCGTGGTGGATGCGCAGGTTGTACACCTCGCCGATGGCCATCTGCGCGGCCGCCCGCTCGAAGCCCGGGATGCCGTGGCCGGGCATCCGGAAGTTGACGACCACGTCCCGCACCGCCTGCATGGTCAGGTCGGGGGCCAGCTCGAAGGCGGCCTTCAGCAGGTTGCGGTAGAAGACCATGTGCAGGTTCTCGTCGGTCGCGATGCGCGCCAGCATGCGGTCGCAGACCGGGTCGCCGGACTGGTGCCCGGTGTTGCGGTGCGAGATCCGGGTGGCCAGCTCCTGGAACGCGACATAGGCGATCGAGTGCAGCATCGAGTGCCGGTTGTCGGACTCGAAGCCCTCGCTCATGTGGGCCATGCGGAAACGCTCGAGCTTGTCCGGGTCCACCGCCCGCGAGGTGAGCAGGTAGTCCCGCATCACGATGCCGTGCCGGCCCTCCTCGGCCGTCCAGCGGTGCACCCACGTGCCCCACGCGCCGTCGCGCCCGAAGAGCGAGGCGATCTCGTGGTGGTAGCTCGGCAGGTTGTCCTCGGTGAGCAGGTTGACCACGAGGGCGATCCGCCCGATGTCCGTCACCTTGGACTGGTCCTGCTCCCAGGCCTGCCCGTCCTCGAACACACCGGGGAAGTTACGGCCGTCGCTCCAGGGCACGTACTCGTGCGGCATCCAGTCCTTGGCGACCTTCAGATGCCGGTTCAGCTCGGTCTCGACCACTTCCTCCAGTGCGTACAGCAGCCGCGCGTCGGTCCAGACGGACGGGCTGCCGAGGTGAGGGGAAGTGATCGTCATGGAAACTCCAGGGGGACGCCGAGCTAAGGGGGTGAGGGTGGGGGAAGTGCCGGCGAGCGGCGCCGGAACGTACGTGATCGTAGGCTACGAATCCGTAGGTTACGAACCCGTAGGTTAAGTTCGCCGTAAAGGCTGCTGATCAGCGAGGTCGGACCCGGGTTGACGGCATACGGAACAGCCCCGGGACCCACCAGGTCCCGGGGCTGTCGGGCTGACAGAATCACCCGATCAGGCGTACAGCTCCCGCAGTCGCACCGAAAGACAGGTCACACAGCCCTCCAGCTTCTCGAACTCGCTGATGTCCACCGTGATCACCTCGTGGCCGAGATCGGTCAGCAGCTCCGCCGTCTTCGGGGCGCTCGCCGCCATCAGCAGCTTGTGCCCGCCGAGCAGCACCACATGGGCGCCGGACTCCTCCGGCACCGACAGGAAGCGCGGGAAGAGCGCGGGCCGGTCCACCTTGGGGATGTGCCCGATCACCGTGCCGTCGGGCAGCGCGGTCACCGCCGACTTCAGATGCAGCACCTTGCTCACCGGCACGGCCACCACCCGCGCGCCCAGCGGCTCGAAGGCGGCGCGCAGCTGCTGGACACCGGCCACGTTGGTGCGCCCGCCCCGCCCGACGTAGACCGTGTCGCCGACCTTCAGCACATCGCCGCCGTCCAGGGTGCCCGGCTCCCATATCCAGTTCACCGAGCAGCCGAGGCTCGCCACCGCCTCCTCGACACCGGCGGTCTCCGCCCGGCGGGGACCGGCACCGGGCCGGGTGATCAACGCCACGTTCCGGAACATCACGACGGTGTCCTCGACGAACACCGAGTCCGGGCAGTCGTCGGCCGGTTCGACCTCGACCGTCTCCCAGCCGTGGGCGCGCAGCGCCTCGACATACGCCTCCCACTGCCGCACGGCGAGCTCCACATCGACCTTCTCCCGCTCGATGTGCGTCACCAGGCCTTCGGCGAGACGGGGGCTGGGGCGGCGGACGAGGGCCTTCTTGCTGGGCACGAGAAGCCTTTCGTATCGGTCGGACGGTTCGGTCGCGGCAGTGGCGCGGACCGGTGCCGGACGAGGTCCGGCACCGGTCCGCCATCATGCAGCCCGCTCCGGCCTGGGCAAAACCCTCGTTGTCAGGCTGTGCCCAGCCCGACATCCTCCGGTGCGATCTCCCTCAGTTCGCCCCCTTCCATCAGCAGCCACCGGGTGATGCCGACCGACTCCAGGAAGGGCAGGTCGTGGCTGGCCACGAGCAGTGCGCCCTCGTACGACTCCAGGGCCGAGACGAGCTGCCGTACGCTCGCCATGTCGAGGTTGTTGGTCGGCTCGTCGAGCAGCAGCAGCTGCGGTGCCGGTTCGGCGAGCATCAGCGCGGCCAGGGCCGCCCGGAACCGCTCGCCGCCCGAGAGGGTCGCCGCCTTCTGGTCCGCCCGCGCCCCCCGGAACAGGAAGCGGGCGAGCCGCGCCCGGACCCGGTTGTTGGTGGCGCCCGGCGCGAACCGGGCCACGTTCTCGGCGACCGTCCGCTCGTCGTCCAGCACGTCCAGCCGCTGGGGCAGGAACCGCAGCGGGACATGCGCCGTGGCCAGGCCGGCCACCGGGGCCAGTTGTCCGGCGACGGTCCGCAGCAGGGTCGTCTTGCCGGAGCCGTTCCGCCCGACCAGCGCGATCCGCTCCGGGCCGCGCAGGTCGAGGATCCCCGGGACGCGTACGCCGTGGGCGAGTTCCAGGTTCTCCAGGGTGAGGACCTGCCGGCCGGGCGGTACGGCCGTGTACGGCAGCTCGACGCGGATCTCGTCGTCGTCCCGTACGGCCTCCACCGCCACGTCCAGGCGCTCCTTCGCCTCGGCGAGCCGCTCCTCGTGGAGGATGCGGTGCTTGCCGGCGGACTCCTGGGCGGCGCGTCGGCGCGCTCCCATGACGATCTTGGGCTCCCGCTTGGTGTCCCACATCTTCTGCCCGTACCGCTTGCGGCGGGCCAGTTTGACCTGGGCGTCGACGAGTTCCCGCTTCTGCTTGCGCAGATCCGCCTCGGCGACCCGGAGCATCCGCTCGGCGGCCTCCTGCTCCACCGCGAGGGCCTCCTCGTAGGCCGAGAAGCCGCCGCCGTACCAGGTGACCTCGCCGGAGCGCAGCTCGGCGATCTGGTCGACCAGGTCGAGCAGTTCCCGGTCGTGGCTGACCACGACCAGGATGCCCGGCCAGGAGCCGACGGCCTGGTAGAGCCGGCGGCGCGCGTACAGGTCGAGGTTGTTGGTGGGTTCGTCCAGCAGCAGCACGTCCGGGCGGCGCAGCAGCAGCGCGGCCAGCCGCAGCAGCACCGACTCGCCGCCGGACACCTCTCCGACGGTGCGGTCCAGGCCGAGGTGGCCGAGGCCGAGTTCGCCGAGCGTGGCGAGGGCGCGCTCCTCGACGTCCCAGTCGTCGCCGACCGCCTCGAAGTGCTCCTCGGCCGTGTCGCCCGACTCGATGGCGTGCAGCGCGGCCCGCCGGCCGGCGATTCCGAGGGCCTCGTCGACGCGGAGGGTGGTGTCCAGGGTGATGTTCTGCGGGAGATAGCCGATCTCGCCGGTGGCCTTGACGGCACCGGCGGCCGGGACGAGTTCGCCGGCCAGCAGCCTCAGCAGGGTGGACTTGCCGGAGCCGTTGACGCCGATGAGACCGGTTCTGCCGGGGCCGAAGGCGAGGTCGAGACCGTCGAGGACGGTGGTGCCGTCGGGCCAGGCGAAGGAGAGGGCGGTGCAGGTGAGGTTCGTTGACACAAGGGCCTCGCGGTGTGGGTGGGTGCGGTCGGGGCGAGCGCGTGGGAGACACCGCGAGGCGGACACCGAAGGACCCGGGGCACGAGGAGGCCCGAGAACGGGAAAAGGGCCTGTGCGCCAAAGGACGGCTCGGACGCCGAGGTCGTACGCCACGCACACCTCAGGGGTGTGAACGCGGTGTCTCAGGACCTCAGACGAGCAACGTCCTTCTCCAATCGACGGCAACAGGACCGATTACACGGTAGGAAGGGCGCGCAGCGCTGTCAACGGAATTGAATCCGCCTGGGCGCCGGGCGCGGAGGGCTCAGCAGGCGTCGCGCATCAGCTCGGCCAGACCGTGGTCCAGGTCCAGCTGGAGGTGTTCGAGGCCGGCCGGCACCAGCTCGTCCGTCGCGGCCAGGAACCGCCGTATCTCACCCGAGCGCACATGCACCAGCGCGGTGCCCTCCGGGGCGTGGAACTCCAGCACGGTGCGGTCGTACCCGTACGGCCGGACCCGGACGTCGCCCAGGCCCTCGGGCCCCTCCAGCCCGGCCGCGAGCAGCTCACGGGAGAAGGTCCAGCACACCTCCACGCCCTCCAGGGTGGCCGGGGCCGGGAAGGTCATGCGGACGGCGAACGGATCACTGCGGTCGTAGCGCAGCGTGGCGGGAATGCTCGGCATGCGCGGTGCGGCGGCGACGAGACGGGCCTCTACGGGCTGCTCGATGACGGTTGACAACGCCTTGCTCCCTCGTGACGGCTGGGCTACGTCCGGGTGCGACGCCCGGCACTCAGAGAGACGACGGATCCGGCCGTTGCGTGCACGCGGGGAACGAGTGACCTCGGTCACCGCGTTCATGCCTGGCCGGTAGAAGCCCCGAGGGCGGGTACTCGGCGGCGTGCAGCAAGGCATCGGCGCGAGGAAGGGAGCGATCATGCCAGCCGGTTCCAGCCCGAAGCGCGAGCGTCAGTACGAGCACATCAAGGAGAGCGCGCAGGACCGGGGCGAGAGTGCCGGACGCGCCAAGGAGATCGCCGCGCGGACCGTGAACAAGGAACGTGCCCGCTCCGGCGAGTCCAAGACCGCCAGCCGCAGCTCCACGCAGGACAGCAAGTCGTCCTCCGAGCGCGGCGGCCAGCGGTCGGGCAACCGCGTCGGGTCCCACGGCCCCACCCGCGACCAGCTCTACAACGAGGCCAGGCAGCGCGGCATCGAGGGCCGCTCCCATATGAACAAGGACGAGCTCCAGCGTGCGCTGAACGCCAAGAAGGGCTGAGCTCGGGGACCCCCTGGCGTCCGGGGGCCGGCCGGGAAGCCGTACAGTCGTGCCCACCATGACGACCGTAGGCGTACCCGCGGGCTGGCCCGCGACCGAGGACGAGGCCCGCGCGGTCCAGGACGAACTGCGCGGGCGGGTGGTGCTCGACGAGCCCGGGCCGCCGCCCGGCAGCGGCCGGGTCACCGGCGTGGACGTCGCCTACGACGACGACCTCGACCTCGTCGCCGCGGCGGCCGTCGTCCTGGACGCGGCCACCCTGGAGGTGGTGGCCGAGGCGACCGCCGTCGGCCGCATCTCCTTCCCCTATGTGCCCGGGCTGCTCGCCTTCCGTGAGATCCCCACGGTCAGGGCCGCCCTGGAGCGGCTGCCGTGCCCGCCCGGTCTGGTCGTGTGCGACGGCTACGGCCTCGCCCATCCCCGTCGCTTCGGCCTCGCCAGCCACCTGGGTGTGCTCCTGGACCTGCCGACCATCGGCGTCGCCAAGAACCCGTTCACCTTCACCTACGACGACCCCGCCCCCGCGCGCGGCGCGTGCGCACCGCTGCTCGCCGGAACCGAGGAGGTCGGCCGCGCGGTGCGCACCAGGGACGGCGTCAAGCCGGTCTTCGTCTCGGTCGGCCACCGGGTGAGCCTGGACAACGCCGTGGCGCACACCCTGGCGCTGGCCCCGGCCTACCGGCTGCCGGAGACCACGCGCCGGGCGGACGCCCTGTGCCGCAGGGCGCTCCAGGAGGCGACGGCGCGCCGGGCGCCGGCCTCCTGAACCGGGCGCTGCCTCACGCGCGCGTGGAGGCGCTCGCGGTCTCGGCGGCCACCCGGAAGGTGATCCCGGCGGCGCGCAGCCGCTCGGTCAGCGCGTCGCCCATCGCCTGCGCGGTGGTGACCTGCCCGGCCGTCGGCGGCAGTTCGTCGAAGGCCAGGCACAGCGCGGCCTCGGCGAACATCCTGGCCGTCTCGTCGTACCCCGGGTCGCCGCCCGCCACCTCGGTGAACACCCGCCGCCCGCCGCCCTCGCCGACGAACCGCACGGTGAACCAGCTCCGCGCCCGCTTCTCCGGGCTCGGCCCGTCACCCGGCTTGAGCCGGTCCGACAGCCAGCGCCGGGCGGGCGGCAGCTGGGCGGCCGCCGCGACGGCACCGACGGCGGCGACCCCGCCGAGCGCGACCGGCAGATGCCGGACCGCGGCGAAGTGCCGGTAGCGGAAGTCGGGGCCGTACCGCTCCAGCGCCTTCGCCGAGCGGCGCACGATCTGCGGATCGATCGTCGGCAGCGGCACCGCCCACGCGCCGACCTCCCCGGCGAACCGCGGCGCGCCCGCCGGGGTCGCCACCCGGCGCCCGAGCAGCCGGGGCTCGTGCCGGGCCCGCTCGCGCGCGGCGGACAGCATCTGCCGGCCGCGGGCGATCTGGTTCAGCACCGAGGCCAGCGTGCCCCCGGAGAACGCCGCGTCGGTGCTCACGAACCCGTCCACGGTCAGCGGCACCCCCTCCGGCAGCTGCCGGACGGTGAAGTACACCCCCAGGTCGTGCGGCACGGAGTCGAAGCCGCAGGCGTGCACCAGTCGGGCGCCGGTCTCCCGCGCGCGTGCGTCGTACCGGACGTACATCAGGTCCACGAACTCCGGCTCACCGGTGAGGTCCAGGTAGTCGGTGCCGGCCTGCGCGCAGGCGGCGACCAGCGCCTCGCCGTGCAGGATGTACGGCCCCACGGTCGTGGCCACCACGCGCGCGTGGTCGGCGAGGGCCCGCACGGTGTCCGGTTCGGCGACGTCGGCGCGCAGTACGCCGATCTCCGCGCCGCCGGGCAGCGCTTCGCGCAGCCGCTCCAGCTTGCGTGCGTCGCGGCCCGCTATCGCCCAGCGCAGGTCCCGCGGCGCGTGCGCGGCGAGGTACTCCGCTATCAGCGTTCCGACGAAGCCCGTCGCTCCGAAGAGCACGAGGTCGTACGGACGGTCCGTCCTTTTCAGCCTGGCCATGACACCCCTTCGTCCCGCAGCCCGCGCCGCCGTCGGTCGCTGAGGCTAGCGTGAGGTGTGCGCGCTCCGACGACCGGCCTTTCATCCGTCCGGGTGATCCCGGACGCTCCGGGCACTTGGCTAAGCGCTTGCTCGTTCAGGTCTTGTGTCCGGTGGAACGTGTTCTTAGCATCACCGGTGTTACATCGGTAGTGTCACACTCGCTTGGGGGCTCGATGACGACGGCAGTGAAGCCGGGGCAGGACGGCCCGCTCACCGGCGTGCGCGTGGTGGAGCTGGCCGGCATCGGGCCGGGCCCGTTCGCCGCCATGCTCCTGGGCGACCTCGGCGCCGACGTGGTCAGGGTGGACCGGCCGGGCGGCCCCGGCATCGGCATCGACCCGGCCCGCGACCTCACCAACCGCAACAAGCGCTCGGTCGTCGTCGACCTCAAGGCGGCGGACGGACCCGCGCGCGTCCTCGATCTCGCCGAGCGGGCCGACATCCTGATCGAGGGCTACCGCCCGGGCGTCGCCGAGCGGCTCGGCGTCGGCCCCGAGCACTGCCACGCCCGCAACCCCCGTCTGGTCTACGGCCGCATGACCGGCTGGGGACAGGACGGCCCCCTCGCCCCCCGCGCCGGCCACGACGTGGCCTACATCGCCGTCACGGGCGCCCTCGGCATGATCGGCCGGCCGGACGAGCCCCCGCCCGTCCCCGCCAACCTGCTCGGCGACTACGCGGGCGGTTCGCTCTACCTGGTGGTCGGCGTGCTCGCCGCGCTGCACCACGCGCGCGCGACCGGCACCGGACAGGTGGTCGACGCCGCCATCGTGGACGGCGCGGCCCACCTGTCCGCGATGATCCACGGCATGCTGGCGGCCGGCGGCTGGCAGGACCGGCGCGCCGCCAACCTCCTCGACGGCGGCTGCCCCTACTACGGCACCTACGAGACCGCCGACGGCCGGTACATCGCGGTCGGCGCCCTGGAGGAGCAGTTCTACGACGAGTTCCTGCGCCTGCTCGGCCTGGCCGAGGAGGACGGCGCCCGCACGGACTGGACCCGCTGGGGCGAGCTGCGCGAAAAGATCGCCGCCCGCTTCAAGGCCCGCACCCGGGACGAGTGGACGGCCCTCTTCGAGGGGTCCGACGCCTGTGTGGCCCCGGTGCTGTCCCTGCGCGAGGCCCCGCACCACCCGCACCTGGCCGCGCGCGGCACCTTCGTCACCCACTCCGGCATCACCCAGCCCGCCCCCGCCCCCCGCTTCTCCGCGACCCCCGCCGCCGTCCGCGGCGGACCGGCCCTGCCCGGCGCGCACACGGAGTCGGTGGCCCGGGACTGGGCCGTACCCGCGCTGCACGACCCCCCGGCCGCCGACGGCGACTGACCCCACCGACCCAGGCGACCCCGCCCCCGCTCGGCCCACCCTCCCGAAAGGCACTCCAGTGAGCACCGAAGCGTACGTGTACGACGCGATCCGCACCCCGCGCGGCCGCGGCAAGGCGAACGGCGCCCTGCACGGCACCAAGCCCGTCGACCTGGTCGTCGGCCTCATCCACGCGCTGCGCGACCGCTTCCCCGGCCTCGACCCGGCCGCCGTCGACGACATCGTGCTCGGCGTCGTCGGCCCCGTCGGCGACCAGGGCTCCGACATCGCGCGGATCGCCGCGATCGCCGCCGGACTGCCGGACACCGTCGCGGGCGTGCAGGAGAACCGCTTCTGTGCCTCCGGCCTGGAGGCCGTCAACCTGGCCGCGGCCAAGGTCCGTTCCGGCTGGGAGGACCTGGTCCTCGCGGGCGGTGTGGAGTCCATGTCCCGGGTGCCGATGGGCTCCGACGGCGGGGCCTGGTTCAACGACCCGATGACCAACCTCGCCGTCAACTTCGTGCCGCAGGGCATCGGCGCCGACCTGATCGCCACCATCGAGGGCTTCACCCGCCGGGACGTGGACGAGTTCGCGGCCCTGTCCCAGGAGCGCGCCGCCACCGCCTGGAAGGAGGGCCGCTTCGACCGCTCGGTGATCCCGGTCAAGGACCGCAACGGCCTGGTCGTCCTCGACCACGACGAACACATGCGCCCCGGCACCACCGCCGACTCCCTCGCCAAGCTCAAGCCGTCGTTCGCGGACATCGGCGAGCTGGGCGGCTTCGACGCGGTCGCGCTCCAGAAGTACCACTGGGTGGAGAAGATCGACCACGTCCACCACGCGGGCAACTCCTCCGGCATCGTGGACGGCGCCTCCCTGGTCGCGATCGGCTCCAGGGAGGTCGGTGAGCGCTACGGTCTCACCCCGCGCGCGCGGATCGTCTCCGCGGCCGTCTCCGGCTCCGAGCCGACCATCATGCTCACCGGACCCGCGCCCGCCACCCGCAAGGCGCTCAGCCGGGCCGGCCTCACCATCGACGACATCGACCTGGTCGAGATCAACGAGGCGTTCGCCGCGGTCGTCCTGCGCTTCGTGAAGGACATGGGCCTCAGCCTCGACAAGGTCAACGTCAACGGCGGCGCCATCGCCCTCGGTCACCCGCTCGGCGCGACCGGCGCCATGATCCTCGGCACCCTCGTGGACGAACTGGAGCGCCAGGACAAGCGCTACGGCCTCGCCACCCTGTGCGTGGGCGGTGGCATGGGCATCGCCACCATCGTCGAACGCATCTGAACTCCCCGCGGAAACAAGCGACTTCAACGGAGACGACTGTCATGACCGAGAGCACCACCATCCGCTGGGAGCAGGACGACACCGGTGTCGTCACCCTCGTGCTGGACGACCCCGACCAGTCCGCGAACACCATGAACCAGGCGTTCCGCGCCTCCATCCAGGCCGTCGCCGCGCGCGCGGAGGCCGAGAAGGACTCCATCCGCGGCATCATCTACACCTCCGCCAAGAAGACCTTCTTCGCGGGCGGCGACCTCAAGGACATGATCAAGGCCGGTCCCGAGGACGCCCAGCAGGTCTTCGACACCGCGACCGAGATCAAGAGCGCGCTGCGCCGCATCGAGACCCTCGGCAAGCCCGTCGTCGCCGCCGTCAACGGCGCGGCCCTGGGCGGCGGTTACGAGATCGCGCTCGCCTCCCACCACCGGATCGCCCTGGACGCCCCCGGCTCCAAGATCGGCCTGCCCGAGGTCACGCTCGGCCTGCTCCCCGCGGGCGGCGGCGTCACCCGCACCGTCCGGCTGATGGGCATCACCGACGCGCTGCTGAAGGTGCTGCTCCAGGGCACCCAGTACAGCCCCCGGCGCGCCCTGGAGGCCGGCCTGGTGCACGAGGTGGCCGCCACCCCGGAGGAGATGCTCGCCAAGGCCCGCGCCTTCATCGACGCCCACCCCGAGTCGCACCAGCCGTGGGACGTCCCCGGCTACCGGATCCCGGGGGGTACGCCGGCCAACCCGAAGTTCGCCGCCAACCTGCCCGCCTTCCCGGCCAGCCTGCGCAAGCAGACGAACGGCGCCCCCTACCCGGCCCCGCGCAACATCCTCGCCGCCGCGGTGGAGGGCTCCCAGGTCGACTTCGAGACCGCGAGCACCATCGAGACCCGCTACTTCACCGAGCTGGTCACGGGGCAGACCGCCAAGAACATGATCCAGGCGTTCTTCTTCGACCTCCAGGCCGTCAACTCCGGCGCCAACCGCCCGAAGGGCGTCGAGCCCCGCCAGGTCCGCAAGGTCGCCGTCCTCGGCGCCGGGATGATGGGCGCCGGCATCGCCTACGCCTGCGCCCGCGCGGGCATCGACGTCGTCCTGAAGGACGTCACCGTCGAGGCGGCCCTCAAGGGCAAGGGGTACTCGGAGAAGCTGTGCGCCAAGGCCGTCGCCAAGGGCCGCACCAGCCAGGAGAAGGCCGACGCGCTGCTCGCCCGCATCACCCCCACCGCCGAGGTGACCGACCTCGCGGGCTGCGACGCGGTGATCGAGGCCGTCTTCGAGGACACCGCGCTCAAGCACAAGGTGTTCCAGCAGATCGAGTCCGTGGTCGCGCCCGACGCGCTGCTGTGCTCCAACACCTCCACCCTGCCCATCACCACGCTCGCCGAGGGCGTCGAGCGCCAGACCGACTTCATCGGCCTGCACTTCTTCTCGCCGGTCGACAAGATGCCGCTGGTGGAGATCATCAAGGGCGAGCGGACCGGCGACGAGGCCCTCGCCCGCGCCTTCGACCTGGTCCGGCAGATCAACAAGACGCCGATCGTCGTCAACGACTCGCGCGGCTTCTTCACCTCCCGCGTGATCGGCCACTTCATCAACGAGGGCGTCGCCATGGTCGGCGAGGGGCTGGAGCCCGCCTCCGTGGAGCAGGCCGCGGCCCAGGCCGGCTACCCGGCCAAGGTGCTCTCGCTCATGGACGAGCTGACCCTGACCCTCCCGCGCAAGATCCTCGGCGAGACCCGGCGGGCGGTGGAGGAGGTCGGCGGCACCTACACCGCGCACCCGGCGGAGGCGGTCATCGACCGCATGGTGGACGAGTTCGGCCGCACCGGCCGCAGCGGCGGCGCGGGCTTCTACGACTACACCGAGGACGGCAGGCGCGCCGGACTCTGGCCGGGCCTGCGCGAGCACTTCACCAAGCCGGGCCAGGAGATCCCGTTCCACGACATGCAGGAGCGGATGCTCTTCGCCGAGGCGCTCGACACCGTACGGCTCCTGGAGGAGGGCGTCCTCACCTCGGTCGCCGACGCCAACATCGGGTCGATCCTCGGCATCGGCTTCCCCGGCTGG
This sequence comes from Streptomyces sp. NPDC031418, assembly GCF_055581605.1. NCBI lineage: Bacteria > Bacillati > Actinomycetota > Actinomycetes > Kitasatosporales > Streptomycetaceae > Streptomyces > Streptomyces sp. NPDC031418. Next base: position 55,365 of record NZ_JBVIJC010000016.1, read on the forward strand.
ACGGGCGGCGTGCTCCAGTACATCAACGGCTACGAAGGCGGTCTGCCGGGCTTCGTGGCCCGCGCGCGCGAGCTGGCCGAGCGCTACGGCGAGCGGTTCACCCCGCCCGCGCTGCTGGTGGAGAAGGCCGGGAAGGGCGAGCCGTTCAGCGACTCAGTCCGCCCCTGACCCGCCGAGCCACTCGCCCAGCTCCTCCCGCAGCGACCGCTGGAAGGTCGTGAGCAGCGCCTGCACCACCAGCGGCTGCATATGCGCGGACAGGGACTTCACATCCCGGGTGTCCCGCTCCGCCACCTCGCCGCGGAAGAGCTGGGCCAGTTCGTGGGCCGCGGCGCGCGAGTGCTCCATGAGCACCCCGCGCGCCGCGCGGATCGCGTCCTGCGACAGCGGCGCGTCGAGGAGCCGGACGCCGAGCCGGAGCAGCCCGCAGTCGACCCGGAGCATCCCCTCGTCCTCCTCCCGGACCACGCCCATCGCCGTCAGGCACTCGATGTCCTCGGGTGAGAGGGGGCGTCCGGCGCGCCGTTCGAGTTCGCCCCGCGACACGGTCTCGACCGTGTCCGGCGCCCAGGACGCGACCACCGCGCGATGGATGGCCAGGTCGTGCGGGCCGAGATCCGGCGGCAGCTGCTTGAGGTACCGCTCGATCGCCGCGAGGGTCATGCCCTGCTGCTGAAGCTCCTCGATCAGCGCGAGGCGCGCCACATGCCCGGGCCCGTAGTGCCCCACCCGGCGCGGACCGATCGCCGGCGGGGGCAGCAGCCCCTTGCTGCCGTAGAACCGGACGGTGCGGACGGTGACACCGGCGCGGGCGGCCAGCTCGTCGACGGTGAGGGTGGGCTCCCCGGTGCCGGGCTCCCCAGTGTCGGTCGTCATGTGCAGCAGTATCGCTGTCTCACCGGAACTGTGAAACCGGTCAAGATCCTGTGAGAAACGCCGCTCTGTGGCGTGGATCACCGCGTATCCGGACAACCCTCTGGGAAGCTGCTGCCTTGGTCTGTACCGATGCCCACCGGCGGGGTGCGGGCCGAGCAAGTACGGACACCCGGGCCCACGAGGTCCGGGCCCACCAGGAAGTGGTACCACCGTGAGCAAGGACGCCGTGCAGTCGGCCCAGGCCGCCGCCCCTCCCCAGGCGCCCCAGACGCCCGCGGACGCGGGCGACGCCGGTTACAGCAAGGACCTCAAGGCCCGGCACGTCAACATGATCGCCATCGGTGGCGCCATCGGCACCGGGCTCCTCCTGGGCGCGGGCGGCCGTCTGCACAACGCGGGTCCGGCGCTCGCCCTGGCCTACCTGGTCTGCGGTGTCTTCGCCTTCTTCGTGGTGCGCGCCCTCGGTGAGCTGGTCCTGTACCGCCCGTCCTCCGGGTCGTTCGTGAGCTACGCGCGCGAGTTCCTCGGTGAGAAGGGTGCCTATGTCGCCGGCTGGATGTACTTCCTGAACTGGTCGACCACCGGCATCGCCGACATCACCGCCATCGCGCTCTACACGCACTACTGGAGCTTCTTCACCTCGATCCCGCAGTGGGTGCTGGCGCTGATCGCGCTCGCGGTGGTCCTCGCGGTGAACCTCATCTCGGTGAAGATCTTCGGCGAGATGGAGTTCTGGTTCGCGATCATCAAGGTCGCCACCATCGTCGGCTTCATGCTGATCAGCATTTTCCTGCTGGCCACCCAGCACAAGGTCGACGGCCACACCCCCGGTCTGAGCGTCATCACCGACCACGGCGGTCTGTTCCCGCACGGCATGATGCCGGTCGTCCTGGTCATGCAGGGCGTGATCTTCGCGTACGCCGCGCTGGAGCTGGTCGGCGTGGCCGCCGGTGAGACCGCCGAGCCGGAGAAGGTCGTCCCGCGCGCGGTGAACTCGATCATGTGGCGGGTGGGCCTCTTCTACGTCGGCTCGGTCGTGCTGCTCGCGCTGCTGCTGCCCGGTTCGGTGTACTCCGCCGACGAGAGCCCGTTCGTGACCGTGCTCTCCAAGATCGGTGTCCCGGCGGCCGGCGATGTGATGAACCTGGTCGTGCTGACCGCCGCCATGTCCTCGCTCAACTCCGGTCTGTACTCCACCGGCCGCATCCTGCGCTCCATGGCCATGGCGGGCTCCGCGCCGAAGTTCACCGGCCGGATGAACCGCAGCCAGGTGCCCTACGGCGGCATCCTGCTGACCTGCGCCGTCTGCGTGCTCGGCGTCGGCCTGAACTACCTGGTGCCCAGCCAGGCCTTCGAGATCGTGCTGAACATCGCCTCCCTGGGCATCATCAGCACCTGGGTGATCATCATGGTCTGCCACATGATCTTCGTCCGCCGGGCCCGCGCCGGCCTGGCGACCCGGCCGCACTTCCAGCTGAAGTTCAGCCCGGTCACCGAGATCGCCACGATCGCCTTCCTGCTGGTCTGCCTCGGCATGATGTGGAACGACCCCGACGTCGGCCGCAAGACCATCCTGCTCATCCCGGTCATCGCCGTCATGCTGGTCGCCGGCTGGTTCGGCGTCCGCCGCCGGGTGTCCGAGAACACCGCCCAGGAGCCGTCCGAGCTGACGAAGTAGCAGCTCACCGCCACTGTCAGTGGCATCGCCTACGGTGGCGTCATGTCGGAAGCCCAGTACATCCGAGGTGACGCCACCGCTCCGTCCGCCAAGGGCACCAAGGTGATCGCCCATGTCTGCAACGACATCGGCGGTTGGGGCAAGGGCTTCGTCCTCGCCCTCTCCCGCCGCTGGCCGGAACCCGAGGCGGCCTACCGCGCCTGGCACCGCGACCGCGCCCGGAACGACTTCGCGCTGGGTGCGGTGCAACTCGTCCAGGTGGAGCGTTACCTGTGGGTGGCCAACATGGTCGGCCAGCGCGGGATCAGGGCCGGCAGCAAGGGCGTCCCGGTGCGCTACGAGGCCATCGACACCGCCCTCGGCCGGCTCGCGGACCGCGTGACGGAACTCGGCGCCTCCGTGCACATGCCCCGCATAGGCTGCGGCCTGGCGGGAGGCAAGTGGTCCCGCGTAGAGCCGCTCATCACCGAACGGCTCGTACGGCGGGGGATCGCCGTGACGGTCTACGACCACGAGGAGGGCCGCGGATGAGCGTGCGGAACGATGTGCTGGTGCTCGGTGGGGCGGGTGTGGACACCATCGTGCACGTCCCGGAACTGCCCCTGCCGTACGCCGACAGCTACATGATCGGCTCCGGGATCCGCACCCGCGCCGGGCAGACCGGCGACTTCGTCGCCCTGGGCCTGGCCGCGCTCGGCCTGCGCACCCACCACCTCGACCTGCTCGGCGACGACCCCGAGGGCGAGCTGGTCCGCGCCCTGCACGAGGCGCACGGCATCGGGCTGACCGCGCTCCCGCAGCCCGCCGGGACCAAACGCGCGGTCAACCTCGTGGGCCCGGACGGCCGCCGCCTCTCCCTGTACGACACGACCCGCGCCCGCCCCGGCGACCGCTTCCCCGAGGCCATCCTGCGCGAGCTGGCGGCGGCGAGCCGCCATGTGCACGTGACCCTCACCCAGCCCTGCGCCGACGCCCTGCCGGTGCTGCGCACGACGGGCGTACCGCTCTCCACCGATCTGCACGACTGGGACGGCGAGAACCCCTACCACGAGCCGTTCGCCCACACCGCCGACCTCGTCTTCCTCTCCGCCGCCGCCCTCACCGACCCCGAGCGGACCATGCGGCGCATCGCCGAGCGGGGCCGGGCCGAGGCGGTCGTGGCCACCGCCGGGGCGGACGGCGCCCATCTGCTGGCCGACGGCGAGCTGATCCGGATCCCGGCGGCGGTCCCGCCCGCGCCGGTGGTGGACTCCAACGGCGCGGGCGACGCCTTCGCCGCCGCCTACCTCTACGGCCGGCTGAGCGGCGAGCCGCACGAGCGGTGCGCCCGCTACGGCGCGATCGCGGGCGCGTACGCGTGCACCGTCCCGGCCGTCCGCGCGGACGCGATAGACCGGGACGGGCTCCTCGAAGCGGCGGCGGAGCCGGCCGGGTGAGACTCAGCGCACGTCGTTCGTGGCCTCGATCTTCTTCCACGACTTCGGCTGCGTGACCTTCGCACCCGTCGCACCCGTGGCGGCGAAGGAGCGCGCGGCCGGCGCCGCCGGCTTCGACGGCTGGAACAGCCAGGTGTCGAACAGCGCGTCCAGCGGCTTGCCCGACACCTGCTCCGCGTACTTCTCGAAGTCGGCCACCGAGGCGTTGCCGTACGCGTGCTCCGCGGGCCAGCCCTTCAGAATGGCGAAGAAGGCATCGTCGCCGACCGCGTTGCGCAGCGCCTGCACGGCCAGCGCGCCCCGGTCGTAGACGGCGATGTCGAACTGGTCGTCGGGACCGGGGTCACCGGGCTTCACGGTCCAGAACGGGTCGTCGGCCGGGTGCGAGGCGTACACGTAGTCGGCAAGTTCCTGCGTGGTGCCCTCGCCCTCGTGCTCCGACCACAGCCACTGCGCGTACCGCGCGAAGCCCTCGTTGATCCAGATGTCCTTCCAGCCCTTGAGCGACACGTCGTCGCCGTACCACTGGTGGGCCAGCTCGTGCACGACGACGGAGGTGTTGGCGCCGTTCGCGAACTGCTTCGGGCTGTAGTAGACCCGGGTCTGCGTCTCCAGGGCGTACCCGGTGGTGGTGTTCGGCACATAGCCGCCGGCGCTGCTGAACGGATACGGCCCGAAATAGCCGCTCAGCCAGTCCACGAGTTCCCCGGTGCGCTCCACACTGGCCCGCGCCGCGCCGTCGTTGTCGCCGAGGTCCTTGCTGTAGGCGTTGACGATCGGCACCCCGCCGTCGGAGGTGCCGGTGGTGATGTCGAACTTGCCGACGGCGAGCGTGGCCAGATAGGTCGCCTGCGGCTTGTTCTCCCGCCAGTTGTAGCGGGTCCAGCCCAGCTTCGAACTCGACGACTGGAGCGTGCCGTTGGAGATGGCCTGGGTGCCGTCCGGCACCGCCACCGACACGTCGTAGGTGGCCTTGTCCAGCGGGTGGTCGTTGCTCGGGAACCACCACCAGGCGGCCTCGGGCTCGTCGGCGGCGACCGCGCCGTCCGGGGTGCGGTGCCAGGTGGTGAAGCCGTACGCGCTCTTCGTCGACGGCACCCCGCTGTAGCGCACCACGACCGTGATCGGCGTGTCCTTCTTCAGCGGGGTCTTCGGCGTGATCACCAGCTCGTGCTCGCCGGAGTGCGCGAAGGCCGCCGCGCTGCCGTTGACCCGTACCTCGCTGACGTCCAGCAGGAAGTCCAGGTCGAAGCTGGACAGGTCCTGCGTGGTCCGGGCCAGGATCGTCGCCGTGCCGTCCAACTCGTCCGTCGCCGGCTGGTACCGCAGCCGCAGGTCGTAGTGGGAGACGTCATAGCCGCCGTTGCCGTAGGACGGGTAGTAGGGGTCGCCGATGCCCGGCGCGCCGGGGGAGTAGCTCGCGGCCGATGCCGGGATCGCCAGCAGGAGGGAGGCCGCCGCCAGTGCGCCCGGCGCGATGATTCTGCGGTGCACGTCAGCTCCAAGTCGTCTGGACTGCAAGTCCGTTCGGAGAAGGTGTTCGGAGCCTATTCAGTCTCTGTGGTTCCTGACCTGTCCATGGCCCCTGCTGTCACACGATCGCCATTCAGCCGTCACGCGGCCACACGTGTCGCCCGTTTTCGCTCTCGTGCACCGCAGTTGCCGGGAGTACCGTCCGCCCATGCCGAGACACTCATCGGAAGACCCGCGCCGCACACCCTGGCGGGCGCCGGCCGTGGCGGTCGTCGCCCTCCTGACGGCCGCCCTCCTCACCCCGGCCGTCGCCCATGCCGCGCCCCGCGAGAACCACGGGAACCGCGAGAGCCGGCCCGTCTACTCCTATGCCCACGCCGTCCGTGAGTCCGTCTGGGTGGACACGGGCTTCGACGCGGACGGGGACGGCCGGACCGACCGGGTCGCCGCCGACATCGTCCGGCCCGCCGAACCCGCCCGGCAGGGCCGCAAGGTCCCGGTCGTCATGGACGCCAGCCCCTACTACGCGTGCTGCGGGCGTGGCAACGAGAACCAGGTCAAGACGTACGACACCCATGGCCGGGTGGTCCGTATGCCGCTCTTCCTCGACAACTACTTCGTGCCCCGCGGCTACGCCTTCGTCGGCGTCGACCTCGCCGGCACCGGCCGCTCCGACGGCTGTGTGGACGTCGGCGGCCGCTTCGACATCCAGTCCGCGAAGGCCGTCATCGACTGGCTGGGCGGCCGCGCCCGCGGCTACAGCAGCCGCACCGGCGGCAGGCCGGTCAAGGCGACCTGGACCGACGGCACGACCGGCATGATCGGCAAGAGCTGGGACGGCACCGTCGCCAACGGCGTCGCCGCCACCGGCGTCCGGGGACTGAAGACCATCGTGCCCATCAGCGCCATCTCCTCCTGGTACGACTACTACTTCGCCCAGGGCACCCCGCTCCACGACAGCGGCCCCGACCGGCTGGCAGGCGCCGTGGAGAGCGAGGGCGCGCGAGCCCACTGCGCCGCCGTCCAGCGAAGGCTCGCCGACGGCAGCCCGCGCAGCGGCGACTGGACCCCGCTGTGGACCGAGCGGGACTACGTCAAGGACGCGGCCAAGGTGCGCGCCAGCGTGTTCCTCGTGCACGGCATGCAGGACCTCAACGTCCGCACCCGGCACCTCGGCCAGTGGTGGGACGCCCTGGCACGGCACGGGGTGCGGCGCAAGATCTGGCTGTCCCAGAGCGGCCATGTCGACCCCTTCGACTACCGGCGCGGCGCCTGGGTCGACACCCTGCACCGCTGGTTCGACCATGAACTGCTCGGCTACGACAACGGGATCGACCGCGAGCCGATGGCCGACATCGAGCGCCACCCCGACCAGTGGGTCACCTCCGCGACCTGGCCCCCGCGCACCACCCGCACCGTCACCCTGCACCCGGCCCCGGGTGCCCGGCCCGGCGTCGGCACCCTCGGGGCGCGCTCCGCCACCGGCACCGAGGCCTTCACCGACGACCCGACGCTCGGCGAGACCGACTGGGCCGCGCACCTGACCACGCCCACCCCCGAGAAGGCCGGCTTCCTGACCGCACCGCTCAGCCACGACCTGCGCCTGTCCGGCTCCTCCCGGGTGACGGTCACCGCGACCCCGAGCACCGCGTCGGCCCATCTGTCCGCCGTACTCGTCGACCTCGGGCCCGACACCCTTCGCGACTACGCCGACGACGGCGAGGGCATCAGCACGCTGACCCGGCGCACCTGCTGGGGCGAGAGTACGGCCGGTGACAGCGCCTGCTTCAAGGAGACCCGGGCGAAGACGACCGAGGCCGGCTTCACGGTGTTCAGCCGCGGCTGGGCCGACCTCGGCCATCACGCCTCGCTCGACAGAGGCGTGCCGCTCACCCCGGGCACGGCCTACACCATGACCCTGAACCTCGCGGCCACCGACCATGTCGTACCCGCGGGGCACCGGCTGGCCCTGATCATCGCGGGCACCGACCGGGACCTCATCGAACCCCCGTCCACCAGGCCGACGCTCACCCTGGACCTCTCCCGCACGACAGCCGACCTCCCGCTCGCCTAGCCGGTGCGGCCGCCGAGGGGCGCACAACCCGCGCCCCTCAGACGGCCGTGAGCGCCAGCCCGGCCGCCTCCCGCGCGCATCCCCACGCCACCGTGACCCCGGCGCCGCCATGGCCGTAGTTGTGCACCAGCACCGGGCCGCCGCCCGGCAGCGCCTCCCGCTCCAGCCGTACCGCATCGCGCACCGGCCGCAGGCCCACCCGATGCTCCAGCACCCGGGCTCCCGCGATCTCCGCCCGTACCGCCGCACAGCGGGCGACGATCGCCGCGGCCACGGCCGGGTCCGGCTCCGGCGACCAGTCGTCCTCCTCCGCCGTACCGCCGAGCAGCAGTCTGCCGGGCTGCGGGATGAAGTAGGTGGAGTCGGTGGGGGAGCGGTCGACGGAGACGTACCAGTTCGTGATCCCCGGGTTCGCCACCACGACCAGCTGCCCGCGCACCGGCCGTACCGCCGGGTCCGGCACCAGGGACCGGGCCCCGAGTCCCGTGCAGTTGACCACGACGGCCGCCGGCACCGCGGCCAGGTCGGTCACCTCGCGCGACTCCACCGCGCCACCGGCCCGTACGAGCCGCTCCCGCAGCCAGCCCAGATACACCGGCATGTCGATCACCGGCAGCCGCGCCGCCAGCCCGTCCGGCACCGCCCGCAGCCCCGGCACCCGGCCGGCCCAGTCGCCCAGCTCGTCCAGCCGGACCCCCTCGTGTACGCCCTCGACCAGACGTACGCCCGTCTCCCGCGGCCGGTGGGCCAACTCCTCGTACACCGCGAGGGATTCCAGCGCCCACGCCCCGGCCAGCGGCTCCGGTTCGATGCGGTACGGCCACCACAGGCCGCCGGCGACCGCCGAGACCGTCCGCTCGGCCGGCTCCCGCGCCCACACCCGCACCCGCCGCCCCGACTCGGCCAGCACCACGGCCGTCGTGAGGCCGGCGACCCCGCCCCCGACCACGATCACTTCGTCACCCGGCTCGCTGTCCACGCCAGGACGATAGGCCCTGCCCGGACTAAGGGACAGCGCCCGGCGAATATGTCATGCGGCGCTCACATCCGCCCCGGTGTGGGGATACTCACAGCATGTCTGCCGTATACACGACCTTCGGCGTGGCTCCGGCGATGCGCGCCGGGGGTGTCCTCGCCGACGGCGGTGTCCGGACCCACCGCGACTTCCTGGACTTCGTCGTGGACGGCCGCCCCCTGCTGCCGCTCCTGTCCGACCTGGACGCCGTCTCCCCGCTCGCCTCCGACGTGCCGCCCGCGATCTTCACCGCGCACGTCCGGGCGCTGCTGCTGGAGGCCGGACCCCCGCTGCCGGACGGCCGGTTCGTCCTCTACGGCTGCCCCGAGTGCGAGGACCTGGCCTGCGGAGCGGTCACGGCCGTCATCGAGCGCGACGGCGAGGACTACGTGTGGCGGGACCTCGCCTGGCAGACGGGACCGCGGGCGGACCTGGAGCGCGACGGCTATCACGGCATAGGACCGTTCCGCTTCCACGGCCCCGAGTACCGCGCCGCCCTCACCGCCCTGGTCGACGGCCCCGCCGCACCCCGCCGCCGGGTCCTGCTGATCGGCGCCCGGGCCGGTGGGCTCGCCCGGACGGCCGCCGCGCTGCGCGCCATCGGCGTCGGTGCGGACATCACCCCGGACGCCCGGGACGTGCCCGCCGAGGAACTGCGCGGATACGGCGCCGTCGCCTTCGCCGACACGGTCACCGCGGCCGAACGCGCCGAGATGCGGCGGGCGTTGGAGCGCGCCGGCATCGAGGCCGGGTGCGTCGAGGCGCCCGCCCCGATCGTGCCGGTCTTCGTCGCCCAGATCGAGCAGGCCCTGGACCGCGGCCCGCTCCCGGGGCGCCGGCTGACGGCGCTGGCCGCCGCCGACGGCACGGCGGTCGTGGAGGTGACCTCGGCGTGCCGGGTGCGGATCACCGCGTACCGCCAAGGCCGGCTCCGCCGCAACCGCGCCCACGAGGTCTTCGACGGCACCCTGACACCCGGCCGGCACCGCGTCCCCCTGGACCCGGGGGCCGTCAAGGGGGACGCCTACCTGGTCGCCCGGACCGCACAGGCCGTGCTCGTGGCACCGGTGCACCACGGCACAACAGGCTGAGGCACACCCGACCAGCCAGCCCCTTAAACTCGGCGTCTGATGACTGCCACTCTCGTCGCCAAGAACCTCGCCGCCGGGCACGGCGACCGCTCCCTCTTCTCCGGGCTCGACCTCGTCGTCGCGCCCGGCGACGTGATCGGGCTGGTCGGTGCCAACGGCGCGGGCAAGTCCACCCTGCTGCGGATGCTCGCCGGGCTGCTCGCGCCCGAGCACGGCGAGCTGCGGCTGTCCCCGCCGGCCGCGACCGTCGGCCATCTGCCGCAGGAGCCGGAGCGCAGGCCGGGGGAGACCGTCCGGGAGTTCCTCGGCCGCCGCACCGGCGTGACCGCCGCACAGCGCGTGATGGACGAGGCCACGCAGGCGCTGGTGGACGGCGCCCCCGGTGCCGACGACGCCTACGCCACCGCCCTGGAGCGCTGGCTCGGCCTCGGCGGCGCGGACCTGGAGGAGCGTGCGGAGGAAGCGGCCGACTCGCTCGGCCTCGCCGTCGGCCTGGACCAGCCGATGACCTCCCTCTCCGGCGGCCAGGCCGCCCGCGCCGGCCTCGCCTCCCTCCTGCTGTCCCGCTACGACGTCTTCCTCCTGGACGAGCCCACCAACGACCTCGACCTCGACGGCCTGGAGCGCCTCGAACGCTTCGTCACCGGTCTGCGCGCGGGCACGGTCGTCGTCAGCCACGACCGCGAGTTCCTCACCCGCACGGTCACCAAGGTCCTGGAACTCGACCTGGCCCAGCAGCAGATCAACCTCTACGGCGGCGGCTACGCGGCCTACCTGGAAGAGCGCGAGGTGGCCCGCCGGCACGCCCGCGAGGACTACGAGGAGTACGCCGACAAGCGGGGCGCCCTCCAGGACCGCGCCCAGATGCAGCGCACCTGGATGGACAAGGGCGTGAAGAACGCCCGGCGCAAGGCCGGCAACGACAACGACAAGATCGGCCGCAAGTTCCGCAGCGAGGCCAGTGAGAAGCAGGCCGCCAAGGCCCGCCAGACGCAGCGCATGATCGAACGCCTGGAGGTGGTTGAGGAGCCGCGCAAGGAGTGGGAGCTGCGCATGGAGATCGCGTCCGCCCCGCGCTCCGGAGCGGTGGTCGCCACCCTGCGGGACGCCGAGGTACGGCGCGGGGACTTCACCTTCGGACCGGTGTCCCTCCAGATCGACTGGGCGGACCGGGTCGCGGTCACCGGCGCCAACGGCGCGGGCAAGTCGACCCTGCTGGGCGCGCTGCTGGGCCGTGTCCCGCTCGACTCCGGGCACGCCGCGCTCGGCTCCGGCGTCCTGGTCGGCGAGGTCGACCAGGCCCGGGGGCTGTTCCACGGCCCGGAGACCCTGCTGGACGCCTTCTGCGCGGCCGTGCCCGACACCGAGCCGGTCGAGGTCCGCACGCTGCTCGCCAAGTTCGGCCTGAAGTCGGAGCACGTCCTGCGCCAGGCCGCGACCCTCTCCCCGGGCGAACGCACCCGTGCCGCCCTCGCCCTGCTCCAGGGCCGGGGCGTCAACCTCCTCGTCCTCGACGAGCCGACGAACCACCTCGACCTGCCCGCCATCGAACAGCTGGAGCAGGCCCTGGACGCCTACACCGGCACCCTCCTCCTGGTCACCCACGACCGCCGCATGCTGGACGCGGTCAGCGTGACCCGCCACCTGGAGGTCGCGGACGGAAAGGTGACGGAGCGCTAGCAAGCGGAAGCCGGGTGCCGGGTCAAGGCGGTCCCCGGTTAAGGCGGGTCCCGGGTTTCGGCCCGGGACCCGGACAGTGCCCCGCCGGGCTACCGCTTCTTCGGGTCCAGCAGGCCCGCCCGCCGCAGCGCGTCGGCCATCGCGCTGTTGCCCGGCGGCGGGGCCTGACGTCCGCCCCGGTCGCCGCCCTTGTCGCCACCGCGGCCCTGGCGCTGGCCCTGCCGCTGCTGGGGCGGCCGGGCGCCGCCGCCGCGCTGCTGCCGGCCGCCGCCCTGGCCCTGCGGCGACGCCTCGTCGTCCAGGCGCAGGGTGAGCGCGATCCGCTTGCGCGGGATGTCCACGTCGAGGACCTTCACCTTGACGATGTCACCCGGCTTCGCCACATCGCGAGGGTCCTTGACGAACGTCTTCGACATCGCCGACACATGCACCAGGCCGTCCTGGTGGACGCCGATGTCCACGAACGCGCCGAAGGCGGCCACGTTCGTCACCACGCCCTCCAGGACCATCCCGGCGGCCAGGTCGGAGATCTTCTCCACGCCCTCCTTGAAGGTGGCCGTCCGGAACGCCGGACGCGGGTCACGCCCGGGCTTCTCCAGCTCCTTCAGGATGTCCGTCACCGTCGGCAGACCGAAGGTGTCGTCCACGAAGTCGGCGGGCCGCAGCGAGCGCAGCACGCCCGTGTTGCCGACGAGGGAGGCCACCTCCTGGCCCGTGGTCTTCACCATGCGGCGCACCACCGGATACGCCTCGGGGTGCACGCTGGACGCGTCCAGCGGGTCGTCGCCGCCCCGGATCCGCAGGAAGCCCGCGCACTGCTCGAACGCCTTCGGACCGAGCCGCGCCACCTTCTTCAGCTCCGAGCGGGAGCGGAACGGCCCGTTGGCGTCCCGGTGCGCGACGATGTTCTCGGCGAGCCCGGAGGAGATGCCCGACACCCGCGCGAGCAGCGGCACGGACGCGGTGTTCACGTCCACGCCGACGCCGTTCACACAGTCCTCGACGACCGCGTCCAGCGAGCGGGACAGCTTCACCTCGGACAGGTCGTGCTGGTACTGGCCGACTCCGATCGACTTGGGGTCGATCTTCACCAGCTCGGCCAGCGGGTCCTGGAGCCGACGGGCGATGGAGACCGCGCCGCGCAGCGACACGTCCAGGTCCGGCAGCTCCTGCGAGGCGTAACTCGAGGCCGAGTACACCGAGGCGCCGGCCTCGGACACCATCACCTTGGTGAGCTTCAGCTCCGGGTGCCTGGCGATCAGCTCGGTGGCGAGCTTGTCGGTCTCACGGGACGCGGTGCCGTTGCCGATCGCGACCAGCTCGACCGCGTGCTCCTTCGACAGCCGCGCCAGCTTGGCGATCGCCTCGTCCCACTTGTTGGCGGGGACGTGCGGGTAGATCACGTCGGTGGCCACCACCTTGCCGGTGGCGTCGACCACGGCGACCTTCACACCGGTGCGGAAGCCGGGGTCCAGGCCCAGGGTCGCCCGGGTGCCGGCCGGCGCGGCGAGCAGCAGGTCGCGCAGGTTCGCGGCGAACACGTTCACCGCCTCGTCCTCCGCCGCCGTACGCAGCCGGAGCCGCAGGTCGATGCCGAGGTGGACCAGGATCCGGGTGCGCCAGGCCCAGCGGACGGTGTCCGTGAGCCACTTGTCGGCGGGCCGGCCGCGGTGGGCGATGCCGAACCGCGCGGCGATGATGCCCTCGTAGGAGGACGGGCCGTCGGTGGCCTCCTCCGGCTCCAGGACGAGGTCCAGGACCTCCTCCTTCTCACCGCGCAGCATCGCCAGGATCCGGTGCGAGGGCAGCTCGGTGAACGGCTCCGCGAAGTCGAAGTAGTCGGCGAACTTGGCGCCCGCCTCCTCCTTGCCCTCGCGCACCTTCGCGGCCAGCCGGCCGCGCACCCACATGCGCTCGCGCAACTCGCCGATCAGGTCGGCGTCCTCCGAGAACCGCTCGGTGAGGATCGCCCGCGCGCCGTCCAGCGCGGCCTGCGGATCGGCGACGCCCTTGCCGGCGTCCACGAACGCGGCGGCGGCCGCCAGGGGGTCCACCGTCGGGTCGCCGAGCAGGCCCTCGGCCAGCGGCTCCAGGCCCGCCTCGCGCGCGATCTGCGCCTTGGTGCGCCGCTTGGGCTTGTAGGGGAGGTAGATGTCCTCCAGCCGCGCCTTGGTCTCGGCGCCCCGGATCCGGGCCTCGAGCTCCTCGGTCAGCTTGCCCTGCTCGCGCACCGACTCCAGGATCGCGGTCCGCCGCTCCTCCAGCTCCCGCAGATAGCGCAGCCGCTCCTCGATCGTGCGCAGCTGCGCGTCGTCGAGCATCTCGGTCGCTTCCTTGCGGTAGCGGGCGATGAAGGGCACCGTCGAACCGCCGTCGAGCAGCTCCACCGCGGCCTTCACCTGCCGCTCCCGTACGCCGAGTTCCTCGGCGATCCTGCCTTCGATGGATCCCGCTCCGATGGATCCGGGTGTCGTCACGATCCGGTACCGCCTTCTCCGCTGAGGTTGCGCGGCAATTGTGGCAGGTGGCGCCGACCACCGGGGATCAGGGCGGTACGCGGCATGGCGGAAAAGGTGGGAAATCCGTCGTTGCCGTCATCGCGCGGCCCGCCAACAATCGTGGACATGACGCCACGCACCCTTCTCGTCGTCCTCTTCGACGGCGTCCAGAGTCTCGACGTCACCGGTCCCGTGGAGGTCTTCACCGGTGCCGAGCGGCACACCCCCGGCTCGTACCGCCTCCGTACCGCCTCCCTGGACGGCGGCCCGGTGCGCACCTCCAGCGGGCTGACCGTCGTACCGGACGGGTCCCTGGCCGGGGAAGCCGGTCCGCACACGCTGGTGGTGCCCGGCGGGGAGGGCACCGAGGGACCCGATCCGCGGCTGGTGGAGTGGCTGCGGGCGCACGGCCCGCGGGCCCGGCGCCTGGTCTCCGTCTGCACCGGTGCCTTCCTGCTCGCCCGGGCCGGGCTGCTGGACGGCCGGCGGGTGACCACGCACTGGGCGTACTGCGCGAAGCTCGCCCGGGACCACCCGGCCGTCGAGGTCGACCCGGACCCGGTCTACGTCCGGGACGGGCCCGTGGCCACCTCGGCCGGGGTCACCGCGGGCATCGACCTCGCGCTCGCGCTGGTCGAGGAGGACCTCGGCCGGCAGGCCGCGCTGACCGTCGCCCGGCACCTGGTGGTGTTCCTGCGCCGGCCGGGCAACCAGGCCCAGTTCAGCGCCCAGCTCGCCGCCCAGACCGCCCGGCGCGAGCCGCTGCGGGACGTCCAGCAGTGGATCACCGAGCACCCGGACGCCGATCTGGGCGTCGAGGCGCTCGCCGCCCGCGCCGCCCTCTCCGCGCGCCAGTTCACCCGCGCCTTCCAGGCCGAGACCGGCACGACGCCCGGCCGGTACGTCGACCGGGTCCGCCTCGAACACGCCCGGCGGCTGCTGGAGGACACCTCCGACGGCGTCGAGCGGATCGCCCGCGCCAGCGGCTACGGCACCCCCGAGGCCATGCGCCGCGCCTTTCTGCGCACCCTCGGCACCTCCCCGGCCGAGTACCGGCGCCGGTTCCGCCCGGCGACCGCCCTCTGACCCCTCACCCTCTACGGAAGGACAAGCCTGTGCAGATCGCCGTCGTTCTCTACGACCGGTTCACCGCCCTCGACGCCGTCGGCCCCTACGAGACCCTGGGCCGGCTCCCGGACGCGGAGACCGTGTTCGTCGCCGAGCGCACCGGACCCCACCGCACCGACACCGGACACCTCGCGCTCACCGCCGACCGCACCCTCGCCGACGTACCGTCCCCGGACATCGTGGTGGTGCCGGGCGGTCCCGGCCAGAACGCGCAGATGGACAACCCGGTGCTGCTGGACTGGCTGCGCGCGGCCGACGCGACCAGCGCCTGGACCACCTCCGTGTGCACGGGCTCGCTGCTGCTGGCCGCCGCCGGGCTGCTCACCGGGCGCCGCGCCACCTCGCACTGGCTGGCCCTGGACCAGCTGCCGGGCTTCGGCGCCGAGCCCACCGGGGAGCGGGTGGTCGTGGACGGGAAGTACGTCACCGCGGCCGGGGTCTCCTCCGGCATCGACATGGGGCTGACGCTGCTCGGCAGGGTCGCGGGCGACGAACACGCCATGGCCGTCCAGCTGCTGACGGAGTACGACCCGCAGCCGCCCTACGACGCCGGCTCCCCTCAGAAGGCCCCGGCCCACCTGGTCGCGGAGTTCCGCACCAGGAGCCGCTTCATCCTGTCGTAGGGACGCTCCAGCCGAACCGCGGCGGCCGGCGTTCCAGGAACGCGGCGACACCCTCCTCCATCTCCCCGCCGGCCCGCGCCTGGGCGGCCCAGTGGGCGTCGCGGTCGGTCCGGCCGTTCGCGAACTCCTTCGCGGCGGCCTGGGTGAGCTGGGAGCGGGACACCAGGGTCCGGGCCAGCTCGGCCACCCGCTTGTCCAGTTCGCCCTCGGGCAGCACCTCGTCCACGAACCCGGTGCGCAGCGCCCGCTCGGTGTCGATCAACTCGGCCGAGAACAGCAGGTACTTGGCGGTGGCCGGGCCGACCAGCGACACCAGACGGCGGGTGGAGGAGGCCGGGTAGACGATGCCGAGCCGGGCCGGGGTCACCCCGAACAGGGCGCCCTCCTCCGCCAGCCGCAGATCGCAGGCCCCGGCGAGCTGCGCCCCGCCGCCCACGCAGTGCCCACGCACCGCGGCGAGCGTCGGCTTGGGGAAGGCGGCGAGGGCCTCCTCGGCCGCCACCGCGAGTTCCTGCGGCTCCGCCGAGCCCCGGAGCGAGGAGATGTCCGCGCCCGCGCAGAAGGTGGCGCCCGCGCCGGTCAGCACGAGCACCCGTACGCCGGGGTCGCGCGCCAGCTCGTCGAGCAGCGGCGGGAGGGCCCGCCACATCGCCGCGGTCATGGCGTTGCGCTTCGCCGGGTGACGGATCACCACGGTGGCTACGGAGTCGGCGATGTGGTGGGACAGCTCAGGGTCCATGGGCCGGATGTTACCGGCCGGTCCAGGCGCACCGGCGGGGACCGGTCACGCGTTACGGAGGGCGGTCCAGCGGGGACAAAGGGGAGATACGGCGGCAAAGGGGTTGTTGTTCGAGGAGGCGGCGATGGCCAGGTTCCGCAGGCGGAAGGACCGGGCGGCGAAGATGCGCCAGGGGTTCGGCTGGCTCGCGGCGCTCGGTGTGATCCTCGTGCTCGCCGGGCTCGTCGGACTCGTCTACACCGGTCTGGCCACCCTGACCTCCATGCTGCTGTTCGGCTGGCTGCTGCTGATCGGCGGGATCGTCGGCCTGCTGCACGCCATCCAGGCCCGCGGCACCAGCTTCTTCTGGCTCGGTGTCATCGTCGCCGCCCTGAACATCGCCGCCGGCGTCGTCGTCATCCGGCTGCCGCACGCGGCGGCCGCCGCGCTCACCATGTTCGCCGCCCTGCTGTTCCTCAGCGCCGGCCTCTTCCGGATCGTCGGCAGCCTGGTGGTGCGCGGTCCGCAGTTCGGCTGGACCCTGCTGCTCGGCGTCTTCGACCTGCTGCTCGGGATCCTGGTCCTCGCCCACTGGCCGAGCAGCAGCCAGTACGTCATCGGTGCCTTCTTCTCCCTGGCCCTGCTCTTCGACGGCCTCGGCCTGCTGGCCACCGGCTACAGCGGCCGCCGGGTCGTGGGGCTCGTCTCCCAGTAGGAGCGGCGGCCCGGACCCGCGGCACGGGAAGAGTGGGGTGCCGCCACCGGACAGGAACGCTCCCACACGTGACCGTGTCATACGCAGTCGGTCAGAAAGCGCTCGATACTCGCTGACTTGTGTTCAGTCAGAGGGGCCGGAGCCGGTCGTTGCCAACACTCGACCTGTGGCGACAATCGAGCGCGAAGGTGGCGATCGGACGATGGACGACCACGGGCGCGGGGACGGCCCGCGCCCAGCGGGGGGCGCCGAGCGGCAGCCCGATCCACTGCCGTACGAGGGTGTGTGGCGGTTCACCGCCCCCGCCGAGGACGCCTCGGTCCCGCGGGCCAGGCACGCGGTCCGGGACCTGCTGCTGCGCCAGGGCGTACCGGTCTCCGACGATCTGGCGGACGGGCTGCTGCTGATCGTCTCCGAGCTGGTCACGAACGCCGTACGGCACGCGGCCCTGCTGTCGCCGACGCTCGCCGTGGAGGTCGCCGTCGGGGCGGAGTGGGTGCGGGTGTCCGTGGAGGACAACCATCCGTACCGGCCGACCGCCCTGGAGGCCGATCACGGCCGGACCGGCGGCCGGGGCCTGCTCCTGGTCCGCGAGGTGGCCCGGGAGGCGGGCGGGGCGCTCGACGTGGAGCACACGGCGAGCGGCGGCAAGGTGATCTGGGCCACCCTGCCGCTCAAGCCCGCGGCGCTGTCGTAGCCGACGGGCCTGCCGGGCCGGGGTTCACCAGCCCGCGGACGGGCCGGTCAGCTCCCTGATCGCCGGGCGCGCCGCGTCCAGCACCGTCATGAACCACGCCGAGAACGGGTCCCGGGCGTGCCGCTCGGCCAGCTCGGCCGCCGTCACATACGCGGCCTGGGCGACCTCCTCGGGATCCGGGGCGAGCGGTGCCTGCACCAGACCGACGAACAGGTGGTTGAACTCCTGCTCCACCAGGCCCGACACCGGGTCCGGGTGGTTGTAGCGGACGGTGCCCGCCTCCGCGAGCAGCGAGGGGGAGACGCCCAACTCCTCGTACGTCCGCCGGGCCGCCGCGGCGAACGGCGCCTCGCCCGGGCAGGGGTGCCCGCAGCAGGTGTTGGACCACACACCGGGGGAGTGGTACTTGCCGAGCGCCCGCTGCTGGAGCAGCATCCGGCCCTGCTCGTCGAAGAGGAAGACCGAGAAGGCACGGTGCAACTGCCCGGGCGGCTGGTGCGCGGCCAGCTTCTCCGCCGTGCCGGTCGTCACACCCTTCTCGTCGACCAGTTCCAGCAAAATCGCCTCTGCGGTGCCGTTCGACGAGTTGTGCGTCGCGGTGGCAGGTGTGATCGGCATACCCATCCTTCGCCTCGGTCCTCGCGCTCCAGTCTGCCGTACGAATCCGGCACTCCCGGCACTTCCCCGCATGTCCGCATGTCCGTGCGCGGCCGGGCACCGGGAGGCGGACCCGGTGGATCATCGTGCCCGGTGGCAGATACACGGAACCCCGCGCCGGGGTCGAACATCCGTGCCCGGGGTCAGTGGCACAGGCGGGCCTCGTGCTCCGCGTGCCCGCTCGGCTCCAGCTGGAAGGTGCAGTGCTCCACGTCGAAGTGGTCGCCGAGGCAGCCCTGCAACTCGTGCAGCATCTTCTCGTGGCCGATGGCGTTCAGCGCCTCCGAGCTGACCACCACGTGCGCCGACAGCACCGGCATGCCCGAGGTGATCGTCCAGGCGTGCAGATCGTGGACGTCCTCCACGCCGTCCAGGGCCAGGATGTGCGCCCGGACCTCCGCCATGTCGACGTTCTTGGGGGCCGCCTCCAGCAGCACGTCCAGCGTCTCGCGCAGCAGCTTCAGCGTCCTCGGCACGATCATCAGCCCGATCACCAGCGAGGCGACGGGGTCGGCCGGCTGCCAGCCCGTGGTCAGGATCACCGCCGCCGAGATCAGCACGGCGACCGAGCCGAGCGCGTCCGCGGCCACCTCCAGGAAGGCGCCGCGCACGTTCAGGCTCTCCTTCTGCCCGCGCATCAGCAGCACGAGCGAGACGGAGTTCGCGACCAGCCCGATCAGACCGAAGACGACCATCAGGCCGCCCCGGGTCTCCGCGGGGGTGACGAACCGCTGGACCGCCTCGTACAGGACGTACCCGCCGACGCCGAGCAGCAGCAGACAGTTGGCCAGGGCGGCGAGGATCTCGGCGCGGGCGTAGCCGAAGGTGCGGTGGGTGCTCGGCGGGCGGCCGGCGAAGTGGATCGCGAGCAGGGCCATGCCGAGGCCCACCGCGTCGGTGGCCATGTGTGCCGCGTCGGCGATCAGCGCGAGCGAGTCCGCGACCAGGCCGCCGACGATCTCGACCACCATGATCGTGAGCGTGATGCCCAGCGCGATCCGCAACCGGCCCCGGTACGCGGCCGTGGCCGTACCCGGAGGCGCCGTGTGTGCGTGCCCGTGGTCGTGCCCAGCCCCCATGGAAACCGCCCTTCCCCGTTGTCTCGGGTCCGTTCTCGTGCCCCAGTCAACTACGGGTGGGGGGTATCGGGCAACGCGGCACTGAACACCGTTGTCATGTGCCCTGACCTGCGGAAACGATCCGCTGGTCAGGGCGCCGGCCGGAGCGCGGGCGGAGTGGGCGGGCGCGGGTCAGCCACCGTGGTGCAGCCGCCAGCCCTCCCAGGCCGACGCGACCATCTCGCGCACCCCGCGCCGGGCCTGCCAGGACAGCTCGCGGGCGGCCCGCTCGGCGGAGGCGACCGCGCGCGGCGCGTCCCCCGGCCGGCGCGCCTCGACCAGCGGCTCCCGGCGGTCCCCGGTGACCTCGCCGATCACCGTGATCAGCTCGCGCACCGAGACCCCCTCGCCCCGGCCGATGTTCAGCGTCAGATCACCGGAGAGGGTGCCGTCCGCCAGCCGCCGCGCCGCCGCCAGATGGGCCTCGGCCAGATCGGCGACATGGATGTAGTCCCGGACGCAGGTGCCGTCCGGCGTCGGATAGTCGTCACCGAAGATCCGCGGCGCCTCGTCACGGGTGAGCCGGTCGAAGACCATCGGCACGATGTTGAACACCCCCGTGTCCGCCAGCTCCGGGGCGGCCGCGCCCGCCACGTTGAAGTAGCGCAGGCACACCGTGGAGATCCCGTGTGCCTTTCCGGCCGCCCGCACCAGCCACTCCCCGGCCAGCTTGGTCTCGCCGTACGGGTTGACCGGCGCGCACGGGGTGTCCTCGGTGATCAGGTCCACGTCCGGATTGCCGTACACGGCCGCCGACGAGGAGAAGACCAGCCGGCGGACGCCCGCCTCGGCGACCGCGTCCAGGAGCGTGGCGAGGCCGCCGACGTTCTCCCGGTAGTAGCGGGTCGGCTGCGCCACCGACTCGGCGACCTGCTTGCGCGCCGCGAGATGGACGACGCCGGTCACGCCGTACTCCCGCAGCACCTGCCGCAGCCGGTCCCCGTCCAGCGTCGAGCCCTCGGCCAGCGGCACGTCCGCGGGCAGCCGCTCCGGTACCGCCGCCGACAGGTCGTCCAGTGCCACGACCTTCTCCCCGGCGCCCGCCATGGCCCGTGCCACATGCGCCCCGATGTATCCGGCCCCGCCGGTGATCAGCCACGTCATGGTCGTCCACCCTATGCCGACACCCAGGGTGTCCTGGATGCCCGGGTCTGCGCCCACGGGTTTGTGGGCCGGGCCCCCGATCCCCGATGATGATCGCGGCAAAGGCCCGGGCAGGCCCCGTGGACCGGGCTGTGAACGGCCGGTGAACACGGGCTTCCACCCATCCGATACCCTCTGCCGACATGCCGCCCGGGCCGCAGGCAGGGCGCCCACCATGCAGAAGTCCGGTGCCGCCGCGCGCCGGCGTCCAGGGAGTGAGTTCGGTTGTCGACCGCCATCGTCACGGGTCAGCCGGTCCCCGGATCGTCGCTCGACCACGATCTGCGGTCCCTCGGCTTCGATGTGCGCACGGCAGCGGACGCCGCCGAGGCCGAGACCCTGCTCGCCGCCGCCCCGGCCGGCGACCGCGTGGCCCTGGTCGACGCCCGCTTCGTCGGTCACCCGCACGCCCTGCGCCTCGGTCTGACCGACCCGCGCTTCCCGCTCTCCGCGATCCCCGGCGCCGTCACCGCCCAGCCGGCCGCCCGGCAGGCGCTGACCCGGGCCCTGGCCCGCGAGACCTCCGCCGGCGGCGGCACCGGTACGGCCGTGGACGTCGGCAGCCTCGCCGACCGCCTCGTCACCGCGCTCGACGCCGACGGCAGCGCCGTACACCGCCCGGAGCTCGGCAGCCTGGTCGCGGAGGTGCCCGAGGACCCGCAGGCCCGCAACGAGGCCCGGCAGGCCGTCGCCGCCGTCGACGACGAGGCCGTACGTCTGAAGTCGGCCGTGAAGTCCCGGGACGGCTTCTTCACCACCTTCTTCATCAGCCCGTACTCGCGCTACATCGCCCGCTGGTGCGCCCGCCGCGGCCTGACCCCGAACCAGGTCACCACCGCCTCGCTGCTCACCGCGCTCATCGCGGCCGGCTGCGCGGCCACCGGCACCCGGGGCGGCTTCGTCGCCGCCGGTGTGCTGCTCATCGCCTCCTTCGTGCTGGACTGCACCGACGGCCAGCTCGCCCGCTACGCCCTGAAGTACTCCACGCTCGGCGCCTGGCTGGACGCCACCTTCGACCGGGCCAAGGAGTACGCCTACTACGCCGGCCTCGCCCTCGGCGCGGCCCGCGGCGGCGACGACGTATGGGCCCTCGCCCTCGGCGCGATGGTGCTCCAGACCTGCCGGCACGTGGTCGACTTCTCCTTCACCGAGGCCAACCACGACGCCACCGCCAACAC
Source organism: Streptomyces sp. NPDC031418 (assembly GCF_055581605.1). Lineage (NCBI taxonomy): Bacteria > Bacillati > Actinomycetota > Actinomycetes > Kitasatosporales > Streptomycetaceae > Streptomyces > Streptomyces sp. NPDC031418. Next base: position 77,163 of record NZ_JBVIJC010000016.1, read on the forward strand.
CAGCCCCACCGCCGCCCTCTCCGACAAGCTCGACAGCGTCGGCTGGACGGTCTGGGTACGGCGGATGATCGTGCTGCCGATCGGCGAGCGCTGGGCGATGATCGCGGTGCTCACGGCGGCCACGACCCCCCGGATCACCTTCTCCGTCCTGCTCGTCGGCTGCGCCTTCGCGGCGACGTACACCACGGCCGGGCGGGTGCTGCGGTCCGTGACCCGCAGGGCGAGCCGCACCGACCGGGCGGCACAGGCCCTCGCCGACCTCGCCGACAACGGCCCGCTCGCCGCCCTCGTGACCCGCCTCACACGCGTCCGCCTCGGCGCCCCGCTGCTCGTGGCCCTCGCCGGTACGGCGATCCTCGCCGCGTCCCTCTTCTCCGGAGTGACCTGGGCCCCGGTCGCGGGTGCCGTCGTCTACGCCATCACCGCGGGGCAGGCCCTGTACCGCCCGCTCAAGGGCGCCCTCGACTGGCTGGTGCCACCCCTCTTCCGGGCCGCCGAGTACGGCACCGTCCTCGTCCTGGCGGCCAAGGCCGGGGTGAACGGAGCACTGCCCGCGGCTTTCGGGCTGGTGGCGGCCGTCGCCTACCATCACTACGACACGGTGTACCGCATCCGCGGCAACGCCGGAGCGCCCCCGGCCTGGCTGGTGCGCTCCATCGGGGGGCACGAGGGGCGCACGCTCCTCGTCACGGTCCTGGCCGCGGTCCTCACCGCGGCGCAGTTCAAGGTCGCGCTCACGGTGCTCGCCGTGGCCGTCGCCCTCGTGGTGCTCGCCGAGAGCATCCGCTTCTGGGTGTCCGCTGGGGCGCCCGCCGTACACGACGAAGGAGAACCCGCATGATCGGCCTCGTGCTGGCGGCCGGCGCCGGACGGCGTCTGCGCCCCTACACCGACACCCTGCCCAAGGCGTTGGTGCCGGTGGGGCCCGCGGGCATCGAGGGTGAGCCCACGGTCCTCGACCTGACCCTGGCCAACTTCGCCGAGGTCGGTCTGACCGAGGTCGCGGTCATCGTCGGCTACCGCAAGGAGGCCGTGTACGAGCGCAAGGCGGCCCTGGAGGCGAAGTACGGCCTGAAGCTCACCCTCATCGACAACGACAAGGCCGAGGAGTGGAACAACGCCTACTCCCTGTGGTGCGGCCGGGACGCCCTGAAGGACGGCGTGATCCTCGCCAACGGCGACACCGTGCACCCGGTCTCGGTCGAGAAGACGCTGCTGGCCGCCCGCGGTGAGGGCAGGAAGATCATCCTCGCGCTGGACACCGTGAAGTCCCTGGCCGACGAGGAGATGAAGGTCGTCGTCGACCCCGCCAAGGGGATGACGAAGATCACCAAGCTGATGGACCCGGCCGAGGCGACTGGTGAGTACATCGGGGTCACCCTCATCGAGGGTGACGCCGCCGCCGAGCTGGCCGACGCACTGAAGACGGTCTGGGAGACGGACCCGCAGCAGTTCTACGAGCACGGCTACCAGGAGCTGGTCGACCGCGGTTTCCGGATCGACGTCGCGCCGATCGGCGACGTCGACTGGGTGGAGATCGACAACCACGACGACCTCGCCCGTGGCCGGGAGATCGCATGCCGCTCCTGACCCGGCTCATTCCCTCGCCGGTCGTCGTGGACATCCGCCCGGGTGCCCTGGACGACCTGGGGGCGGTCCTCGCCGATGAACGCATCGCCCAGTCCGGGCGGCTCGCGGTCGCCGTCAGCGGCGGCTCCGGCGCCCGGCTGCGCGAGCGGGTCTCGCCCTCGCTGCCCGGCGCCAGCTGGTACGAGGTGGGTGGCGGCACCCTGGACGACGCGGTCCGGCTGGCCGGCGAGATGAAGTCCGGCCACTACGACGCGGTGGTCGGCCTCGGCGGTGGCAAGATCATCGACTGCGCCAAGTTCGCGGCGGCCCGGGTGGGCCTGCCGCTGGTCGCCGTCCCCACCAACCTCGCCCACGACGGCCTGTGCTCACCGGTCGCGACCCTGGACAACGACGCGGGCCGCGGCTCCTACGGCGTGCCCAACCCGATCGCCGTGGTCATCGACCTGGACGTGATCCGCGAGGCCCCGGCCCGCTTCGTCCGGGCGGGCATCGGCGACGCGATCTCCAACGTCAACGCGATCGCGGACTGGGAGCTGTCCAACAGGGTCAACGGCGAGAAGATCGACGGTCTGGCCGCCGCCATGGCCCGGCAGGCCGGCGAGGCCGTGCTGCGGCACCCCGGCGGCATCGGGGACAACGACTTCCTCCAGGTGCTCGCCGAGGCGCTGGTCCTCAGCGGTATCGCGATGTCCGTGTCGGGCGACTCCCGCCCGTCCTCCGGCTCCTGCCACGAGATCAACCACGCCTTCGACCTGCTGTTCCCCAAGCGGGCGGCGGCCCACGGCGAGCAGTGCGGACTCGGCGCCGCCTTCGCGATGTACCTGCGCGGAGCGCACGAGGAGTCGGCCCACATGGCCGAGGTGCTGCGCCGGCACGGGCTTCCGGTGCTGCCGGAGGAGATCGGCTTCACCGTGGACGAGTTCGTCCGCGTCGTGGAGTTCGCTCCGGAGACCCGGCCCGGGCGCTACACGATCATCGAACACCTCGACCTCAAGACGAACCAGATCAAGGACATCTACGCCGACTATGTCAAGGCCATCGGTAGCTGAACTCCGTCCGGTCGTGCACCCCGCCGGGGTGAAGGACCGGCGCAGCGGTGAGCACTGGGCGGGGCGCCTCTACATGCGTGAGGTCTCCCTGCGGATCGACCGCTACCTGGTCAACACCAGGGTCACGCCCAACCAGCTCACCTACCTGATGACCGTCTGCGGTGTGCTCGCGGCCCCGGCCCTGCTGGTGCCGGGGATCGCGGGCGCCGTCCTCGGTGTCGTCGCCACCCAGCTGTACCTGCTGCTGGACTGCGTGGACGGCGAGATCGCCCGCTGGAAGAAGCAGTACTCGCTCAGCGGTGTCTATCTGGACCGGGTCGGCGCCTATCTCACCGACGCGGCCGTGCTGGTCGGCCTCGGTCTGCGCGCCGCCGACCTGTGGGGCGGCGGCCGGATCGACTGGCTGTGGGCCTTCCTCGGCACCCTCGCCGCGCTCGGCGCCATCCTGATCAAGGCCGAGACCGACCTCGTCGGCGTCGCCCGGCACCAGACCGGCAAGCCGCCGGTCCAGGAGGCCGCCGCAGAGCTGCGCTCCTCCGGGATGGCGCTGGCCCGCCGGGCCGCCGCCGCGCTCAAGTTCCACCGGCTGATCCTCGGTATCGAGGCCTCGCTGCTGATCGTGGTCCTCGCCGTCGCGGACCACATCCGCGGCGACCTGTTCTTCACCCGTCTCGGCACCGCCGTGCTGGCCGGCATCGCGATGCTCCAGACCGTGCTGCACCTGGTGTCCATCCTCGCCTCGCGCAGGCTGAAGTGAGTGCCATGAAGGTCGGCGCCGTCATCATCACCATGGGCAACCGGCCGGAGGAGCTGCGGGCCCTGCTCGACTCCGTGGCCAAGCAGGACGGCGACCGCGTCGAGGTGGTCGTCGTCGGCAACGGTTCCCCGGTGCCGGACGTGCCCGAGGGCGTACGGACCGTCGAGCTGCCCGAGAACCTGGGCATCCCCGGCGGCCGCAACGTCGGCATAGAGGCCTTCGGGCCGGCCGGCCGGGATGTCGACATATTGCTGTTCCTGGACGACGACGGCCTGCTCGCCCGCCATGACACCGCCCAGCTGTGCCGGGAGGCGTTCCAGGCGGACCCGGAGCTCGGCATCATCAGCTTCCGGATCGCCGACCCCGAGACCGGTGAGACCCAGCGCCGGCACGTGCCCCGGCTGCGTGCCTCCGACCCGATGCGCTCCTCCCGGGTGACCACCTTCCTCGGCGGCGCCAACGCCGTACGCACCCGTGTCTTCGCCGAGGTCGGCGGGTTGCCGGACGAGTTCTTCTACGCCCACGAGGAGACCGACCTGGCCTGGCGCGCGCTGAACGCGGGCTGGCTGATCGACTACCGGTCCGACATGGTGCTGTACCACCCGACGACCGCGCCCTCGCGGCACGCGGTCTACCACCGCATGGTCGCCCGCAACCGGGTCTGGCTCGCCCGCCGCAACCTGCCCGCCCTCCTCGTCCCCGTCTATCTCGGGGTGTGGCTGCTGCTCACGCTGCTCCGCCGCCCCTCCGGTCCGGCCCTGAAGGCCTGGTTCGGCGGCTTCAAGGAGGGCTGGACCACGCCCTGCGGCCCGCGCCGGCCCATGCGGTGGCGTACGGTCTGGCGGCTGACCCGGCTGGGACGACCCCCGGTGATCTGAGAAGCTTCTTACCTGAAGAGCAAGCTTCTTACCGAGAGAGTCCTGGTTTCCACTCGTGAGTCACACAACGCATGACGGCGGTGTCGCGGTGAGCGCGGCGCCGTCGCCCGACGAGGGGCTGACGGCGGCCGAGCTCGCCGCCAAGTACGGGCTCGCCGTGAGCGGCGCCAGGCCCACGCTCGTCGAGTACGTCCGGCAGCTGTGGGGGCGGCGCCACTTCATCCTCGCCTTCTCCCAGGCCAAGCTGACGGCGCAGTACAGCCAGGCCAAGCTGGGCCAGCTCTGGCAGGTGGCCACCCCGCTGCTGAACGCCGGCGTGTACTACTTCATCTTCGGCGTCATCCTGCACGCGAGCCGGGGCCTGTCCCAGGACGTGTACATCCCGTTCCTGGTCACGGGCGTGTTCGTGTTCACCTTCACGCAGAGCTCGGTCATGTCGGGCGTCCGCGCGATCTCCGGCAACCTCGGTCTGGTGCGCGCCCTGCACTTCCCGCGCGCCTCGCTGCCCGTCTCCTTCTCGCTCCAGCAGCTCCAGCAGCTGCTCTTCTCGATGATCGTGATGTTCATCGTGGCGATCGGCTTCGGCAGCTACCCGAGCGCCTCCTGGCTGCTGATCGTGCCGGTCCTGCTGTTGCAGTTCCTGTTCAACACCGGGCTCGCGCTGATCGTGGCCCGCATGGGCGCCAAGACCCCGGACCTCGCCCAGCTGATGCCGTTCATCCTGCGCACCTGGATGTACACCTCCGGCGTGATGTTCTCCATCCACAAGATGATGGAGGGCCGCTCGGAGATCGCGGTCCGGCTGCTCCAGGTCAACCCGGCCGCGGTCTACATGGACCTGATGCGCTTCGCGCTGATCGACGGCTACGGCGCCTCGAACCTGCCCCCGCATGTGTGGGCCATCGCGCTGTTCTGGGCCGTGGCCGTCTTCGCGGGCGGCTTCGTGTACTTCTGGAAGGCGGAGGAGAGGTACGGCCGTGGCTGAGCAGCACACCGGGGACCGCCGCCCCACTGTCATCGCCGACGATCTGCACATCGTCTACCGGGTCAACGGCGCCAAGACCGGCAAGGGCAGCGCCACGGCGGCGCTCAGCCGGATCGTCCGGCGGGGCGAGGAGCGCGGGGTGCGCAAGGTGCACGCCGTGCGCGGGGTGTCCTTCGTCGCCTACCGCGGCGAGGCCATCGGCCTGATCGGCTCCAACGGCTCCGGCAAGTCCACTCTGCTGCGTGCCATCGCCGGACTGCTGCCCGCGGAGCGGGGCAAGGTCTACACCGACGGCCAGCCGTCCCTGCTGGGCGTGAACGCGGCTCTGATGAACGACCTGACGGGTGAACGGAACGTCATCCTGGGCGGGCTCGCCATGGGGATGTCCCGGGAGCAGATCAAGGAGCGTTATCAGGAGATCGTCGACTTCTCGGGCATCAATGAGAAAGGCGACTTCATCACGCTGCCGATGCGCACCTACTCCTCCGGTATGGCGGCCCGGCTCAGGTTCTCCATCGCCGCCGCCAAGGACCACGACGTCCTCATGATCGACGAGGCGCTCGCCACCGGTGACCGGAAGTTCCAGAAGCGCTCGGAGGACCGCATCCGGGAACTGCGCAAGGAAGCCGGCACGGTCTTTCTGGTCAGCCACAACAACAAGTCCATCCGGGACACCTGCAACCGCGTGCTCTGGCTGGAACGCGGTGAACTGCGTATGGACGGCCCGACCGAAGAGGTCCTGAAGGAGTACGAGAAGTTCACGGGTAAGTGACCCGGTTCGGCAGGGGCCCCGTCGGAAGCCTTCCGGCGGGGTCTCGCGCCTGTAAAGGAAACGTCAACTACGGTGGCCCCGAGGAATCTTGAGGGCAATCGGTGTGTTGTTGTGATGCGCAGGACACCCCCCCTGAAGGCAGCTGCGTTGTACAACGTAAGCTGTACCGGTGCCGGAAAGCGGCAAGTAGGGAGATAATGCGCGACACCCTCCACCGGGCCGACCCACGAATTGCTGGGCGGCGTGTCCGAAATAGTGTGTATTGGGTCGGCAGTGTAGAACGGGAGATGTGACGGCAATGGCTACGGAAACTCCCCAGCTCAACGCAGCATGTGCCGTCCCCGCCCCGGGCAGCGCGCGATGACGGCCGCGGAAACGGCGTCGGACCCGGAGCACGCCACCCTGTCGAAGGCCACGAGCGAGAACTTTCCCGTGGCCCCGTTCTTCCTGCCCAGGGAGTGGCGCGACGACCTCATGGCCGTCTACGGCTTCGCCCGGCTCGTCGACGACATCGGCGACGGCGATCTCGCCCCCGGCGGAGCCGACGCACGGCTGCTCGGCGTGTCGGCCACCGAGGCCGAGAACCGGCTGGTCCTGCTCGACGCCTTCGAGGCCGACCTGCACCGCGTCTTCGACGGCACCCCGCGCCACCCGCTGCTGCGCCGGCTCCAGCCGACCGTCCGCCGCCGCGGCCTCACACCGGCACCGTTCCTCGGTCTGATCGCCGCGAACCGCCAGGACCAACTGGTCACGCGGTACGAGACCTACGACGACCTGCTCGCCTACTGCGAGCTGTCCGCCAACCCCGTCGGCCGCCTGGTCCTCGGGGTCACCGGCACCGCGACCCCCGAGCGGATCCGGCTGTCCGACGCGATCTGCACCGCGTTGCAGATCGTGGAGCACCTCCAGGACGTCGCCGAGGATCTGCGCCGGGACCGGATCTATCTGCCGGCCGAGGACATGAAGCGTTTCCATGTGCAGGAAACCGACCTCTCCGCGAAAACCGCGGGCGCATCGGTGCGCGCCCTGGTTGCATACGAAGCGCAACGCGCCCGCGTTCTGCTGAATGAAGGCGCCCCCCTGGTGGGTAGCGTCCACGGCAGGTTGAAGCTGCTGCTCGCAGGGTTCGTGGCGGGGGGAAGGGCGGCGATCCGCGCGATCGCCGCCGCCGAATACGACGTACTTCCCGGCCCGCCCAAGCCCGGCACGATCCAGTTGCTGCGTGAGGCGGGCGTGATTCTGCGAGGAGAGGGGTGATCGGGGCCGTGGATTCTCCGCCGCACGTGTCCGCACCGGTACTCGCCGCCTACAGCTACTGCGAGACGGTCACGGGTCAGCAGGCCCGCAACTTCGCCTACGGCATCCGGCTGCTGCCGGCGCCCAAGCGCCGCGCCATGTCGGCGCTGTACGCGTTCTCCCGGCGCGTGGACGACATCGGCGACGGCGACCTGGCCGACGACGTGAAGCTGACGCGGCTCGAGGACACCCGGGCCCTGCTCGCCCGGGTCCGCGCGGGCGCGGTCGAGGAGGACGACACCGATCCGGTGGCCGTCGCCCTCAGCCATGCCGCACGCGCCTTCCCGATCCCGCTCGGCGGCCTGGACGAGCTGATCGACGGCGTCCAGATGGACGTGCGCGGCGAGACCTACGAGACCTGGGACGACCTGAAGGCCTACTGCCGGTGTGTCGCCGGTGCCATCGGACGCCTCTCGCTCGGCGTGTTCGGCACCGAGCCGGGCGCGCGGGGCGCCGAGCGCGCGGCCGAGTACGCCGACACCCTGGGCCTCGCCCTCCAGCTCACCAACATCCTGCGGGACGTCCGCGAGGACGCGCAGGGCGGCCGTACCTACCTGCCCGCCGACGACCTCGCCAAGTTCGGCTGCTCGGCCGGGTTCGACCGGCCGACCCCGCCGGAGGGCTCGGACTTCGCGGGCCTGGTGCACTTCGAGGTCCGGCGGGCCCGCGCCCTGTTCGCCGAGGGCTACCAGCTGCTGCCCATGCTCGACCGGCGCAGCGGCGCCTGCGTGGCGGCCATGGCCGGCATCTACCGCCGGCTCCTCGACCGCATCGAGCGCGACCCGGAGGCGGTGCTGCGCGGCCGGGTCTCGCTGCCCGGACACGAGAAGGCGTATGTCGCCGTGCGCGGCCTGTCCGGTCTCGACACCCGCCATGTGACCCGCCATGTCTCGCCGCGGACCATCCGGAGGCGCGTCTGATGGACCGCACCGAACCAGGGGACATGCGCCGGGCAACCCTCCACCACGGCGTGGCGTCCCTGACTGCGACGACTGACCGTGCACCGTTCAACCAGCACGGTCGGCACGCAGGGAAGGACGCACGATGAGCGACGGCTCACGGTCCGCACAGGCGCAGGCACACACCCGGGACAGGGCGGGGCGCAGCGCCGTCGTGGTCGGCGGCGGACTCGCCGGGATCACCGCGGCACTCGCGCTCGCCGACGCGGGCATCGATGTCACCCTGCTCGAAGGCAGACCCAGGCTGGGCGGTCTCGCCTTCTCCTTCCAGCGCGGCGAACTGACCGTCGACAACGGCCAGCACGTGTACCTGCGCTGCTGCACCGCCTACCGCTGGTTCCTCGACCGGATCGAGGGCGCGGCGCTGGCACCGTTGCAGGACCGCCTGGACGTGCCCGTCGTCGACGTCGCCAAGCCCGAGGGCAGACGGCTCGGCCGGCTGCGGCGCGACCCCCTGCCCGTCCCCCTCCACCTGGGGCGCAGTCTGGCGACCTATCCGCATCTCTCGCTCGCCGAGCGTGCCGCGGTCGGACGGGCCGCGCTCGCGCTCAAGGGACTCGACCTCGCCGATCCGGCCCTGGACGCCCAGGACTTCGGCAGCTGGCTGGCCGGGCACGGCCAGTCGGCGCGCGCCGTCGAGGCCCTGTGGGACCTGGTCGGGGTCGCCACCCTCAACGCGGTCGCGGGCGACGCCTCGCTGGGGCTCGCCGCGATGGTGTTCAAGACCGGTCTGCTGTCCGACCCGGGCGCGGCCGACATCGGCTGGGCCCATGTCCCGCTGGGCGAACTGCACGACCGGCTGGCCCGCAAGGCGCTCGACTCCGCGGGCGTGCGTACCGAGGTCCGTACACGCGTCACCTCCGTCTCTAAGAACGAGAACGGCACGTGGAGCGTTCAGGTTCCCGGCGAGACACTCGAAACCGACGCCGTCGTCCTTGCCGTACCCCAGCGCGAGACCCACGCCCTGCTGCCGCCCGGCGCGCTGGACGCCCCCGAGCGGCTGCTGCGGATCGGCACCGCGCCGATCCTCAACGTCCATGTCGTGTACGACCGTACGGTGCTCACGCGGCCCTTCTTCGCGGCCCTCGGCACCCCGGTCCAGTGGGTCTTCGACCGCACCCACGCCTCCGGACTGCGCACCGGCCAGTACCTGGCGCTGTCCCAGTCGGCCGCGCAGGACGAGATCGACCTGCCGGTCGCCGACCTGCGCCGGCGCTATCTGCCCGAGCTGGAACGGCTCCTGCCGGGTACGCGCGGCGCCGTGGTGCAGGACTTCTTCGTGACCCGGGAGCGCACGGCCACGTTCGCCCCCACCCCCGGCGTCGGGCGGCTGCGGCCCGGCGCCCGCACCAAAGCCCCCGGCCTGTACCTGGCCGGAGCGTGGACCGCCACCGGGTGGCCCGCGACCATGGAGAGTGCGGTCCGCAGCGGCGTGAGTGCGGCCGACGCCGCACTCGGCGCCCTGGGCCGGCCCCGCCCGAGCCGTCTCTTCGCCTTCGAGGAGGCGGCCTGATGCTCGATCAGCACCCGGCGGCGGGCCCCCGCACCCCCGGTACCGCAACAAGAGGAGAGACTGTGCCCACTGTGCCCCCGGCCTCGACGCCCGCGGGAGGAGAGACCGCGGTGGACGTGACCGCGCTGCTGGAGCGCGGCCGCACCCTGGCCACACCGGTTCTGCGGGCGGCCGTCGACCGCCTGGCGCCGCCCATGGACACCGTCGCCGCCTACCACTTCGGCTGGATCGACGCCGCCGGGAACCCGGCCGACGGCACGGGCGGCAAGGCCGTCCGCCCCGCCCTCGCGGTGCTCTCCGCCGAAGTCACCGGCAAGGCGCCCGAGGTGGGCATCCCCGGCGCCGTGGCGGTGGAGCTCGTGCACAACTTCTCGCTGCTGCACGACGACCTGATGGACGGCGACGAGCAGCGCCGGCACCGCGACACCGTATGGAAGCTGCACGGCCCCGCCCAGGCCATCCTGGTCGGCGACGCCCTGTTCGCGCTCGCCAACGAGGTGCTGCTGGAGCTGGGCACGGTCGAGGCCGGCCGCGCCACCCGCCGGCTGACCACCGCCTCCCGTGCCCTGATCGACGGTCAGGCGCAGGACATCTCCTACGAGCACCGCGACCGCGTCAGCGTCGAGGAGTGCCTGGAGATGGAGGGGCAGAAGACCGGCGCGCTGCTCGCCGCGTCCAGCTCCATCGGCGCCGTGCTCGGCGGCGCGGACGACACCACCGCGGACGCGCTGGAGAAGTACGGCTACCACCTCGGACTCGCCTTCCAGGCGGTCGACGACCTGCTCGGCATCTGGGGCGACCCCGAGTCCACCGGCAAGCAGACCTGGAGCGACCTGCGCCAGCGCAAGAAGTCCCTGCCGGTGGTGGCCGCCCTCGCGGCCGGCGGCCCCGCCTCCGAGCGGCTCGGCGAGATCCTCGCCGCGGACGCCAAGAGCAGCGACTTCGAGAACTTCTCGGAGGAGGAGTTCGCGGCCCGCGCCGCCCTCATCGAGGAGGCCGGCGGCCGCGACTGGACGGCGGAGGAAGCGCGCCGTCAGCACGCCATCGCCATCGAAGCCCTCGACACCGTCGGCATGCCCGACCGGGTACGGGCCGCCTTCACGGCGCTCGCCGACTTCGTCGTCGTACGAAAGAGATGATCATTATCGGCTCGACAAGCCTCGCGTAGTCGCCGGCCGGTGTCGCACGCACGACGCAGGACACCGGCCGACGGCGGACCCACAGCAGCACGACTCGCACGACTGCACGAAGGGGAAGCCATGACAGCGACGACCGACGGAAGCACCGGGGCGACTCTGCCGTCCCGGGCGGCCGCGGCCAGCGACACCACCCTCACCCCCGAGGCGGCCGGGGTACAAGAAGCCGCCGCGCGTGCCGCCCGGCGCGCCACCGACCACCTGCTCTCCCGGCAGGACGCCCAGGGCTGGTGGAAGGGCGACCTGGAGACCAACGTCACCATGGACGCCGAGGACCTGATGCTCCGCCAGTTCCTGGGCATCCTGGACGACAGGACCGTACAGGCCGCCGCGCTGTTCATCCGCGGCGAGCAGCGCGAGGACGGCACCTGGGCCACCTTCTACGGCGGCCCCGGCGATCTGTCCGCCACCGTCGAGGCGTACGTCGCCCTCCGGCTGGCCGGTGACGCGCCCGACGCCCCGCACATGGCCCGGGCGGCCGCCTGGATCCGCGAGCGCGGCGGTATCGCCGCCGCCCGGGTGTTCACCCGGATCTGGCTCGCCCTGTTCGGCTGGTGGAAGTGGGAGGACCTGCCCGAGCTGCCGCCGGAGCTGATCTGGTTCCCCACCTGGTTCCCGCTGAACATCTACAACTTCGGCTGCTGGGCGCGGCAGACCATCGTGCCGCTCACCATCGTCTCCGCCAAGCGCCCGGTGCGCCCGGCGCCCTTCGCGCTGGACGAGCTGCACACCGACCCGGCCGTGCCCAACCCGCCGCAGCCGCTCGCCCCGGTGACGAGCTGGGACGGGCTCTTCCAGCGGCTCGACAAGGTGGTCCGCGGCTACCGCAAGGTCGCCGTGCGCCGACTCCGCAAGGCCGCGATGGGCTCCGCGGCCCGCTGGATCGTGGAGCGGCAGGAGAACGACGGCTGCTGGGGCGGCATCCAGCCCCCGGCGGTGTACTCGGTCATCGCCCTGCACCTGCTCGGCTACGACCTCGAACACCCGGTGCTGCGCGAGGGCCTCGCGTCGCTGGACCGTTTCGCCGTCTGGCGCGAGGACGGCGCCCGGATGATCGAGGCCTGCCAGTCACCGGTCTGGGACACCTGCCTCGCCACCATCGCGCTTGTCGACGCCGGGCTGCCCGCCGACCATCCGGCGCTGGTCAAGGCGGCCGACTGGATGCTGGGCGAGGAGATCGTCCGGCCCGGCGACTGGGCCGTACGCCGGCCCCAACTGCCCCCGGGCGGCTGGGCGTTCGAGTTCCACAACGACAACTACCCGGACATCGACGACACCGCCGAGGTGGCGCTCGCGCTGCGCCGGGTGCGGCATCACGACCCGGAGCGGGTGGACCGGGCGATCGGGCGCGGGGTGCGCTGGAACCTCGGGATGCAGTCGAAGAACGGCGGGTGGGGCGCCTTCGACGTCGACAACACCAGCCCGTTCCCGAACCGGCTGCCGTTCTGCGACTTCGGCGAGGTCATCGACCCGCCGTCCGCGGACGTCACCGCGCATGTCGTGGAGATGCTCGCCGCCGAGGGCCTGGCGCACGATCCGCGCACCCGGCGGGGCATCGACTGGCTGCTCGCCGAACAGGAGCCGAACGGCTCGTGGTTCGGCCGCTGGGGCGTCAACTACCTCTACGGCACCGGGTCCGTCGTACCGGCGCTGACCGCCGCCGGCCTGCCCGGCTCGCACCCGGCGATCCGGCGGGCCGTGGCCTGGCTGGAGAGTGTGCAGAACGACGACGGCGGCTGGGGCGAGGACCTGCGCTCCTACAAGTACGCCAAGGAGTGGAGCGGCCGCGGCGTTTCCACGCCCTCGCAGACCGCGTGGGCGCTGATGGCGCTGCTCGCCGCCGGGGAGCACGGCTCCAAGGCCGTCGAGCGCGGCGTCCGGTGGCTGGCCGAGACCCAGCGGGAGGACGGCAGCTGGGACGAGCCGTACTTCACCGGCACCGGTTTCCCCTGGGACTTCTCCATCAACTACCACCTGTACCGGCAGGTGTTCCCGCTCACCGCGCTCGGCCGCTATCTGCACGGCGACCCCTTCGAGCGCAAGCTGCTCGCCCGGACACCGCGTCGCGAGGCGAAGGGGAGCTGAGATGAGCGCCGTGCCCGCCCCGGCCCCGCTGCTGATCGCCTGCGCGCTCGGCATCGAGCACCTCGCCCTGCGCACCGGCGACCGCACCGGGACGGGCGGGCCGGTGAGCTTCGTCCGTACCGGCATGGGGCCCCGGGCGGCGGAACGCTCCGTCACCCGGCACCTCGCCACCCCGGCGCTCGCCGACGCGGCCGTCCTGGCCACCGGCTTCTGCGCCGGGCTCGCCCCCGGGATGCACCCCGGTGACCTGGTGGTCGCCGAGGAGACCCGGGACCCGCACGCCACCGTCGCCTGTGTGGGCACCGAACTGCTCGTCAAGGAGCTGGTGCGCATCCTGCCCGGGCGCACGGTCCACACCGGCCCGCTCACCGGCTCCGACCACGTCGTCCGGGGCCCCGAGCGGTTCGATCTGCTCGCGACCGGGGCGATCGCGGTCGACATGGAGTCCGCGGCCACGCTGCGCGCCGCCGTACGGGCCGGTGAGCGCCCGGTCGCGGCCGTACGGGTCGTCGTGGACGCCCCCGAACACGAACTCGTCCGGATCGGCACGGTACGCGGTGGAATATCCGCGTTTCGCGTTCTTCGTTCTGTTCTTCCCGCATTTTTTGAATGGCACCGTTCTTTGTTGCTCCCCCGGAGGTGAGCCAGATGGCCATGCCGCTGCGTCAGACCGTCAAGGTCGCTACTTATCTGTTCGAACAGAAGCTCAGGAAGCGGGACAAGTTCGCCCTGCTGGTGGAGTTGGAGCCGTTGTTCGCGTGCAACCTCAAGTGCGAGGGCTGCGGCAAGATCCAGCACCCGGCCGGCGTCCTCAAGCAGCGCATGCCCGTGGCGCAGGCCGTGGGAGCCGTTCTGGAGTCCGGTGCGCCGATGGTGTCCATCGCCGGCGGCGAGCCGTTGATGCATCCTCAGATCGACGAGATCGTGCGCCAGTTGGTGGCCAAGAAGAAGTTCGTCTTCCTCTGCACCAACGCGCTGCTGATGCGCAAGAAGATGGACAAGTTCAAGCCCTCGCCGTACTTCGCGTGGGCCGTGCACATCGACGGACTGCGGGAGCGGCACGACGCCTCCGTGGCCAAGGAGGGCACCTTCGACGAGGCGGTCGAGGCCATCAAGGAGGCCAAGCGACGCGGCTTCCGGGTGACCACCAACTCGACCTTCTTCAACACGGACACCCCGCAGACCGTCGTCGAGGTGCTGAACTTCCTCAACGACGACCTGGGCGTGGACGAGATGATGCTCTCGCCCGCCTACGCCTACGAGAAGGCCCCCGACCAGGAGCACTTCCTCGGCGTCCAGCAGACCCGGGAACTGTTCAAGAAGGCGTTCTCGGGCGGCAACCGCAGGCGGTGGCGGCTCAACCAGAGCCCGCTCTTCCTGGACTTCCTGGAGGGCAAGGTCGACTTCCCGTGCACCGCCTGGGCGATCCCCAGCTACTCCCTCTTCGGCTGGCAGAAGCCCTGCTATCTGATGAGCGACGGCTATGTGCCCACCTACCGGCAGCTGCTGGAGGAGACCGACTGGGACAAGTACGGCCGCGGCAAGGACCCGCGCTGCGCCAACTGCATGGCCCACTGCGGCTACGAACCGACCGCCGTGCTCGCCACCATGGGCTCCCTGAAGGAGTCGCTGCGGGCCGCGCGGGAGACGATGACCAGCGGAAAGCAGGAGTGATGCGATGACCGCCGTGCCGCCGGGCGTGCCCGGGGCGCCGCCCCGGCCGCCCGCCCGGCGGCGCCGGTCGCGGCACGCCGATCCGCATCGGCGTCAACGCCGGTTCCCTGGACCGGACCGTCCCCGAGTCCAGGATCGTGGACACCCTCATCGAGGAGGCGCATAAGCAGGCCGAGCAGCACAGTTGAGTCCAGGCAAGGCACGGACCGAGAGGGGGCCGAGCGTGACGATTCTGGAGACGATCCGGCAGCCGCGCGACCTGAAGACGCTGTCCGAGGCGGAACTCGGCGAACTGTCCCGAGAGATACGCGACTTCCTGGTGCACGCGGTGACCCGGACCGGCGGTCATCTCGGGCCCAACCTCGGGGTGGTGGAACTCTCCATCGCCCTGCACCGGGTCTTCGAGTCACCGGTCGACCGCATCCTGTGGGACACGGGCCACCAGAGCTATGTGCACAAACTCCTGACCGGACGCCAGGACTTCTCCAAGCTGCGCGGCAAGGGCGGACTGTCCGGCTATCCCTCGCGCGAGGAGTCCGAGCACGACATCATCGAGAACAGCCACGCCTCCACCGCGCTCGGCTGGGCCGACGGCCTCGCCAAGGCCAACCAGGTGCGGGGCGAGACGGGCCATGTCGTCGCGGTCATCGGCGACGGCGCGCTGACCGGCGGCATGGCCTGGGAGGCGCTGAACAACATCGCGGCCGCCAGGGACCGCCCGCTCGTCATCGTCGTCAACGACAACGAGCGCTCCTACGCGCCGACCATCGGGGGCCTCGCCCACCACCTGGCCGCCCTGCGCACCACCGACGGCTACGAGAAGGTCCTCGCCTGGGGCAAGGACGTCCTGCTGCGCACCCCCGTGGTCGGCAGCACCGTCTACGAGTCCCTGCACGGCGCGAAGAAGGGCTTCAAGGACGCCTTCGCCCCGCAGGGCATGTTCGAGGACCTCGGCCTGAAGTACGTCGGCCCGATCGACGGCCACGACATCGGGGCCGTCGAGTCCGCGCTGCGCCGCGCGAAACGCTTCCACGGCCCCGTCCTGGTCCACTGCCTCACCGAGAAGGGCCGCGGCTACGAACCCGCCCTCGCGCACGAGGAGGACCACTTCCACAGCGTCGGCGTGATGGACCCGCTGACCTGCGAGCCGCTCGCACCGTCGGGCGGACCCTCCTGGACCTCGGTCTTCGGCGAGGAGATGGTGCGGATCGGCGAGGAGCGGGACGACGTCGTCGCCATCACCGCGGCCATGCTGCACCCGGTCGGCCTCGGCGCCTTCGCCGCGCGCTTCCCGGACCGGGTCTGGGACGTCGGCATCGCCGAGCAGCACGCGGCCGTCTCCGCGGCCGGCCTCGCCACCGGCGGACTGCACCCCGTCGTCGCCGTCTACGCCACCTTCCTCAACCGCGCCTTCGACCAGGTGCTGATGGACGTCGCCCTGCACCGCTGCGGGGTGACCTTCGTGCTGGACCGGGCCGGCGTCACCGGCACCGACGGCGCCTCCCACAACGGCATGTGGGACATGTCCGTCCTCCAGGTCGTGCCCGGCCTGCGGATCGCCGCCCCGCGCGACGCCGACCAGCTGCGCGCCCAGCTCCGCGAGGCCGTCGCCGTGGACGACGCGCCCACCGTGGTCCGCTTCCCGAAGGAGTCGGCCGGCCCGGCGATCCCGGCCACCGGCCGCGTCGGCGGCATGGACGTCCTGCACCGCGACGAGAACCCCGAGGTGCTGCTGGTCGCCGTCGGCGTCATGGCCCCGGTGTGCCTCCAGACCGCCGAGCTGCTGGCCGCCCGGGGCATCGGCTGCACCGTCGTCGACCCCCGCTGGGTCAAGCCCGTCGACCCCGCGCTGCCCGCCCTCGCGGCCCGACACCGGCTGGTCGCCGTGGTCGAGGACAACAGCCGGGCCGCGGGCGTCGGTTCGGCCGTGGCGCTGGCCCTCGGCGACGCCGACGTGGACGTGCCGGTACGGCGGTTCGGCATCCCGGAGCAGTTCCTCCCGCACGCCAAACGCGGCGAGGTCCTGGCCGACATCGGCCTCACGCCCGTCGAGATCGCCGGGCGGATCAGTGGGAGCCTGGCCGTCGCGGACGCGCGCGGCACAGCCAAGGAGAGTGAATGACCACCGAGTTCGACCTCGGCGCCCTGCTCGCCGAGCGCGGAGCCGAACGCTACGAGCTGCACAGCCGCTATCTCAACCCGCAGCTCCCGCGGATGCTGCACACCATCGGCTTCGACAAGGTCTACGAGCGGGCCGAGGGCGCCCACTTCTTCGACGCGGACGGCAACGACTACCTGGACATGCTCGCCGGGTTCGGGGTGATGGGCCTCGGCCGCCACCACCCGGTCGTCCGCAAGGCGCTGCACGACGTCCTGGACCTGGACCTCGCCGACCTCACCCGCTTCGACTGCCAGCCGCTGCCCGGCCTGCTCGCCGAGCGGCTGCTCGCCCGCAGCCCGCACCTGGACCGGGTGTTCTTCGGCAACAGCGGTACCGAGGCCGTCGAGACGGCCCTGAAGTTCGCCCGGTACGCCACCGGCAAGCCCCGTGTCCTCTACTGCGACCACGCCTTCCACGGCCTGACCACCGGCTCCCTGTCGGTCAACGGCGAGAAGGGCTTCCGGGACGGCTTCGCGCCGCTGCTGCCCGACACCGCCGTACCGCTCGGTGATCTCGACGCGCTGGCACGGGAGCTGAAGAAGGGCGACGTGGCCGCCCTGATCGTGGAACCGATCCAGGGCAAGGGCGTGCACGAGGCGCCGCCCGGCTATCTGCGCGCCGCGCAGGACCTGCTGCACCGGCACAAGGCGCTGCTCATCGCCGACGAGGTGCAGACCGGCCTCGGCCGCACCGGCGACTTCTACGCCTACCAGCACGAGGACGGCGTCGAACCCGACCTGGTCTGTGTGGCCAAGGCCCTCTCCGGCGGCTATGTCCCGGTCGGCGCCACCCTCGGCAAGGACTGGATCTTCAAGAAGGTCTACTCGTCCATGGACCGCGTCCTGGTCCACTCCGCCAGCTTCGGCGCCAACGCCCAGGCGATGGCGTGCGGCCTGGCGGTGCTGTCGGTGATGGAGAACGACCAGATCGTCGCCCAGGTGCGTGCCACCGGCGAGCTGCTGAAGTCCCGGCTCGCCGCCCTGGTCGACAGCTACGAGCTGCTCGCCGACGTCCGCGGCCGGGGCCTGATGATCGGCATCGAGTTCGGCCGGCCGGCCTCGCTGAAGCTGCGCAGCCGCTGGACCATGCTCCAGGCCGCCCGCAAGGGCCTGTTCGCCCAGATGGTCGTCGTACCGCTGCTCCAGCGGCACCGGATCCTCACCCAGGTCTCCGGCGACCACCTGGAGGTGATCAAGCTGATCCCGCCGCTGATCATCGACGAGGCCGACGTCGACCGGTTCGTGACGGCCTTCACCGCCGTCATGGACGACGCCCACAGCGGCGGCGGCCTGGTGTGGGACTTCGGCAAGACCCTGATCAAACAGGCGGTGGCCAACCGCTAGCACGCGGGGCGGCAGCTTGCCTCTGAGGCAAAAAATTTGTCCCACAGGCAAGCTTCCGGCTCAATGGAGACATGACCGCCCCCGAGCCGGGGACCGGCGGCGAACTGCCCGCCGTGGCCCCCCAGCTGCGTACCCTGCGCCGCCGCGCCGGCCTGACCCTGGAGGCCGCGGCGCAGTCCGCCGGCCTCTCGCCGGCGCATCTGTCCCGGCTGGAGACCGGGCAGCGGCAGCCCTCGCTGCCGATGCTGCTCGCCCTGGCCCGTATCTACGGTACGACCGTCTCCGAGCTGCTCGGCGAGCGGGTCGCCGACCGGGACGCGGTCGTCCGGGCCGCCGAGATGGAGCCCACCCGGGCCGGCGGCTGGACGTACGTCCAGGCCGGGGCGCCCGGCCGGGGCATGCAGGCGCTGCGGGTGCGCGTGCCCTACGGCTCGCAGGGCGACATCGTGCGCGTCCACCCCGGCGAGGAGTGGCTCTACGTCCTCACCGGCCGGCTGCGTCTGCGCCTCGGCGACACCGCGCACCTGCTCGGCCCGGGCGACAGCGCCCACTTCGACTCGCTCACCCCGCACCGCCTCGCCGCCGAGGACCCCGACGGCGTGGAGCTGCTGTTCGTCCACACCCTGTTGCAGAGCCCCACCGCCGCGCTGTGCCTGGGGCCGCTTACCGGAGAGTTGCCATGAGCGACCACGAGACCAGTTTTCCCCGCGCCCTCTGGATCCGCCTGATCATCTACATCGCCCTCGGCCATGTGCTGGCCGCCTTCCTCTACCTGCTGTTCGCCCTGGGCGGCCGGCAGTGAGGGGCTTGGTCAGTCCAGCAGGCGCTCGCGCAGCCGGTCCCGGGTCTGCGGGGTGAGCCGCAGGCCCCGCTCGAGGTAGTCGTCGAAGCCGCCCCAGGTCTCCTCGATGCTCGCGAAGGCCGCTTCCAGGTACTCGGCGCGGGCGTCGAAGAGCGGGCTGAGCAGCTCCATCACCTCGGGGGTGTACGCGGTGTCCGCGCTGCCGCTGCGGCGGACCTTGTAGCGGCGGTGCTTGGCGTTGGACTCCAGGTAGTCGGCGACGATCGCGTCCCGCTCCACGCCCACCGCGAGGAGCGTGACGGCTATGGATATGCCCGCCCGGTCCTTGCCGGCCGCGCAGTGCATCAGCGCCGGGACGCTGTCCTCGGCGATCGCGTGCAGCACCCGGGAGTGCTCGGCGGTGCGCTCCCGGACGATCGTGCGGTACGAGGCGATCATCCGGCCCGCCGCCTTGCCGTCGTCCAGGATCGCGCGCAGCTGGGCGAGGTCGCCGTCGCGGACCATCTTCCAGAACTCGGCGCCGTCCGCCGGGTCGCTCAGCGGCAGGTTCACGTTCCGCACACCGGGCAGCGCGACGTCCGGGCCCTCCAGCTTCTGGTCGGCCGCGTTGCGGAAGTCGAAGATCGTGTGCAGGCCCAGGCCGGCCAGGAAGGCCGCGTCCTCCGATGTCGCGTGCGCCAGGTGCCCGCTGCGGAACAGCACTCCGTGCCGCACCCGCCGTCCGTCCGTGGTCGGCAGCCCGCCCACGTCACGGAAATTGCGCACTCCGGCCAGCTCCGGCTCGGTCGACGGGACCTGCTGCGTCACGGGGGCTCCTCCCGGTCGGTCCCGCCGTCGCGGCTCGTCGGCGGGGCTCAGTCGACGATACGACATCGCTTGACTGGGGCAATGAGTTGTCCACAGGCATTGTCACCAGGGCGATCCCGGCTGATGATGTTCGTGCTTGAGCGGATCTGTTGGCACTTGTGAGGCCTCGATGGTGGACATCGCCGAAGACGGACGTACCTGGCTCCTCTCGGGGCCCACCAGCAGTTACGCCCTGCATCTCACCGAGCGGGACGAGCTGCTGCACCTGCACTGGGGACCGCGGATCGCCCTCCCGGACGCCGAGGCCCTGGCGGTGCGTCCACTGCCCGGCTACCGCCCCTTCGAGTCCCCGCTCGACGGCCGCGAGGAGTACCCCGTCGAGGGCGGCCCCCGCTTCGTCCGGCCCGCCCTGTCCGTGCGCACCGAGCAGCGCCGCGGCACCGAGTGGCGCTTCGTGTCGTACGACACCGGGGGCGAGGGCGGGGCTGAGGAGCTGCGGCTGCGCTTCGACGACGACGGGCTGGCCGTCACCCTGCACTACCGGATGCGCGGCGATGTCGTGGAGCGCTGGGTGACCGTGGCGAACGGCGGGCACGCGCGCGTGGAGCTGCTGCGCGCCGACGCGGCGACCTGGACCCTGCCCGACCGCGAGGGCTGGCGGCTGTCCCAGCTGCACGGCCGCTGGGCCGCGGAGTCCCGGCTCACCGCCGCCCCGCTCACCTACGGCGAGAAGGTCATCGGCAGCCGCCGCGGCCACACCGGCCACCAGCACCTGCCCTGGGTCGCGCTCGACACCGACGCCACCGAGGAGCGCGGCGAAGTCTACGGCTGCGCGCTCGGCTGGTCCGGCTCCTGGCGCATCGCGGTCGCCCAACTCCCTGACGCGCGCGTACAGATCACCGGGGGCGCCGGATACGACGACTCGGGCCTGCTGCTCCTGCACCCGGGGGAGTCGTACACCACCCCGGTCTTCGCCGGCCTGTGGAGCGACGGCGGCTTCGGCGGCGCGAGCCGGGCCTGGCACGCCTACCAGCGCGCGTATGTGATCCCGGACGCCGATCGGGACCGGCCGGTGCTGTTCAACTCCTGGGAGGCGACGACCTTCGACATCTCCGAGGAGCAGCAGCTCGCGCTCGCCCGCCGGGCCGCCGCGATCGGGGTCGAGCTGTTCGTCGTCGACGACGGCTGGTTCGGCGCCCGCACCAGCGACCGCGCCGGGCTCGGCGACTGGAGCCCCAACCCCGACCGCTTCCCGCACGGCCTGGCACCGCTGGCCGAGCAGGTGCACGGCCTCGGGATGCAGTTCGGCATCTGGGTCGAGCCGGAGATGGTCAACCCCGACAGCGACCTGTACCGGGCCCACCCGGACTGGGTGCAGTACCAGCCGGGACGGAGACGGACGGAGCTGCGCAACCAGCTCGTGCTCAACCTGGCCCGCGAGGACGTCCAGGAGTACCTGTGGAAGCAGCTCGACACCCTGCTCTCCAGCGCCCGGATCGACTATGTGAAGTGGGACTTCAACCGCTGCTTCACCGACGCCGGCTGGCCCGGCGAGCCGTATCCGCAGCGCCTGTGGGTGGACCACGTCCGCGCCCTGTACGCCCTGCTGGACCGGCTGCGTGCCGCACATCCCGGGGTCGCCTTCGAGTCCTGCTCGGGCGGTGGCGGCCGGATCGACCTGGGGGTGCTGAGCCGCACCGACCAGGTGTGGACCTCCGACAACACCGACCCGCTGGACCGGCTCGCCATCCAGCACGGCTTCAGCCAGATCCATCCGGCGCGGGTCATGGCCGCCTGGGTCACCGACAGCCCGAACACCCAGCTCAACGGCAGGGTCAGCACGCTGCGCTTCCGCTTCGTCAGCGCCATGGCGGGGGTGCTCGGGGTCGGCGGCGACCTCACCGAGTGGACCGAGGAGGAGCTGGCCGAGGCCCGCCGGTGGGTGGAGCTGTACAAGGAGGTCCGGCCCGTCGTCCAGCGCGGCGACCTGTACCGGCTGCGGCCCCCGACGGGCGGCCTGAGTGCGGTCCAGTACATCCTCGGCGACGAGTCGGTGGTCCTGGCCTGCCTCCAGGCGCAGAGCCACGGCGAACCGGTACCGGCCGTACGGCTGCGCGGACTCGACCCGACAGCATCGTACGAATGCCTCGAAACGGGCGAAGTCCATCGCGGGGCGGTCCTGCTGCACCACGGGCTGCATACCGGACTCAAGGGCGACCTGGATGCGACCGTTCTCCGACTGCGCCGCATCTAAGTCCTCAACACGGGTGAGACCGGCTCTATTCCCCTGGCGCAAATGATTTAAGAGTGTCTCATCTCACCGCTCGTCAACCCCTCCCTACGGTCGCGTAAGTCACACGCACCGTGAATCATGGTCCGATGTGGCAGACGATTCGAAGAATGACAACAGATCAGTGATCGGGTCGTACGTAGCGGTGGGGGACAGCTTCACCGAGGGCGTCGGCGACCCCGGCCCCGACGGGGCCTTCGTAGGCTGGGCCGACCGGTTCGCGGTGCTGCTCGCCGACCGGCGGCCCGAGGGGGACTTCCAGTACACCAACCTCGCGGTCCGCGGGAAGCTGCTCGACCAGATCGTGGAGGACCAGCTCCCGCAGGCCGTCGAACTCGCCCCGGACCTCGTCTCCTTCTGTGCGGGCGGCAACGACATCATCCGCCCCGGCACCGACCCGGACGAGGTGGCCGAGCGGTTCGAACGCGCCGTGGCCCGACTGGCCGAGGCCGCGGGCACGGTGCTGGTGACTACCGGGTTCGACACCCGGGGCACCCCGGTGCTCAAGCATCTGCGCGGCAAGATCGCCACCTACAACGGGCATGTGCGCGCCATCGCCGACCGGTACGGCTGTCCGGTGCTGGACCTGTGGTCCCTGAAGTCCGTGCAGGACCGCAGGGCCTGGGACAGCGACCGGCTCCATCTCTCGCCCGAGGGGCACACGCGCGTGGCGCTGCGCGCGGGCCAGGCCCTCGGTCTGGAGGTCCCGGCCGACCCGGAGCAGCCCTGGCCGCCGCTGCCGCCCCGGGGCACCCTCGACATCCGCCGCGACGACGTCCACTGGGCCCGCGAGTACCTGGTGCCGTGGATCGGCCGCCGGCTGCGGGGCGAGTCCTCCGGCGACCATGTGACGGCGAAGGGCACCCTGTCCCCGGACGACATCAAGCTGCGGATCGCCGCGGTGGCGTAAGGGCATGACGACCGTTGTTCCGCCCGGCACCGGATGCGGTGCGGTGCCGGGCGGAACAGGGGTGCGGGCCCGGAGGTCCGACGTGCCGGGTGCGGCACCCGCAGGTCCTGCGCGGTGACCAGGTCAACGGGTTCGCTGGATCAATGTCTCGCGGTCCAGGCCCAGTTCGCGGGCGAGGGCGTCGTCCGCCCATTCCTGCGCCCGGGTCCGTGGCAGCGCGCCGGGGTACGACGTCAGCTGCACCGCGAGGCCGTCCAGCAGGGCGGTGAGGCGCAGCGCGGTACCGGCCGGGTCGGCGCAGCAGAACTCGCCGGCCGCCACACCTTCCGTGATGACCTCCGTGAGCGCCGCCTTCCACTGCCTGTCCAGGTCCCGGGTGACCTCCCGCAGGGCGGGCTCGCGCAGCGCGACCGCCCAGCCCTCGATCCACAGCCGCCAGCCCTTGGCCTGACCGGTGGGGGCGTACCAGCGCACCGCGGTCCGCAGCCGGCGCAGCGCGGAGGTGCGCCGCCCCAGGAGCTTGCGCAGATGCGCCAGATCGTCCTCGGCGGCGAAGGCGAAGGCGGCGGCGACCAGCTTCTCCTTGGTCGAGAAGTGGTACAGCACCAGCGCGCTGCTCACCCCGAGCGACGCGGCCACGTCGGCGATCCGCACCGCCGCCACGCCCCGCTCCTCGATCTGCCCGACGGCGGCCCGCAGCAGCTCCGCCCGCCGCTCGGCCACGCTCAACCGCACTCTCGCCACGCCGTCACCTTAGTGCGTTGCGTCAGGTGTTCGGATCATCGGCGGCCGTCTTGCGGGGAGTTCGCCGTCCGAGGGCCCGGCCGCCGGTGCGTCACCGGTACCAGCCGAACCGCTCCGCGATCACCGGCAGCCGGTCGGCGGCCAGGGCGTGGGCGGCCGCGCGCGGGGTCGTCCCGTCGGCCTCCGCGCGGTCCAGCGTCAGGCCGACCAGGGTGCGCATCGCCCGTCGGATGTGTGCGAACGCCTCGTCGGCGGCGGGGCCGATGTCGCCGAACAGCGTCCACCACCACCAGGCGTTGGTGGCCGAGTTGACCACCACGTCGGGCAGCACCGTCACCCCGCGCGCGGCCAGCAGCGACTCCGCCTCCGGCAGCACGGGCATGTTGGCGGCCTCCACGACCCAGCGGGCGCGGACCCGCTCCTGGTTCGCGGTGTCGATCGCGTACGACACGGCTGCGGGCACCAGCACCTCCGCGTCCACCGACAGCCAGGTGTCACCGGGCAGTTCGAGGTCGCCGGGGCGCAGCACACCGCGGTCGACGGTGCCGTACGCGTCCCGCGCGGCCAGCAGCGCCGCCACGTCGAGACCGGCCGGGTTGGCGATCGTGCCCTTGATGTCGGCCACGGCCACCACGGTCAGCCCCGCCCGCGCGAGGAACCGCGCCGTGGCCCCGCCCATCGTCCCGAGTCCCTGCACGGCGACCCGGGTGTCCGCGCGGGGCACGCGCGCGCGGTCCAGGGCCGTGAGCACCGACTCGGCGACGCCGCAGCCGCCCGCCAGCTCGTCCAGGCCGATGCCGTCCACCTCGACCGCGAAGGCGTCCGCGAGGCGCCTGCGGGCCGCCGCCTCGTCGTCCAGCAGCGGGAACACCGCCTGGACGGAGGAGACCAGCCCCGCCTCGGCCGCCGCGCGGTCCACCAGGTCCTGGCTCAGTCCCAGGTCCTCACCGGTCGCCCAGACACTCTCCAGATACGGCCGCATCGCGCGCAGGTAGCGCACCAGCAGCCCGTACGCCCCCGGGGCCCGAGGGTCGCAGTCGATGCCGCCCTTGGCGCCGCCGAGGGGGACGTAGCGGCCCTCGGGGTCGTAGTGCAGGGCCTCCTTCATGGTCATGCCGCGGGCGAGCCCCGTCACCTCCTCCAGCGTGCAGCCCGGGCGCATCCGCAGGCCGCCGCTGGCCACACCGCGCACCAGCCGGTCCACGACCAGAAAGCCCCGCCGTCCGGTGACGTGGTCGGTCCAGACGAGCGACAGCAGGGGGCCGGTCATGAGGCTCCTCGATACGGGTGCGGATACGGGTGCGGCGGAAGGCGGTCGGTCCCGGGTGGGCCGCGCTGGGTTGGTACTGAATCGCGGGTCAGTATCCGGAGCCGGTTCCGCACCTGTCAACGCGCTGAACGACGGGTCGGCAGGGCGTGGGGGGCGGAGCGCGGTCCGGCCGGTGCCCGGGCTGTCGTAGGGGCCGACCATAATGGAGGGCCTCAGCGACTCCACCGGGAGGTACCGTGACCGGACTGCGTTCCCCGAACCCCGGGCTCCGCGGGCTGCGGCCCGAGGCCTTCGGCGCGGAACCGGGTGGTGAGCGCCTGGCACGCATCCGCCGCTCCCCCCACTTCAAGGACGGGGTCTTCCAGAACCCCGGCGGCCCCGCGCGCACCCGGCCCGCGGGCTCCCCGCTGGACCTCGCGAAGGTGTTCTTCGACAAGGAGACCCGCCCGCTGCGCGTCCCGCGCGGCACCGTCCCGGTGCACCCCACCACCTTCGCCGAGCTGGCCCAGCCGCCCGCCACCGGGCTGCGGCTGACCTGGATGGGCCACTCCAGCGTGCTCGCGGAGATCGACGGCCGGCGGGTCCTGTTCGACCCGGTCTGGGGCGAGCGCTGCTCCCCGTTCCCCTTCGCCGGCCCCAAGCGGCTGCACCCGGTGCCGCTGCCGCTGGCCGCGCTCGGCCCGGTCGACGTGGTCGTCATCTCGCACGACCACTACGACCACCTGGACCTGCCCACCATCAGGGCGCTGGCCGGCACCGACACGCTGTTCGCCGTACCGCTCGGCGTCGGCGCCCACCTGGAGCACTGGGGCGTCTCGCCGGACCGGCTGCGCGAACTGGACTGGGAGGAGTCCACCGAGGTCGGCGGTCTCACCCTCACGGCTACCCCGGCCCGCCACTTCTGCGGCCGCGGCCTGCGCAACACCCAGCACACCCTGTGGGCGTCCTGGGTCGTCGCCGGCGCGGAGCACCGGATCTTCCACAGCGGCGACACCGGCTATTTCGACGGCTTCAAGGACATCGGCGCCGCACACGGCCCGTTCGACGCCACGATGATCCAGATCGGCGCGTACAGCGAGTTCTGGCCCGACATCCACATGACCCCCGAGGAGGGCGTGCGCGCCCACCTCGACCTCCAGGGCGGTGTGCCGCACGGCGCGCTCCTGCCCATCCACTGGGGCACCTTCAACCTCGCCCCGCACGCCTGGGCCGAGCCGGGGGAGTGGACGCTGGCCGCCGCCACCGCGGTCGAGCAGCCGGTCGCCCTGCCCGTCCCGGGCCAGCCCTTCGAGCCGTCCGGAGCCCTTCCCACCCGCCCGTGGTGGCGGTCCGCGGCCCTGCCGCTGAACCGCACCTGGCCGGTTCCGGAGATCACCGTGGTGGCGGCGCGCGAAGCCCTCGACCTGGTGGGCGAGGGCTGAGCGCGGACGCGCTGAGGCCGACTCTCCGGTGCGGACCGGGTCAGGTGGTCCGTGTTCCGTACACCCGGTAGCGCTCGGCGTCGGGCCACTTGACCTCCAGGCCGAGGCCGGGCCGGCCGGTGTCGGGGCGCAAGGCGCCGTCGTCGGGTGACAGGGTGCCGTCGAAGAGCAGGCGCTCGACGCGCACATGGTCGTGGAAGTACTCCAGGTGCCGCAGCCGGCGTACGCCGCAGAACGCGTGGGCCGAGACCGCCGGCGCGCAGTGTGCGGACAGGTCCAGATCGTGCCCCGCCGCCAGGCCGGCCGTCTCCAGTACGCCGGTGACGCCCCCGCAGCGGGTGACGTCGGCCTGGAGGCAGTCCACGGCGGGGCCTTGGACGAGGTTGGTGAAGTCCCGTGTGGTGTAGGCGTATTCGCCCGCCGCGATCTCCAGCCGGCCGGGCCCGTGCTCGCGCAGCATGCGCAGACCGGTGAGGTCCGCGGAGCTGACGGGCTCCTCCAGCCACCGCACGTCCCACTCCTCGTGGAACCGGCGGGCCCAGTACAGGGCCTCCTTGCGGCCCAGTGCCCCGTTGGCGTCGGTGAACAGCTCCGGCCCGTCGCCGATGGCCGTACGGGCCGCGGCCAGACGCTCCGGGTCGCGGTCCGGGCGCCGGGAGGTCTTGATCTTGACGCGTGGGATGCCCTGCTCCACCCACCCGGTGAGCTGGT
Organism: Streptomyces sp. NPDC031418; assembly: GCF_055581605.1. NCBI lineage: Bacteria > Bacillati > Actinomycetota > Actinomycetes > Kitasatosporales > Streptomycetaceae > Streptomyces > Streptomyces sp. NPDC031418. Next base: position 104,376 of record NZ_JBVIJC010000016.1, read on the forward strand.
CGGTGAGCCGGTCCAGGGAGTAGTTCGTGAAACCTCCGCTGCCGTACACCGGGACCCGGTCGTGGAACGCCGGCAGCAGCCGGATCAGCGGCAGCTCCAGCAGCCTCGCCTTGAGGTCCCACAGCGCCACGTCGACCGCGGAGACCGCCATGGCGCCGAGGCCGGGGCGTCCCGCGTTGCGGATCTGGCGGCCCATCACCTGCCAGAGCGCGGGCGGCGAACCGGCACCCTGTCCCTTGACGACGTCCGCGAGCTGGGACTCGACGAACGAGGCGACCGACACGTCCCCGTAGGTGTAGCCCAGCCCGGTACGGCCGCCGGCATGCACCCGGACGAGGACCAGGGTGGTGGAGCCCCACTCCAGCGTGCCGTCCTCCTCCATGCCGTCCGGGCCGTCGGTGGGCACCTCGAAGGCGTGCACGTCGACCGCGTCGACACGGCACCCGTCCAGCTGCGCCGCACCGTCGGTGCCGGACCTCGGGGCGGGCCGAAGGGGGTCGGGGAGAGTCATCTGAGCCTCTGCGCTGAGTCGGCTTCGTGAGCACCGTCATGGGTCCCCGGCTTCGTCGGGCTCATGCAGAGATCACTCTGTCGCCCGGACGATTCCCTCCGGTCGGCGGGCAGGACGGCCCCTTCGTGCTCATGCCGGGCCAGATCAGCACCGTCCTGCCCCTGACCGGCCAGGTCAGCACCTCCCTGCCCATGGCCGGCCAGGTCAGCAGAGGCGCTCTCATCCGGATAAAACGTACAATTACGAAGGACGTGTACGACGTATCCGGAGCACCCCATGGCCCAGCGCGACCTTCCCGAGCGGCGCGGGCGCCTCAGCCGGCCGCTGGTGCTCGGTGCGGCCGTCGCCCTCGTCGACCGAGCCGGGCTCGCGGCCCTGACCATGCGCGCCCTCGCGGCCGACCTCGGCGTGGAGCCCATGGCGCTCTACCGCTACGTCGATGGCAAGGAGGCCCTTCTCGACGGCCTGGTCGAGGCCTTCTTCGAGGAGGTCAACGAACGGCTGCGCACCACGGCGCAGGAGCCGCGCGCCGACGCGAGCGGCGCACCGGCCGAGCCGCCCTGGCACACCGAACTGCGCCGGGTGGTGCGATCCTTCGCCTGCGTTGTGCACGCCCATCCCGAGATCCTGCCCGTGGTCGCCACCCGGCCGCTCGCCGTGCCCGTGGCCCGGCGCCCGAAGGCATGGCTCCAGCTCACCGAGCACATGCTGGCGGTCCTCGCCCGCGCCGGGTTCGACGACGCCACCGCCCTGAGCGTCTACCGCACCGTCGTGGCCTGGAACCTCGGCTGCCTCCTGGTGGACAAGCGCCAGGTCGTCGACGACCCCGACGAGCCGGACGTCCTGCTGCGCCTCGGCCTGCACCGGCTGCCCGCCGCCGAGTACCCGCGGCTGCGCGCGCTCGTCCCGCGCTTCGCCGACTACGACGACGAGCGGGAGATGATGGCAGGCCTGGACGCCCTCCTCGCCCGCCTCCCCGAGCCCCCGGCGGACACCTTCTACGGCGGCCGGGCCCCCTGAGGGAGCGGCGCGCATACACGGCGGGGCCGGGACCGCCCTACGCGGACGGCCCCGGTCCCGGACGTGGGCTGCTAGGCGGCCCAGTGGTAGAAGAACGGGTCGATGGACGGCGGCACGCGCGTGGCGTTGTCCAGGTCGAGCAGCTGGTGGTGCGCGAAGTCCGCGTGGCGCTGGAACACCACGTCGTCGGCGTCCGGGAAATGGGACATGTCGGGTGTGTTGTTGCCCGAGAAGACCCCGTAGAGGTCCCGGTCGACGGCGAGCAGCCGCATGTAGTCGCCGAGGTACGGCAGGAACTCGGCGACCGGCACGTCCGCCCGCGCCCGGTGGAGCACGAGCGGCTGGACCGCGGTCTGCCAGGCGTTGTGCGTCACCTCCAGGGCGGTCACCCACTGCCCCTGGGTGAACTGCTGGTAGGCCAGCCCGAGCACGGCGTCGGAGGTCACCGCCAGCGCCGGGTTCTTGGCGTCGGTGACCGTGCGCAGATCGTCCGACCAGGTCTGGCCGTGGTCGGTCGAATGGCGCACATGCAGGGTGCAGCCCGGCTGATGGCCCACCCGGTCGCACCAGGCCACCACGACATGGCCGGCGTTCGTGGGGTCCACCGCGATCGACAGATCGCCGCCCAGCCGCTCCTGGCCCATCATCGCGCTGAACCGCTCGGACACCTCCGTCGCCACCCGCTGGCCGATGGCCGAGTCGGTGGCGTCCTTCAGGTTCTGGAACGCGTTCGGCCCGATGCCTCCGCCGTCGTCCCGGGTGACGACGACGTCGAAGACGACGTCCACGATGCCGCCACCGAGGTCCCTCGCCCGCTGCCAGCTCTCGTAGGCGGCGTACGCCGTCCCGCCGGGGTGCAGGGCGAGCCGCACCGGCGGTCCGTCCTGGCCCGCGGTGGGGCGCTGTTCGAGGGTGTCCTCGCGGAACCCGGTGGTCGGCGTGGCCGCCCGGCCGTCCGCGGACAGATCCACGGCAGCGGACTGCGGTCCCCGGCCCAGATCGTTGTTGGTGACGTAGACCCGGTCGTGGGCGGTGCCACCGGCCTGGACGCTGCCGGCCACGACCCACGGCTGGTCCACCTCGTCCCGGGACACCAGCACCTGCATGGGGGCCATGGAGGAGACGTCCGGCGAGCGCAGGATCTGCAAGCGGGTGATGCTCTGGACCGCTGCCGCGCCGTTCAGGATGCCGGCGTACACGACGCCGCCCTTGGTGGCGAAGCCGACCGAGATGTCCCCGGTGCCCAGGTCGGGGGTGCCGCCCGGGACGATGCTCCGCATCACCCAGCTGTTCCCGCCGTCGGTCGACACGAAGACGGGGGCGAGCGGTCCGCCCATGGGGTCGGGGGTGAGCGCGGTCGCGACCATCTCGTTGGGACGCTCGGGGTTGACGGCGAGGCTCGGCTCAGAGTCCTGAGTGCGGTTGCCGCTCAGTGCGGCGGGGGTGATGTCGACGACTTTGAGCGTGGGCATGTCCGTTCACCTCCGGGCTGCCTGCATGGTTTCCAGCCGGTGCACCGGCTGGACGTCGTGCGGGTCGCGGATCTGGAAGGGCGCGACCCGGGCCAGATCGCCCTCGGCGGCGTGCAGGAGGAACATCCCCTCCTGGGAGGCCTTGAGGGCCGGCGCCATGTGCCAGTGGATGTCCCGGCTGTTGGAGTACAGCACCTCGAGCGGGCCCTCGGACACGTCCCCGCGCACCACATGGGTCACGTTGAGGTGTGCGAGCCACCAGTCGGGGTCGTGCTCCGTCACCGGCGTGTCGGCGGTGTGCTCCGCGCCGAGCTGTTCGAGGGCGACCACGACGCCGACCACGACCGCGGCCACCTCCTCGGCGTGGGACACCAGCTTTTTGTTCTGCTGGGTGCGCTCCAGACCGGAGAGCGGCATCGGCTCGCCGGTCGTCGCCGCGCGTTCGACGTGCTGCTGCACCTCGTCGGCGGGCAGTCGGCCGATCTCCTGTACGACGAGTCCCTCGCCGTACACCGCGCTGCCGGTGAAGAACGCGTCCGTCTCGCCGACGGCCGGCGGGTCCCGGTCGTCGGGCAGCCGTACGGTGACCTCGCTGCCGGCGAGCCGTGCGAAGGCGGCCTTGGCGTGCAGCACCTGGGACACCCGGACCACGGCCGTACGCTCGTCGGCCGGGACACTGGCGACCCGGCTCTCGCCGAGGCGGGTGACCGTCCCCACGAAACTCAGATCGCTCTTCTTGAAGAGTTCGGTGAGCGTGTCAGGCATGGCAGCCTCCTTACACCTCAGCCGCTACCGCGGGGAGTGCGCGGTGACCGGGTGGGTGCGGCGCCACTCGATCCGCGCACCGAGGACGCTCACCACGGTGACCAGGGCCGTGACGGCGACGACCAGCCACTCTGCCGCTCCGTCGCCCGCGTCGGGGTCGACGGCGAAGACCGTCTCGATCCACTGCGGCCAGGCGAGCGTGATCAGGAGGAGCAGCCCCGACAGGGCGCCGAGACCGGCCTCCAGCCAGAACCGGGTACGGAAGGCCATGACAGGCCTCCCTTCATAGGGGGAATCTTCATGTACGGGGCATATGTACGAGGCACATATACCTCGTACACAGTGTCCGTTTCTGGCGATGGCCGGGTCAAGGCCAAAGCGAATGCGCTGCGTAACAATATGCGGTCCCGGATCCCGGCGGGCCGGGCCGCCGAATGCCCGGAAAGCCGGAATCGAAGGCCTGTTCCCCTGATCGGTTCCGACCGGGTCGCATCGATCCCTTTCGGATTCAACTGCCTTGTCCTGGCCGGGTTATCGGTCCTCCGTGCGAGGCTTCATACCAGAGCGGGACCATCCGTGGGGGACTTTGTCAACTGCCCACCGCACATGAGGCCGAGGCGACTACTGTCAGTCGCCGAATGGCAGCCCGACGGACCAGTACGAGGACGCAGATGTCTCACCTCCGAGCACCGGCCACCCGCGCCGACCGCCGCGACGGCGGCCGGCACGGTCGGCCGGTCGCCCGACCCGCCCCCGCACTGCCCGAGACGCACATACGGCCCCAGCTCATGCGGTTCGCCGTGCTGCCACCGCTCGCGGTTGCGCTCAGCGCCACCGCCGCCGTGCTGTTCAGCATCCGCTCCACCGGCGCGCGCACCGGCCCCATGCTCTGGGCCGTGCTCTCCGGAGCCGTCACCGTGACCGTCGCCGGCATCCTGATCGCCGCCGTGGCCGCCGACCGCGCCGCCCGCACGGTCGCCGACCGCGTCGCCGCGCTCCGCCGCACCGCCGCACGCGGCGAGGCCGAGCTGCACGCCCTGGTCGACGCCCTGCGCCAGGGGGAGACCCCGCCCCCGCCTCCGCAGCGCCGCCGGCCGCCCGCGGACGCCGACGACTTCGAGCTGCTCGCCGCCGACCTGGCCCGCGCGTACGACGGCGCCGTCACCGCCGTCGTCCGCGCCGCCCAGCTCTCCAGCCAGACCGGCAGCGAGCAGAAGCTGGAGGTCTTCGTCAACCTCGCGCGGCGGCTTCAGTCCCTCGTGCACCGGGAGATCTCGATCCTCGACGACCTCGAGAACGAGATCGAGGACCCCGACCTGCTCAAGGGCCTGTTCCACGTCGACCACCTGGCCACCCGCATCCGGCGGCACGCCGAGAACCTCGCCGTGCTCGGCGGCGCCGTCTCCCGGCGCCAGTGGAGCAACCCGGTGAACATGACCGAGGTCCTGCGCTCCGCCATCGCCGAGGTCGAGCAGTACTCCAGGGTCAAGCTGGTGCCGCCGATCGACGGCGAACTGCGCGGGCACGCCGTCGCCGACGTCATCCATCTGCTCGCCGAACTCATCGAGAACGCCACGGTGTTCTCCGCCCCGCAGACCCAGGTGCTGCTCCGCGCCAACCTCGTCACCTCCGGGCTCGCCGTGGAGGTCGAGGACCGCGGCCTCGGCATGCCCGTCGGCGAGCAGGACAAGATGAACGCCCTGCTCGCCGACCCCGACCAGGTCAACGTCGCCAGCCTGCTGTCCGACGGCCGCATCGGCCTGTACGTCGTCTCCCAGCTCGCCCGCCGGCACGGCATCAACGTGCGTCTCCAGACCAACATCTACGGCGGGGTGCAGGCGGTCCTCGTCGTGCCCCAGGTGCTGTTGGGCTCGGCGCCCGGCGCGCCGGCGGCAGCCGGGGCCACCGCCGGGGAGACTCCGCGGGAGCAGGGCGCCGCGGGCGCCGGAGCAGGGCAGCGGCCGGAGGCGGCCGCCCCGGCCCCGGCCGTGCCCCCGGCCGGGGCGGGCCCGGCGCCGGGCACGGGCACCGGGCGGCACCGGCACGCCCAGCCGGAGCCCGCACAGTACAGCGGGGCCGGAAGCGGTGCGGAGACCGGCCGGAGCGAGGAGGACGCCCACGGCGGCGGTGGCCCCGCCCCGCTTCCGGTGCGCGGCGCCCGTCCGGAGCGGCCCACGCCCGCCGAGGCCGTGCCCGGCGTCAGCGCCCAGCACCGGCCGATCGTCGAGGCGCGCGCGGGCCTGCCGCCCACCCCGCGCACCGGCCCGGTCCGCGGCACCATGGGCAAGCCCCAACTGCCGCGCCGCCGCGCCCAGGAGCACATCGTGCCCCAGCTGCGTGGCGGCCCCGCACCCCGCCAGGACACCGACACCGTCGCCGGCCACGATCCCGGGCTGATGGCCGCGTTCCAGCGCGGCATCACCCTCGCCGAGGCCCAGCAGCACATGGAACCGGCACACGGCGGCATGGAACCGGCGCCGGGCGAGTCGCCGTACGACACGTCCGGATACCTGGCGACCCCGCCCACCGCGCCGGTCCGCGGAGAACTGCCCCGCCGCGAACCGATGCACCGCGAGCCGCGCGCCATGGGTTCCGCGCACACCGGTTCCGCCTCCATGGATGCCGCGCACATGGGGTCCGCCGCTATGGATGCCGCCCACATGGGGTCCGCCCCCATGGGGCCCGGGCACACCGCTTCCCCCTACATGGGCTCCGCCCCCATGGAGCCCACCTCCATGGCCGGCTTCGCCCACCCCGACACGACCCGTCGCCCTTCCGGTCCGGAGCACCCCGCTCCGGCGCCCATACCCCCGGCGCACCCCCATGCGCCCCATGGCGACGGCACCCGTGAGACCGGCCGGTCCGCCGGGAGCGCCCCGGCCGGCTGACCGCACCCGCGACGGCACCCGTACGCACCCGCACCCCCCATCCCAGCGCTCCCGCTGACCTTCGTACCTTCAAGGAGTCGATCCCCCATGCCGAGCGATGCGCCGACCGCCCCCCACGCATCCGACCTCGACTGGCTGCTGAGCGGCCTCGTACAGCGCGTCCCGCACACCACCAGTGCGGTGCTCCTGTCCTGCGACGGACTGGTGAAGTCCGTGCACGGCCTCGACCTCGACAGCGCCGACCACATGGCGGCCCTCGCCTCCGGCCTCTACTCGCTCGGCCGCAGCGCGGGCGTCCGGTTCGGCGACGGCGGGGACGTCCGCCAGGTCGTCGTCGAGCTGGACGCGACGCTGCTGTTCGTCACCACCGCCGGGTCCGGCACCTGTCTCGCCGTGCTGGCCGGCCGCGAGGCCGACGCGGCCGTCCTCGGCTACGAGATGGCGATGCTGGTCAAGAGCGTCCGCCCCTACCTGGTCACCGCCCCCCGGCAGCATGCCGCCGAACCCACGGCGACGAGGCCTTGAGCGTGGCCGCGGCGGCCGGCGACGGGCCGTGGCTGGACGACGCGGCCGGGCGGCTGGTGCGGCCGTTCACGGTCAGCAACGGCCGCACCGAGCCCAGCATCGCCCTCGACCTGATGTCGCAGGTGATGGCCACCGGCGTTACCCCGCTCGGCTACCTCGGCCCGGAACACGCGCAGGCACTCGACCTGTGCCGCGCGCCCGTCTCGGTCGCCGAGGTCGCCGCCCAGCTGAAACTGCCCGCGGTGGTCACCAAGGTGATCCTCGCGGACCTGGTCGACTGCGGGGCGCTGACCACCAAGCCGCCCGCCTACCACCACACTCCCACTGACCGGTCTCTGCTGGAGGCAGTGCTCGATGGACTACGACGACAGCTCTGACCCGTTCCCCACCGCGCTCAAGATCCTTGTCGCGGGCGGGTTCGGGGTCGGGAAAACCACCTTCGTGGGCGCGGTGAGCGAGATCGCGCCGCTCAGCACGGAGGAGCTGCTCACCACGGTCAGCGTCGGCACGGACAGTCTCGAGGGCGTCGAGAACAAGATGGAGACCACGGTCGCCATGGACTTCGGCCGGATCACGCTCGACCGGGACCATGTGCTGTACCTGTTCGGCACACCCGGACAGGAGCGGTTCTGGTTCATGTGGGACGAGCTGTCCGAGGGCGCGCTCGGCGCGGTGATCCTCGCCGACACCCGCCGGTTGCAGGACTGCTTCGCCGCCGTCGACTTCTTCGAGGAGCGCGGGCTCGCCTTCATCATCGCCGTCAACGAGTTCGACGGCGGCCACCGCTACGACCCCGAGGAGGTGCGCGCGGCCATCGACCTCGACCCGGAGATCCCGGTGGTCCGCTGCGACGCGCGCATCTCCAGCTCCGGCGTGCAGACCCTGCTCACCCTCGTACGCCATCTGCTCGCCCACACCCCCGCGCCCAGCCAGCGCACCCCCATGTGATGCCACCACACGGCCCACGGAGTCCACACCCACGGAGTCCCCATATGCGATACGCCCACAGCGACGGAGCCCGGCCATGAGCTACGAGCCACCCCGGCCGGTCCGGGGGCTGCTGCTCACCCCCGAGGACAAACAGGCCCCCGCCCGCGTCCACCGGCTGCGCCGGCTCGGCCTGGCGGACCGCCCCGACCCGGCGCTCGACGCCTTCGCCGACCATCTCACCCGGATCACCGGCGCGCCCTACGCCATGGTCAACTTCGTCGGGGAGCACCACCAGTTCTTCGCCGGCCTGTCCGTCCCGGCCGCCGCCCCGGTCGTCCGGGACGACGGCAGCAGGCCCGAGCTGGGCCGGGTCCTGCCGCGCGACCATGGCTTCTGCCCCCATGTGGTGGTCCGCCACAGAGCGCTGGTCCTGGACGACGTCCGCGACTACCCCCGGTTCGCCGGGAACCCGGTCGTCGACGAGTACGGCATCCGCTCCTATCTGGGCGCCCCGCTCATCGACAGCTCCGGCATGGCGCTCGGCACGGTGTGCGTGCAGGACGTGGCGTCCCGGAGCTGGGGGCGGTCCGGGCTGGAAACCATCAAGGCGTTCGCCGCCGATCTCGTCGTACGCCTGGAACTCGGTGCCGGGGACGGCCTGCCCGGCTGAGCTGCCGGGGGCCGGCCGGGCGTGAAGGAAAGCTGAGGCGGCGGTTAAGAAAAGCTCGATGGACCCCGGCTCGCGCATACGGCAGATTGCAGGGTGATTCCACCCCTCTGACCCGGTGCGGGCTTCTTCGGTATGCCCGCGGCCGGGACCTCACCCACAGGAGCCGTACGCGTGAAGGCGCTGGTCAAGCAGAAGGCGGAGCCGGGACTCTGGCTGATGGACGTCCCGGACCCCGTGGTCGGCCCGGGTGATGTACTGATCAAGGTCATGCGGACCGGTATCTGCGGTACCGATCTGCACATCCGGGCCTGGGACGGCTGGGCGCAGCAGTCGATCCGGACGCCGCTCGTGGTGGGGCACGAGTTCGTCGGACAGGTGGTCGAGGTCGGCCGGGACGTGAGCGACATCCGCATCGGCGACCGGGTCAGCGGCGAGGGCCACCTGGTGTGCGGCAAGTGCCGCAACTGCCTGGCCGGCCGCCGGCACCTGTGCCGGGCCACCGTCGGCCTCGGTGTCGGCCGGGACGGCGCGTTCGCCGAGTACGTCACCCTGCCCGCGTCCAACGTGTGGGTCCACCGGGTGCCCGTCGACCTCGATGTGGCCGCGATCTTCGACCCGTTCGGCAACGCCGTGCACACCGCGCTGTCCTTCCCGCTGGTCGGCGAGGACGTCCTGATCACGGGTGCCGGCCCGATCGGCCTGATGGCCGCCGCCGTGGCCCGGCACGCCGGCGCCCGCAACGTCGTCATCACCGACGTCAGCGAGGAGCGCCTGGCCCTGGCGCGCAAGATCGGGGTCAACCTCGCCCTGAACGTCGCCGAGACCACGATCGCCGACGGGCAGCGGCAGCTGGGCCTGCGCGAGGGCTTCGACATCGGCCTGGAGATGTCCGGCCGCGCCGAGGCCATGCGGGACATGATCGCCAACATGACGCACGGCGGCCGGATCGCCATGCTCGGCCTGCCCGCGCAGGAGTTCCCGGTCGACTGGGCCCGGGTCGTCACCTCGATGATCACCATCAAGGGCATCTACGGCCGTGAGATGTTCGAGACCTGGTACGCGATGTCGGTGCTGCTGGAGGGCGGTCTCGACCTGGCCCCCGTGATCACCGGCCGGTACGACTACCGCGACTTCGAGGCGGCCTTCGCCGACGCCGCGAGCGGCACCGGCGGCAAGATCATCCTCGACTGGACCGCGTAAGCCGCGGATCGCGCACCCCCTCACCCCCGTCAGCACTTTCAGGAGTCCCCATGTTCGAGACCGTCCGCGACGACCTGCGTGCCACCCTCGACGAGATCCGCGCCGCCGGACTGCACAAGCCCGAGCGGGTCATCGGCACCCCGCAGTCCGCGACCGTCAACGTCACCGCCGGCGGCCGCCCCGGCGCGGTGCTGAACTTCTGCGCCAACAACTACCTGGGCCTGGCCGACCACCCCGCCGTGGTCGCCGCCGCCCACCAGGCCCTGGACCGCTGGGGCTACGGCATGGCCTCCGTCCGCTTCATCTGCGGCACCCAGGAGGTGCACAAGGAGCTGGAAGGCCGGCTCTCCGCCTTCCTCGGCCAGGAGGACACGATCCTCTACTCCTCCTGCTTCGACGCCAACGGCGGTGTCTTCGAGACCCTGCTCGGCGAGGAGGACGCGGTGATCTCCGACGCCCTCAACCACGCCTCCATCATCGACGGCATCCGCCTGTCGAAGGCCCGCCGCTACCGCTACGCCAACCGCGACATGGCCGACCTGGAGGCGAAGCTGAAGGAGGCGACCGAGGGCGGCGCCCGGCGCAAGCTGATCGTCACCGACGGCGTCTTCTCCATGGACGGTTATGTGGCGCCGCTGGAGGAGATCTGCGACCTCGCCGACCGCCACGGCGCGATGGTCATGGTCGACGACTCGCACGCCGTCGGCTTCGTCGGCCCCACCGGCCGCGGCACGCCCGAGCTGCACGGCGTCATGGACCGCGTCGACATCATCACCGGCACCCTCGGCAAGGCCCTCGGCGGCGCCTCCGGCGGCTATGTCGCCGCCCGCGCCGAGATCGTCGCCCTGCTGCGCCAGCGCTCGCGTCCCTACCTGTTCTCCAACACCCTCGCCCCGGTGATCGCGGCGGCCTCGCTCAAGGTCCTCGACCTGCTGGAGTCCGCCGACGACCTGCGGACCCGGCTCGCCGAGAACACCGCGCTGTTCCGCCGCCGGATGGCCGAGGAGGGCTTCGACATCCTCCCCGGCGACCACGCCATCGCGCCCGTCATGATCGGTGACGCGGCGAAGGCGGCCCGGATGGCCGAGCTGCTGCTGGAGCGCGGCGTCTATGTGATCGGCTTCTCCTACCCGGTCGTCCCGCAGGGCCAGGCCCGCATCCGGGTCCAGCTGTCCGCCGCGCACTCCACGGACGACGTCGACCGCGCGGTCGACGCCTTCGTCGCGGCCCGCGCCGAGCTGGAGTCCTGACCGGCCCGGATCTGCTGGGATAATTGACGGCATGATCGAGGCACGGCGGCTCCACATCCTCCGTGCGGTGGCCGACCACCGCACGGTCACCGCGGCAGCCGCCGCCCTCTACCTCACCCCCTCCGCCGTCTCCCAGCAGCTGACGGCCCTGGAGCAGGAGACCGGCCACCGGCTGGTCGAGCGCGGCGCCAAGGGCGTACGGCTCACTCCGGCCGGCGAGATCCTGCTCAGCCACACCAACGCGGTCCTCGCCCAGCTGGAGCGCGCCGAGGCCGAGCTGGCCGCCTACGGCTCGGGCGAGGCGGGTACGGTCACCGTGGCGGCCTTCGCGACCGGCATCGCGCAGGTCGTGGCCCCGGCGGTGGCCCGGCTCGCCCGCACCGCCCCGGGCATCGGCATCCGCGTCCAGGACGCCGAGGGCGACGCCAGCCTGCCCATGGTGCTGGACCGGCAGGTCGATGTGGCGGTCGCCGTCGAGTACCGCGGCGCCCCGCCCGCCGACGACCCCCGGCTGACCCATGTCCCGCTCTACGCCGAGCCCTTCGACGCCGTCGTCTCCCTCGGCCACCGCCTCGCCGACGTCGTCGAGGTGCCCCTCGCCGAGCTGGCCAAGGACCCCTGGATCAGCCCCTACCCCGGCAACCCCTGCCATGACGTGGTCGTCCTGGCCTGCGAGAGCGCCGGTTTCCAGCCCCGCCTGGAGCACTCCTCGGACGACTTCCGCGCCGTCGTCGCCCTCGCCGCCGCCGACGCGGGCGTGGCCCTCGTACCGCGTTCCGCGCTGCGCGGCATGGACCTGAGGGACGTGGCCGTACGCCCCGTCGACGGGGTGGCCCCGACCCGCCGGGTCTTCGCCGCCGTACGGCGCGGAGCGGAGGGACATCCGCTGATCCGCCCGGTGCTGGAGGCGCTGGGGGAGGCGGCACAGGCGTGAAGGTGCCGCGCTGAACGCGCCGAGGCCGGACCCACCCCCGCCGTGACCGAGCCGGCGCTGCCCCTGCCTGCGGCCACCGGCGGGGTGACTGTCAGTGGCAGGGGCTACGGTGCGTGGCATGCCGGATGCAGAAGACGTACGCCGTATCGCCTTGTCCCTGCCGGACACCACGGAGAAGGTCGCCTGGAGCATGCCCACGTTCCGGGTGGCCGGGAAGATGTTCGCGACCCTGCCGGAGGACGAGACCTCCCTCGCGGTGCGTTGTCCGAAGGACGAGCGCGACGAACTGGTGCTGGCCGAACCGGAGAAGTTCTGGATCGCGGCCCATGAGGCCCAGTTCGCCTGGGTGCGGGCGAGACTCGCGGCGCTGGAGGACGAGGACGAGCTGCGGGACATCCTCGCCGACTCCTGGCGCCAGGCGGCTCCGCCCCGACTCCTGGAGGCCTACCCGGAGTTGGGGCTGCTGCCGGGCGAGTGAGCGGTGCCGGGAGGGCGGTTCACACGCCCGCGGCCACCCGCCCCGCGCTCAGGAACCGGCCGATCCGCTGCCGCAGGCCGCTCGCGTCCAGCCCGTGCGCGGTGACATGTTCCTCGATGGTTCCGTAGCGGCGCAGCTCGCGGCGGCCGACACCCAGGCCCAGCACCCGGTGCGGCACGTCCGCGAGCGCCTCGCTCACCGCGGCCGTGGAGGTGCCCGCGAGGTACGGCTCGACCAGGACGACATCGGTGCCCGCGCCCTGTGTCGCCCGGCGCAGACCGGCCGCGTCGAAGGGCCGTACGGTCGTCGCGTACAGCACGGTCGTGTCCAGCCCCTCGGTGGCCGCCAGGACGGCGTCCAGCATCGGGCCGACGGCGACGACCACACCGGAGCGGCCCTCGCGGACGGTCAGGAACCCCTGGCCGTCGACCGCCCGGCCCCGCTGGTTGGCCTGCAAGGACAGTCGCACGTACACCTTGTCGTCGCCCGCGGCGACGGCGTGCCGCAGCAGGGTCTCGGCCTCGTCGGGGTGGCCGGGCACATGCACGGTCCAGCCGTCCAGGGTGTCCAGCAGCGCCACGTCGCCCGGAGCCATATGGGTGAAGCCGCCGGCCGGCCAGTCGAAGGAGGCGGCCGCGCTCACCAGCACCGCCCCGGTGTCCTGGTGGCCCAGGTCCAGCTTGACCTGCTCGAACGGCCGCTCCACGAGAAAGCTGGCGAAGGTGTGCACGACCGGCCGCAGCCCGGTGAGCGCCAGCCCGGCCGCCGCCCCGACCAGGAGCTGTTCGCGGATGCCGACATTGATCACCCGGTCCGGATGGCGGGCCATGGCGTCGCGGAAGGCGTCCTTGCCGATCTCGGCGAGGACCACGGCGACACGCGGGTCCTCGTCCAGCATCCGGGAGACGACGGGAGCGAAGCGGTCACGCATGGTGTCCATGGAAAGGTGTCCTTCTTTCTGGCTTTCTGGGCAGGAAGTGCGGGTCAGGCGTTCTTCGGTTCGACGCGGGCCACCACGGCGTGCGGCCGGCCGGGGTGCGGTGCCGTGAAGGCGGCGTACAGCGCCTCGTGGTCGCGTCCGTCGACGTTCACCGCCGACCAGCCCGCGGCCTCGAACCGGGCGGCGATCCCGCCCGGCAGCGCATGGCTGGCCGAGGAGTTGTCGATCACCACCGTGTGCAGCCGCTCCAGGGCGGCCGGCCCGGCGAACGCGATCGCCTCGTGATTGCTGCCCTCGTCCAGTTCGGCGTCGCCGATCAGCGTCCAGACGGCCGGGTCGTGCCGCCCCTGGGCGCGCAGCCCCAGTGCGGTGCCCACGGCGATCGGCAGGCCGTGGCCGAGCGACCCGCTGCCGATCTCGGCGCCGGGCACCAGCACCCGGTCCGGGTGGTGGCCCAGCGGGGAGTCGTACGACCCGAACCCGGGCAGCCAGTCCACCGGCAGGAACCCCTTCGCGGCCAGCACCGCGTAGTACGCCATGGGCCCGTGTCCCTTGCTCAGCAGAAACCGGTCGCGGTCCGGATCGTCCCGCCGCTCGGGACTCACCCGGAGCACCCGGTCGTAGAGCACCCACAGCACGTCGAGCGTGGAGGTGGCCGCCGGGCCGTGCTTCTCGTCGCCGGTCATCATGCTCATCAGCCCGGCCAGGTCGTCGAAGCCGTAGCGGCGGTCGGCGGAGCCGTGGGCGCGGTGTTCGTTCGCGGTGATCGTCATGACCCACAGCCTGCAACCTCAACCAAAGTCGAGGTCAACCACGGAAAGGGAGGAGCGAGCACCGAGTCGAGTGCGGTATTGTTTCTCTGCGCGTTGCGACCGGGGAAACCCCAGGTCAGACGGCATCGGGACGTGGCGCAGCTTGGTAGCGCACTTGACTGGGGGTCAAGGGGTCGCAGGTTCAAATCCTGTCGTCCCGACAGATGATGTCGGACATGTCCGCGGCTGAGGGGCTCTCTTCTGAGGGCCCCTCACGCATGTGCACACACCCGTGCCCCCGGCCGCCGACATCGGCCAGGGACACGGGTGGCTCGGTGGGGTCAGCGGGCGGTCAGCCGCCACAGGTGGTCGGCCGTGCCGTTGTCGGACCACTGGAGGACCTGGGCGCCCGGTGACGTGCTCATCCCGTCCACGCCCAGCAGCAGACCGCTGTTGTAGTTGGCGATCTTGTAATAGCCGTCGCGGGCCGGGATCACCTGCCAGAGGTGGTCGGCGGTGCCGTTGTCACCCCAGACCAGGGCGGTGCCACCGTCGCCGGTGCCCATGTCCCGGATGCCCAGCAGCAGCCCGCTCCTCTGGTTGACGATGCGGTACAGGCCGGAGCCGGCGGCCACCAGCGTCCAGTTCTGGTCGGTGCCGGTGGTGGCCGTGGCCTGGACCACCGAGGTGCCCTGAGCGGTGCCCCCGTTCAGGGTGTCCAGGGCGAGCCCGCTGTTCCGGTTGGTGATCTGGTAGCGCCCGGCCAGCGAGGTGGAGGTGCCGCTCGGGGTGACGACCAGGTGGTAGCCGTCGGAGGCGTTCATGGTCACCGGCACCGTGACCGAGCCGTTCGACACCGGGTAGTCGGCGTCGGAGACGGTGATCGGGCCGGGCGAGGCGGTCGTACGGCCCGTGCTGGGGGTGTACTCCAGCCTGACGTGGACCGTGCTGCCGAAGGCGGACAGCGAGGACAGGCCGCGCACGGTGACCGCGCAGGAGCCGGTGCAGCCGCCGGTGACGACGCTGAGCTGGTTGCCCGGGCCGTTCAGGGAGGCGATGCCGTCGATGCCCGTCTGCGCCGGGGGAGTGGTGACCAGCATGTTCCCCGACATGTCGCCGTACCACCGGTACATCCAGTACGAGCCGTTGGGTGAGCCGCCGGTGTCGGTGAGGGTGTCGCCGAGGGTGCCGTAGTGGTTCCAGAAGGCCAGCTCGGCGTCGTGCACCCCGGCCCGCTCGAACTTGGCGACATAGCCGATCAGGGCGCCGGGGACCCCCACCTCGTCGGGCTTGGCGTACTCCTCGACGGCGATCGGCCGCGGGCTGATGCCGAGGCTCGACTCCAGTGCGCGGTAGGCGGCGACATGCGCGGCGATGTCGTTGCTGCCTTGCAGCTCGTGCCAGGAGACGATGTCCGGGACGGTGCCGCTCGCCTTGGCGTCGGTGAGGAAGGTGCTCATCGCGGACTGGTTCCAGGTGGAGTAACTCGGGCCCTGCACCGGGGTCCTGGCGTCCTTGGCGCGGACCTCCCGGAAGGTGCGGGCCCATCCCGCGTCGAACGCGCCGGCGTGGGCGGTGTCCCAGGTCCAGTCGGGCTCGTTCCACAGCTCGTAGGCGGCGATGTTCGTGGCGCCGGAGGACTGCACGGACGCCACCTGCTTGTCCACCGCTGTAAGCCAGTCGCTCCAGCTCACCCATTTGTAGGGGAAGTTCGGATACCAGTCGGGCATCCGTACGACCACCTTCGCGCCGGCGCGGGCCGCCTTCGGCGCCACGGTCAGAGCGTCGCCGGCGGGCTTCGGCTCGCCGTTGGGGAGCTGGGAGCCGCCCGGCGCCATCTGCACGAAGGTGTTGGGCTTGAGCGCGCCGACAAGACCGTCGGCGGGCGTGCTGTCGTCGGCGAGGCCGTACAGGCTGCCGGTGGCGACATGGGTGACCGGGCGGAGGGTCCGGTTCGCGTCGACCACCAGGGTGGTGGCGGAGCTGGGGGCCGCCTGGGCCGGGGCCCCGGTGGCCAGGGCGGCGGTGGCGGCCAGGGCACACACGCCCAGGAGGGGGATGAGGGGTCTGGTGCGGCTCATGGGGGAACTCCTCGACGGAGGGGATGAGAGGGATGCGGGCGGTCAGTCCTTGACCGCGCCCGCGGTCACGCCCGCGGCCACATAGCGCTGGGCGAGGACCAGCAGGACCGCCGCGGGAACGGAGGCGACCACGGCGGTCGCCATGATCGCGTTCCACTCCTGGTTGTTGTTGCCGATGTACTTGTAGATCCCGAGGGTGATGGGCCGCAGCTCGCCGCCGCCGTCCAGGGTGGTGGCGAAGACGAAGTCGGACCAGGCCCACAGGAAGCTGAAGAGGGAGACCGTGACGAGCGCGTTCCGGCTCACCGGCAGCACGATCGACCAGAAGGTGCGGAAGGTGCCCGCGCCGTCGATCCGGGAGGCGGCGATCAGCTCGCCGGGGATGCCCGACATGAACGCCGTGAAGATCATGACGCCGAACGGCACGGCGATGGTGGAGTCGGCGACGATCAGACCCCACCAGGAGTTCAGCAGGCCGAGATCGAGGAAGATGCCGTAGAAGCCCATCGCCATGACGATGCCGGGGATCATCTGGGCGATCAGCAGGACCAGGCCGATCGCCCCGCCGCCGCGCGGGCGCAGTCGCGCCAGCGAGTAGCCGGCCGGCGCGGCGATCAGCAGGGTGAGGGCGACCGTGCCGAGGCCGATGAGCAGACTGGTGCCGAGATAGGGCAACTGGTCGTCCAGCACCGCCTGGTAGCCCGCGAAGGTCGGGTGCAGCGGCAGCAGGTCGGGCGGGCTCTTGCGCATGTCCTGCTGCGGGGTGAGGGACACGTTCAGCATCCAGTACACCGGGAACAGCATCAGCGCGGTGAGCAGGAGGCCGACGGCAGTGTGACGCCAGGACTTCACGCTTCCTGCCTCCTCTGGACGCGGATGTACAGCAGGCCGAAGACGAGGGCGATGAGGATGAGCAGGTTGCCGACGGCGGCCCCCGGCCCGAACTTCGGCAGCAGCGAGCCGAAGCCGAGCTGGTACGACCAGGTGGCCAGGGTGGCGGAGGAGTCACCCGGACCCCCCTTGGTCATGATCCAGATCAGGTCGAACACCTTGAGGGTGTAGACGAGGCCGAGGAGCAGGGTGATCGCCGACACCGGCCGCAGCAGCGGGAAGGTGATCCGGCGGAAGGTCTGCCAGGCGCTCGCCCCGTCCAGCGCCGCCGCCTCGTACAGCTCGGCCGGGACGTTCTGGAGCCCGCTGTAGAGGATGACCAGGTTGAACGGGATGCCGATCCAGATGTTCGCGATGATCACCGAGGCCAGCGCCCAGTGCGGCGAGGTGAGCCAGTCGACGGGAGCCACTCCGAGCAGGTGCAGCAGGTAGTTCACCACGCCCGACTCGCTGTTGAACATCCACGACCAGGTCGACGCCGACACGATCAGCGGCAGCAGCCAGGGCACCAGGAACAGCGCCCGCAGCACCGCCGAGAGCCGGAAGTGCCGGTTGAAGAAGACCGCGAGGGCGAGCCCGGCGGCGTACTGGAAGGCGATGGACACGAAGGTGAAGACCATCGTGTGCCGCAGCGCCGGAGCGAACGCCGGGTCGCTCAGCACCGTGTGGAAGTTGTCCCAGCCGGAGAAGGGCGCGTCGCCGGCCACGAAGGAGCGGACGGTGTAGTCCCGCAGGCTCAGATCGAGGTTGCGGTAGAGGGGATAGAGGTAGAAGGCGGCGAGATAGGCGATCAGCGGGGCGACGAACGCGAGGGCGGCGAGCCGGCTGCGGCGCCGCTGTCCGCGCCGCACCGGCAGCGGGCCGGGCCCGCCCGTCCCCGCTGCCGCCGCCCGCCGGGACCGCTCGGCAGGGGCGATGGTCATGGGTCCGGATCCTCAGTTCTTCCGCGCGCTCGCCTGGGCCGTGTCCAGGGCCGCCTTCGGGCTGCTGCCGCCGGACAGCGCGTTCTGCACGGCGGTCCACATCGGCTGCGAGATCTGCGGGTACCTGGTGCCGAGGCCGCCGCTGGTACGGCCGCGCGCCGCGGCGACCGCGGCCACCCAGGGCTTCAGCGCCGGGTTCTGCCTGACCTGCGCGGCCTGGACCGAGGCCGTCGGGGCCACGTACATCAGTGTGCTGTCCGTGGGCAGCAGACTGCTGTCGCTGGTCAGACACTCGACGATCTTCTTGCTGACGCCGTAGCGCGCCGAGTCCTTCTGCACGGGCACGGTGACGAACTCTCCGCCCGTCGGCACCGGCGCCGGACCGCCGTTGCGCGCCGGGATGCTGAGGACGCCGTAGGGGAACCCGGCCTTGCCCGCGTTGCCGAGCTGCCAGGTGCCGTTCTCGCCGAACGCGTAGGCGCCGGTGGCGAACTCCTGCCAGCTGGTGGTCTGGGTGTTCTGGAGGACGTCCTTGGGGGCGTATCCCGCGTCCACCCACTGCTTCCACAGCGACAGGGCGGCGACACCCTGGTCCGAGTCGAGCCGGGTCAGATCGCCGCCCGCGCCCCAGAACCAGGGCAGGAACTGGAAGCTGCCCTCCTCGGTGTTGATCGCGGAGAAGGTGATGCCCTTCTTCCCGGCCGCCTTGACCTTCTTCAGGGCGGCGGTCAGGGAGTCCCAGTCCTTGACCGAGGAGGGGTCGACACCCGCGGCGGACAGGACCCTCTTGTTGTAGTAGAGGGCGAGGGTGTTGGCGCCGATCGGCACCCCGTAGGAGGCGTGGCCGATGGTGCCCGCGCCGATGACGTTCTTCTGGAACGACGCGGTGTCCAGGCCGAGATCGCTGGTCTTGTTGAGGATCCCCGCCTCCACCAGCGTGGAGACGACCGGGTTGTCGACCAGCATCACATCCGGCGCGTTGCCCTGCTGGGCGGCCAGCAGCGCCTTGTTGCCCAGGTCGGTGGTGTCGTACGCGGTGCGCTTCACCGTCACCCCGGCCTTGGTGCCGCACGAGGAGACCAGCTTGCCCCAGGCCGAGGAGGCGTCGAACTGGGGGTAGGGGTCCCAGAAGGTGTACGTCCCCCCGGCTCCGCCCGAGGCGGAGCCCGAGGAGCCGGAACCACCGCCGCAGGCGGCGAGGGAGGCGAGCGCGCCGACAACGGCGACCGCGCGGAGCAGGGTACGACGGGTGGGTATCACGGGGCGACCTCGTTGTCGTGGAGGAGGGGCGGGGGAGGGCTCAGGAGGTGGGCAGCCAGACGCGCATCGCGCCGTCCCGGCGGTTGGCCCAGGCGTAGTAGGGGACGGCAGTCAGCTCGACGGGCTCGCCGTCCTGCCCGGCCGTGTCGCCGGCGGTGGTGTACGGCCACCAGCCCGCGTCCGGGATGCTGCGCCGCCGCCCGGCCGCGGTCACCGTGGTGACCCCGCCCAGCAGGTCCGGGCGGTGCCGGGCGGCGAGCGGGCGGGCCGGGTCCAGGACGATGGCGTCCAGGCCGCCGCCCGGATGGTCGACCTGCTCCAGGCAGTACACGAGCGGCCCGCGTTCGATCGCCACACAGCCGCGTACGGCGTCCACGCGCGGGTCGGCCGCGGTCAGCCGGGGTTCCAGGTCCAGCTCCAGCACGACCCGGTCGCCGGGCGCCCAGTGCCGCTCCAGTCGCAGCCAGCCGTCGGTCACCGGCGAGTCGTACGTCTCCTCCCCGCACCGCACCCGGAACTCCCGGCACCACTCGGGGATGCGCAGCGAGAGGGTCCAGGGACCGTCGGACCGGGTCTCCTCGACGGTGAGCGCGATCGTCCCGTGCCACGGGTAGTCGGTCTCGGCGCGTACGGCGACACCGGCGCCGGTATAGCGTCCGGTGACGTACTGGTGGATCTGGAGGCCGCCGTCGTCGCTGGTGGCGAGGTAGTGCTCCAGGCCGGCCAGCAGCCGCATCACGTTGGGCGGGCAGCAGGCGCAGCGGAACCACCGGGTGCGCCGGGCGGACTGGTCGCCGCCGGTGTCGGTGTGGCCGTCGCGGACCTGGAGCGGGTTGACGTACAGCCAGCGCTCGCCGTCCAGCGACACCCCGGCCAGGAAGCCGTTGAACAGGGTGCGTTCGATCAGGTCGGAGTAGCGGGTCTCGCCGGTGAGCAGGGCCATCCGCCAGCTCCACTGCACGGAGGCGATGGCGGCGCAGGTCTCGCAGTAGGCGCGCTCGTTGGGGAGTTCGTAGGGGTCGCCGAAGTCCTCCTCGTCGTGGTGCGCGCCGAGGCCGCCGGTGACATGGGTCTTGGTGGTGGTCATGGCGTGCCACAACCGCTCGGCGGCGGCGCGGAGTTCGGCCTCCCCGGTCTCGGTGGCGAGGTCGGCGGCGGCGGCCAGCAGATACAGCTGCCGTACGGCGTGACCCTCCACGGTGGCCGCCTCGCGCACCGGCACCCGGTCCTGGCAGTAGGCCTCACCGCCGAGCAGCCCGTGGCCGTGCCGGTCGACGAAGTAGCCGGCCAGGTCCAGATAGCGGCGCTCGCCGGTCTCCCGGTACAGCTCGACCAGCGCGGTCTCGATCTCCGGGTGGCCGTCGATGCCGTCGATGGGCTTGCCGCTGCCGGGCGGGCCGAAGACGGAGTCGACATGGTCGGCGAACCTGCGGGCGACATCGAGGAGTTCGGTCCTGCCGGTGGCCCGGTGGTGGGCGACGGCGGCCTGGATGAGGTGGCCCGCGCAGTACAGCTCGTGCCCCCACCGCAGGTCCTGGTACCGCTCGCCGCCCTTGACCAGCTGGAACCAGGTGTTGAGGTAGCCGTCGGGCTGCTGGGCGGCGGCGACCAGCGCGGTGATCTCCTCGACCTGTGCCTCCAGGTCCTGGTCCGGACCCTGGGCGAGCTGCCAGGACGCCGCTTCCAGCCACTTGTAGACGTCCGTGTCGACGAAGGGGTACGCGCCCTGGAACTCGCCCTCGGCGGTGCCGGCCGCGAGCCGCAGGTTGTGCAGGTTGCCCGCGGACTCCAGCAGCCCGGGACCCTGCGGGATGGAGGTGCGGGCGTTGACCTCGCGCCGGGCGTGCCAGAAGCCCGCGGTGACAGCGGCCGTGGCCGGACGCAGCGCGGCACGGGCGTCCGGACCGAGGCGGACCGGACCGACGCGGACCGGTCCGGCGGAACCGGGGGAGGCGGGGGAGGCGGCGGAAGCGGCGGAGCCGGGAGAGGCGGCGGAGCCGGGGGAGGCGGACGGGGCGGGGCTGGTGCGGGGCATGACTCTCCGGGGGAAGGGGGCCGGGACGACCGGCGGCCGGGCAAGGAGTGAGCAAGCCGTTGAGCAATCGTTTTCCTGCCCGAGAAGTAGAGGGGACCCGGGACCCGGGGTCAAGAGGTGTGGCAAGGGCTTTCTCATCTTTTCCGGGGACTGGCACCCGGCTGCCGCGCCTGCCAGGATGGTCGGATCGCCGTAGTCGA
The DNA here is from genome assembly GCF_055581605.1 of Streptomyces sp. NPDC031418. Classification (NCBI taxonomy): domain Bacteria; kingdom Bacillati; phylum Actinomycetota; class Actinomycetes; order Kitasatosporales; family Streptomycetaceae; genus Streptomyces; species Streptomyces sp. NPDC031418. The sequence continues at coordinate 126,101 of NZ_JBVIJC010000016.1, forward strand.
GGAAAAGGTTTGCTCGTGCCCGCTGCCCCAGATGCTCCAGGCTCTTCCCCCGCCGGCCGGGCCAGGCTCGCCGATGTCGCGGCGCTCGCGGGCGTCAGCGTGGGCACGGCCTCCAAGGCGCTCAGCGGCGCCGGCCGGATGCGCCCGGAGACCCGGCAGCGCGTGCTGGACGCGGTGACGGCCCTCGGCTTCCGGCCCAACCAGCACGCCCAGAGCCTGCACACCGGCCGCAGCTGGACCGTCGGCCTGATGACCACGGACGGCATCGGCCGCTTCAGCACCCCGGTCCTGCTCGGCGCGGAGGACGCGCTGGGCGCCGGGAAGATCTCGGTCCTGCTCTGCGACACGCGCGGCGACGCCATCCGGGAGCAGCACCATCTGCGCAACCTCATGGACCGCCGGGTCGACGGCATCATCGTCACCGGCCGGCGCACCGACGCGCGCCCGCCGCTGACCGGCATCACCGGGCTGGAGTCGGTACCGGTGGTCTACGCGCTCTCACCGTCGACGGACCCCGGCGACATGTCCGTCGTCTCGGACGACCGGCGCGGCGCCGAGTTGGCGATGGAACACCTGCTGTCCACCGGCCGCACCCGGATCGCCCATGTCACCGGCCCCGAGCACCACGCTGCCGCCCGGCACCGGGCCCGCCACGCGGTGCGGCACCTGGCACAGGCGGGTCTCGGGCCGGCCGGCGACCGGGTCCTCTTCGGCGAGTGGAGCGAGGCCTGGGGCCGCCGCGCGGTGGCCGCCGTCCTGCGCACGGCGCCCGACACGGACGCGTTCTTCTGCGGCAACGACCAGATCGCCCGCGGGGTCACCGACGCGCTGCGCGAACAGGGCGTCGGCGTCCCCGGGGACATCGCGGTCGTCGGCTACGACAACTGGGACACCATGGCGCTGGCGAGCCGGCCGCCGCTCACCACGATCGACATGAACCTCGCGGAGATCGGCCGGATCGCGGCCCTGCGCCTGCTGGAGGCGATCGACGAGGGCGAGGCCACACCGGGCGTGCGCACGGTGCCGTGCCGGCTGGTGGTGCGGGAGTCGACGTGAGGCGGGCCCGGCCCCGGGGCGTGCCCGCGCGCGGCAGGGAGAAGGCCCCGCGGTCTCGGGGCCGCCCGTGCGCGGCAGGAAGAAGGCCCCGCTTCCCGGCGCCGGGCGGCGGGAAGCGGGGCCCATGTCGGAGGGGCGGGGCGGGCGCTGCCCCGAGGCGCCGCTCGGGCCGGGGGAGGGCGGCTGCTCGCCGGTGAGGCGAAGGTGAGGCGAAGGTGGAGCGAAGCCCCCGGGCCGTCCCGAGCGGGCTGGATCAGCCGAGGTCGGCGGTGTCGCGGCGGGACACCGAGAGGAAGGCCACGAAGCCGATGATCGCCACGGTCCAGGCCAGGGTCACCGGCCCGAGCCCCCAGGCCAGTCCGCCCCGGGAGGCCGGCAGGGCCATCCAGTCGGCCAGCGAGGCGCCGAGCGGGCGGGTGATGACGTAGGCCGCCCAGAACGCGCTCACCGAGCCGAGCAGACCGGTGCGGTGGGCCAGGGCGGGCACGCAGATCGCCACGGCGAACAGCACGACCGAGCCGAGATAGCCGAGGCCGATGGTGGCGCTGAGGTCGCCCGCAGCCGTGCCCAGGGCGAACGTGGCGAGGACGGCCGCCCAGTAGAAGGCCTCGCGGCGGCGGGTGCGGACGGAGTGGATGGACAGCGTCCGCTCCACGGTGTGCCAGAGGGCGAAGACGGCGGCCAGGGCGATCAGGAACAGCGGGGTGGACAGGGTGTAGGGGACGCCGAGGCCGACGTGCAGCACATCCGCGGCCATCGTGCCGAACACGCTGACCATGACGATCGCCGTCCAGTAGATCCAGGCCACGTACCGGCGGGCGGCGAACTGGAGCACGAGCGCGGCCACGAAGGCGAGACCGCCGACCCCCACCGCCGGGATCGGCCCCAGCAGATGGGCCAGGAAGTCGGAGGCCGTCTCCCCCATGCCGGTGGTGAGGACCTTGATGATCCAGAAGTAGACGGTGACCGCCGGGACCTTGGTCGCAGTCTCGCGTACGCGCGCGCGTGCGTGGCCTGTGGGCCGGTGGTCGAGGACGTGCTCTGTGCTCATGATCCGCACCCAAGCACAACCCGCCGTTCCGGCCCCAGCCCCCTTTGCCATTGTTTTGTGGCCTCTGGTGCAGGAGTTGCCGCGGCCTTGGGTCCGGGATCAGAACACCAGGCCCACATGGGCGAGCGCCTGCTTCAGCAGGACCCCGTGCCCGCCCGGCATCTCGCTGTGCAGGGCCGCCGAAGCCGCCTCCTGCGGGCTGAACCAGACGAGGTCCAGCGCGTCCTGCCGGGGCCGGCAGTCGCCCGTCACCGGCACGATGTAGGCGAGGGACACCGCGTGCTGCCGGGGGTCGTGGTACGGCGTGATCCCCGCCGTCGGGAAGTACTCGGCGACGGTGAAGGGCTGGAGGGAGGCGGGGACCCGGGGCAGGGCGACCGGGCCGAGGTCCTTCTCCAGATGGCGCAGCAGGGCGTCACGGACCCGTTCGTGGTGCAGCACCCGACCGGAGACCAGGGTCCGGCTGACCGTGCCGTCCGGGCCGATGCGCAGCAGCAGCCCGATGCTGGTGACTTCGCCGCTGTCGTCCACGCGCACGGGCACGGCCTCGACGTACAGGATCGGCATCCGGGCCCTGGCCATTTCCAGCTCGTCCGTGGTCAGCCAGCCGGGCGTGGTTTCGGTCATGTCAGACATTGCTTGATCATACTTTCCGGGTGGGGCGCGCGCAGTGGTTGCGCGCCGGTTCGGATGCGGTCGGGGGCGGGGCTGTCAGGTGAGTCCGTAGAGGCGTCGGGCGTTGTCGCGGCCGGTCCAGGCGGCGATGCGCAGGGCGTCGGGCAGGCTCAACTCGTCGGCGTCCACCCGGCTTTGCAGCAGATCGGCGAGGCCCTGCCGGAAGCACAGCGCGCCCAGGTGGTGGAATTCGGCCACGCCGTAGGCGTCGGAGCTGTAGAGCAGCTTGCGGAACGGCGTGATCTCCAGTGCCTCCTCCAGCACCGCCCGGCAGCGGGCCGGACCGGTGTGGTGCAGGGCGAGGCCGACGTCCAGGTACACATGCTCGAACACGGCGGCGAGATAGGCGGCTTGGCGGTGGTACGGCCAGCAGTGCAGCAGCAGGACGGGGATCGTGCCGCCGGTCAGATGCAGCCAGTCGGTGAGCAGGGCGGGGTCGGCGCGGTGCAGCCGCAGGTCCGCGTCCCCGAAACCGGTGTGCAGTTGCAGCGGCAGCCCCAGGTCGACGGCGGTCCACAGCAGGTGCCGGACCAGGACGGGGTCGGTGAGCCGGCCGCCGTGCGCGAGCCAGCGGGCGGCCGCCGCGGTCACCTCCGCGTCGGTGGGCCGCGCCGGGTCCAGGGCGAAACCGGTGCGGTAGGCGGCGATCGACTTCACCGCCACCACGCCCGGCCGGCGGACGGCCGCCTCGGCGGACGCGCGGAGCGCGCCCGCGTACGCGTCCGGCTCGACGCCCCGCGCGGTCACCGCCTCGGCGAGCTGCTCCAGCCGTACGACCTCGCGGGCGGCGGCGCCGGCGGCCTCCGCCAGGGCCGCGGGTGAGGTCACCGGGTGCGGGGCGTAGCCGGTGTCCACGCAGAACAGCTCCGCTCCGGACGCCCGGAGGAAGCGGCGGTTGACCTCCTGCCAGCCGAGCCGGGAGCGGCGCTCCACATAGGCCTCGGGCGGTGCGTGCCGGGGCAGGTCGAGCAGGGGTGCGCAGTGCCGGCGTACGGCCACCCCGGCCGGCGTGTCGAAGGGCGAGACACCGGCCCAGGCCGCGCCCTCGGTGAGCAGGGACTCGAACTCCGCCGGCGCGAGGTCGGCGGTCACCGCGCCATGGCAGTGGTGGTCGACGAGCGGCAACCCTGCGAGAACCTCGTGCACCGGCCCGGACGCGATCACGGACACCACCTTCCCGGCCAGGTCGTCGGGATAACCCGGCGGAGCGTTGTCGGCATGGGCTGGTGCCGTGCGGGCATCGCCGGGTGCATGGCGGGTGTTCCCGGGTGGCTGCTCGGCGTGTTCCGGGGGCCCCGGTGCCTCCCCGGCGTCCTCGGGGACACCATCCGTGCTGCCCGGGATCCTCTCGGCACGCCTGGGTCCTTTCGTCGGTTCGTCAGTACACCCAGCGGTAGGCCGCCGCCACCCCGGCATCGTCCAGGTCTGCCACGGTCGCCGCCTCGCCGAGCCGGACGGCGGTGATCGCGTCGGCGAGGACCGGGCCCAGCGCGGCCCGCAGCACCGGGTCGGCGCGGAACTCCTCGACGGCCCGCGGCAGCGACTCGGGCAGCCGGTGCACCCCGCGGGCCGTCGCCTCCTCGGGGCCGTACCGGGCCGGGTCCCCGGTGATCTCCTCGGGCAGCCGCAGCGCCCCGGCCACTCCGTCGAGACCGGCGGCGATCACGCAGCCGAGCGCCAGATACGGGTTGGCGGCCAGGTCCACCGGCTTGACCTCCAGGTTGGCCTCCTGGTCGCGGCGGCCCGCCGTACCGGTGACCAGCCGCAGCGCGGCCTCGCGGGTCTCGTGGCCCCAGGCCGTGAAGACCCCGGCCCACTGGGACGGCCTGAGCCGCAGATAGCTGGCCGGGCTGGGGGCGGTGACCGCCGTCAGCGCGGGCAGACGGGCCAGGACACCGGCCGCGAAGGACTCCGCCGCGGCCGTCATGCCGTACCGCCGCTCCCCGCCCGCGTGCAGGTTCACGCCCGCGCGCCAGCAGGAGAGGTGCAGATGGCCGCCGTTGCCGACGCCCTCCGCGAGCACCGCGGGCGCGAACGACACCCGCAGACCGTGCCGCTGCGCGACCGCGCGGACGGTCTGCCGTACCAGCACACTGCGGTCGGCCGCCGCCACCGGGTCCTGCGCGCCCACCGAGATCTCGAACTGCCCGGCCGCGTACTCCGGATGGAGCTGGTCGACGGCCACGTCCTGGGCGGCGAGCGCGGCGAGCAGGTCGGCGGTGTAGTCGCTCAGCTCCACCTGGCGGATCGCGCCGTACGCCGGTCCGGACACCGCCGGGACGAACTCCCCGGCCGGCGCCGAGCCCAGCCCGACCGCCCACTCCACCTCGATCGCCGCCCGGAAGGACAGGCCGTGCCGCTCCGCCGCCCCGGCGACGATCCGGCGCAGAAAGGTCCGGGTGCAGCCGGGGTGCCGGGCACCCTCCTGGGTGATCCGGTCCACCGGCGCCCACGCCCAGCCGGGCTGCCCGGCCAGCACCGTCAGCCGGTCCAGGTCCGGGTAGAGCCGCAGATCGCCGTCGGGGGAGCCGAGGACGTCCGTGGCGACGATCGAGTCGTGCGCGAGGAACGTGTCGAACACCGGCGACATCCCGACCCCCGAGGACACGGCCGCCGCCAGCCGCGCCGTCGGGATCGTCTTCACCCGGCCGACGCCCGCGGTGTCCACGTACGCCAGTACGATCCCGTGCACGCCCCGCGCGGTCAGCTCGGCGGTGAGCGCGGCGGCCCGGCGCAGATCTCCGGGGCGGCCGCCGGGCACGGGGTCGGCAAGGGCGGTCATACGTCCTCCTCCGCGGGCTGTGCCGGGTGCACGGGCGGGTCAGGGTTTCATGGCCACCGCGCCGTACTGCGGCACCACGGCGGAGGCCGGCCCGGCGCGCCACTGCGAGCACGGCACCAGCCCCGGCTCGACGAGGTCGAGGCCCGCCAGGAAGGAGGCGATCTCCGCGTGGCTGCGGGCGGTGATCGGCGGGGTGGCGTGCGCGTTCCAGAACTCCATCGCGGCGGCGTTGCCCTCGCCGCCCACCTCGGCGTCGTACGTCGGATGGGTGAGGACGAGATGGCTGCCGGAGGGCAGGGCCGCCATGAGCCGGCGCACGATGTCCCGGGCCTCGCCGGTGTCCAGGACGAAGTTGAGGATGCCGAGCATCATCAGCGCGACCGGCCGGCTCAGGTCGAGGGTCTCGGCGGCGCGCTGCACGATGCTCTCCGGGTCGTGCACATCGGCGTCGACGTAGTCCGTGGCCCCCTCCGGGGAACTGGTCAGCAGCGAGCGCGCGTGCACGAGCACGATCGGGTCGTTGTCGACGTAGACGATCCGGGCGTCGGGCGCGATCCGCTGGGCGATCTCGTGGGTGTTGTCGACGGTCGGCAGGCCCGTGCCCACGTCCAGGAACTGCCGGATGCCGCGCTCGACGGCCAGGAAGCGCACCGCCCGCGCCAGGAACTCACGGTCCGCGCGGGCCACCGCCCGGATCACCGGGAACATCCCGGCGACCTGCTCACCGACCCGCTGGTCGACCTCGTAGTTGTCCTTGCCGCCGATCCAGTAGTTCCACACCCGGGCGTTGTGCGCCACGGTGGTGTTCAGCCCGCCCGGACCGGCCGTCGGATCACGCCCTTCGGTCACGTCGCCGCCCTTTCCGTGCACGGTTCCCCGCCGTCATTGTGCCGCCCGTTGATCGTGCTGTCCCGGGAACCGCGCACCACGGGCGGTCCGGGGCGGCCCCGGACCCCGCACAGGCATGCGGAACACTGGGGTGCCGTACCCCCGCCCCGACCGGAAGCAGGACATGCCCGCCACGCCCGCCCCCCTCCTCGACCACCCCGCCGGCCTGCCCGAGGGCCCCGCCGACATCCGGCTCGTCGTCACCGACATGGACGGCACCCTGCTGGACGACGCCAAGCGCACACCGGAGGGGCTGTGGCCGCTGCTCGCCGAGCTGCGCCGCCGCGGCGTGCTGTTCAGCCCGGCCAGCGGCCGCCAGTACGCGACGCTGGCCCGGCAGTTCGCCGAGGTCGCCGAGGGCATGGTGTTCATCGCGGAGAACGGCACCTATGTGGTCCGCGACGGCGTGGAGCTGAGCTCCGACCCGCTGGCGCCCGGGGTCGCCGCCGGGGTGGCCCGGACGGTACGGCGGCTGGCCGCCGACGGCGTGGACGTGGGCGCCGTGGTGTGCGGCAAGCGCTCGGCGTACGTCGAACGGACCGACGAGGCGTTCCTGGCCGAGGTGCGCAAGTACTACGTCGAGCACCGGGTCGTCGAGGACGTGACCGCGGTCGAGGACGACATGATCAAGGTCGCGGTGTTCGACTTCGGGGCCGCCGAGCGCTCCACCGCGCCCGCCCTGGCGGAGTTCGCCGACACCCACCGGGTGGTGGTCTCCGGCGAGCACTGGGTCGACGTCATGAACCGCACCGCGGACAAGGGCACCGCCCTGCGCGGCCTCCAGCGGGCGCTGGGCATCACCCCGGCGCAGACCATGGTGTTCGGCGACTACCTCAACGACCTGGAGATGCTCGACGCCGCCGAGTGGTCCTTCGCCATGGCCAACGCCCACCCGGAGGTCGTCCGCCGGGCCCGCCACCTCGCCCCGTCCAACAACGACAACGGGGTGCTGCGGACCATAGCCCGCGTGCTCGGCCTCTAAACGTCGGCCGGACCGGCGCGGGGGGCCGTCGGCCCGGCGGACGCGGGCCTCAGCGGACCGGCTTGCGGCCCACCGCGCCGTACAGCGAGATCGGCCCGGCGCCGTCCGGGGCGGTCTGCGGACGCCAGTCGGCGACCGACACGACGCCGGGGTCCAGCAGCTCCAGTCCGCGGAAGAAGGCGGCCACCTCCTTCTGCGAGCGGGCCACCAGGGTCACCCCGCCCGCCGCGTAGGCGGCGATGCCCTTGCGCACGTTCTCCGGCTCGAAGTCGGCCGTCATCGTGGACAGCACCAGACAGCTGCCCGGCGCCAGCGCGTCGACCAGGGTGGACACCAGGTCGTGGGCGCCGTCCTCGTCGGCGATGAAGTGCAGCAGCGCGATCAGCGACAGGGCCACCGGGCGGTCCAGGTCGAGGACGCGGGCGGCCTGCTCGAGGATCGCCCTCGGGTCCCGGGCGTCGGCCTGGACGTACTCCGTCACGCCCTCCGGGGTGCCGCGCAGCAGCGCCTGGGCGTGCACCAGCACGATCGGGTCGTTGTCGACGTAGACGACCCGGGCGTCCGGCGCCACCGACTGGGCGATCTGGTGCAGATTGGGCTCGGTCGGTATGCCGGTGCCGATGTCCAGGAACTGGCGGATGCCGTCCTCGGCCAGGGCGCGCGTGGTGCGGTGCATGAACTCCCGGTTGGCGCGGGCGGCCCGCGGGGCGCCCCCGTCGATGGCCGCGATGCTGCGGCCCAGCTCCTCGTCGACGGGGTAGTTGTCCTTGCCGCCGAGATACCAGTCGTACACCCGGGCCGGATGCGGCCGGGTGGTGTCGATGCGCTGCGCGGCCGGCTCGGTCCCCGTCACGTACTGCTCCTCGGCTCGGTCACCTACGTCAGTTGCGAGGAGAAGTCTGACACGATCACGCGCTGTGCAGGCACTCCTCGGCCACCCGCTTGTCCAGCGCGGCCCGCACCAACGCGGCCGCCAGCACGGCCGGTTCGGTGTTCCCGGCCAGCGCGGTCAGCTGGTCCGGGTCCTTCGGCAGGCCGAGCCGGGCCGCCCCGGACAGGGCCTTGTCGTCCAGATAGGGGGCGAGTTCGCGCCAGACGCGCTGGGCCTCGCGCAGGAAGATGTCGGCGCCGGCCGGCCCCACGCCCGGCTCCTCCTGGAGCAGTTCCCTGAGTTCTCCGGGGTCGCCGTGCGCCTCCCGGTGCAGCCGGCGCAGGTCACCGCCCCAGCGGTCCAGCAACAGCGCGGCGCCGTCGCCGAGTTGGGTGGCGGTGCGTTCGTCGTAGCGCCGGTAGCCGCCCCGGCCGAGCGCGTCGACCCGCTGCTGCCAGTCGGCCTCGGCCATGCGGCGCGGAGTGTCGAGGTGGTCCTCGTGCAGGGCCCGGGCGGCGGCCACCGCCACCGAGGCCCGGATCCGGGCGCTGAGCAGCAGGGCCAGCACGAGCAGCCGGTACAGCGGCTGCGGGGTGTCCCTCAGCCGGATGTCCGCCTCCTCCGCGTAGGTCCGCCCGTACCGGGACAGCAGTTCGTGCAGCACCCGTTCGTCGCGGTTCATGGCCGTGTCCGGCGCGGGCTCAGGGCTTGAGCGGGTCGTGGCCCAGCGACATCAGCTGGTGGCGGCGTTCGGTGTCCTCCGCCACGGGTTCCTCCTCGATGTCCACGAGGTCGGCGACCGTGTCCACGACCTGGTGCATCGCACCGATGTCGTCCGCGGTCAGGTCGGTACGGCGCTTCTGGAGGATGGCGAGCACGTGCTGGCCGAGCGGCGAGCCCGCCCGTTCGGGCAGCGGCTCGGTGCGCTCGTCGGCGTCCTGGACCCTGAGCCAGGCCGCGAGTTCCGCCGAGGTCATGTTGACCACGCGGTGGAAGTCCTCCCACAGCGCTTCGAGTTCGAGGGCGTCGGCCATGGGTCTCCCCTTCCCTCTGGGTTCTTTCGCTCTTCCTTCGGTCTTTCGTCCCCAGGCGGGTGCCCATCGCCAAAGGGGGCAAAACCGGCCTGGTCAGCGGGGCAGGACCTGGTCCAGGAAGCCGGTCACCTCGGCGAAGACCTCCTCCTTGACCGTCTCGTTGAACACCTCGTGCCGGGCCCCGGGGAAGATCCGCTCGGTCAGCCGGCCGCCGCTCAGCCGCTCGACGCCGATCCGGCTGCCGGGCAGCGGCACCAGCCGGTCGTCGTCGCCGTGCAGCCACAGCACCGGTACGCCGCCCGCGTCGCCGCCCCGGGCGACCGTCTCCAGGGTGCGGGCGAACGCCTCCAGCGTCGGCCGCTTCATCGGCCCGTGCCAGACCAGCGGATCGGCGGCGTACGCGGCGCCCACCGCGGGGTCGCGGGAGAGCGCGGCCGGGCTGATCGGGGTGTCCGGGATCTCGGGCAGGGCCAGCAGCCGCCCGGGCAGCTCCCAGGCCCCGATCACCGGCCCCGAGAGGATCAGCGCGCTCACCTCCGCGCCGTACCGCTGGACGTAACGGGCCGAGATCAGGCCGCCCATCGAGTGGCCGACGAGGACCAGCGGCAGCCCGGGGTGCGCGGCCCGGGCCGACTCGGCCACCGTGTGCACCTCGGTGACCACGTCCTCGAAGTCCTCGATCAGCACCCGCTCGCCGGCCGACCGGCCGTGCCCCCGGTGGTCGGGCGCGTACACCGCCGCGCCGTGCCCGCCGAGCACGCCCGCCAGTTCGTCGTACCGGCCCGCGTGCTCGGCGTACCCGTGCACGACGAGGGCCAGGAAGCGGGGCTCCGGGTGCGGCCACTCGCGTACGGCGATCCCGTCCGGGGCATGCTCGCGGACGTGGGGCATATCTCCTCCAGGTGCCTCGGTGAAGGTTCCGGGGGATCTTCCCAGCGGGCCGGTCCGAGGTCTATAGTCTAAAACTAGCAGTGCTAATTAACCGTGCTGCCGAACACACCCAGCCAGCTGATCCACAGCGTCGTCGGTCAGGAGTCACACCCGTGCGTCCCGTTCACTTCGCGGCCGCCCGCCGCACCCCCATCGGCAAGCTGCGCGGAGCCCTCTCCTCCGTGCGCCCCGACGATCTGGCCGCGACCGTCATCCGCCGGCTGGTGAACGACGTGCCCGCCCTCGACCCGGCCCGGATCGACGACGTCTACTGGGGCGCCGCCAACCAGGCCGGCGAGGACAACCGCAACGCCGCCCGGATGGCCGCCCTGCTCGCCGGACTGCCCGAGTCCGTGCCCGGCGCCACCGTCAACCGGCTCTGCGCCTCCGGCCTGGAGGCGGTCACCCTCGCCGCCCGGACCATCGCGGCGGGCGAGGCGGACATCGTGATCGCCGGCGGCTCCGAGTCCATGAGCCGCGCCCCCTTCGTCCTGCCCCGCCCCGACGAGGCGCTGCCGCCGCGCATCGAGACCTACGACACCCGGCTCGGCTGGCGCCTGGTCAACCCGGCCATGAAGGAGCTGCACGGCCTGCTGTCCATGGGCGAGACCGCCGAGGAGGTCGCCGCCCGGTACGGCGTCTCCCGCGACCGGCAGGACGCGTTCGCGCTGCGCAGCCACCAACTCGCCGCCGCCGCCCGCAAGAACGGGCACTTCGACGACGAACTCCTCTCCGTGGAGCGGCCGGACGGGATCGTGGTGGAGCAGGACGAGTGCGTCCGTGAGGACACCTCGCTGGAGAAGCTCTCCCGGCTGAAGCCGGTGTTCCGGCAGGGCGGCACGGTCACCGCGGGCAACGCCTCGCCGATGAACGACGGCGCCGCCGGACTGCTGCTGGTCAGCGAGGAGGCCCTGAACGAACTGGGCCTGGAGTCCCTGGGCCGCTATGTCGCGGGCGCCTCCGCCGGTGTCTACCCGGACGTGATGGGCATCGGCCCGGTCCCCGCCACCCGCAAGGCGCTGGCCCGGGCCGGCTGGGCGATCGGCGACGTCCAGGAGGCCGAGTTCAACGAGGCGTTCGCCGCCCAGGCGCTCGCCTGCGTCGACCAGCTGGGCATCGACCCCGACCTGGTCAACCCGACCGGCGGCGCCATCGCCCTCGGCCACCCCCTCGGCTGCTCCGGTGCCCGCATCCTGACCACCCTGCTGCACCGCATGCGGCGCACGGGCGCGGCCCGGGGCCTGGCGACGATGTGCGTGGGCGTCGGACAGGGCAGCGCGCTGCTGGTCGAACGGCACTAGAGCCACTCCTCGGCGCAGTCCCAACGGGGGGTCCCGCCAAGGGAATCCGGTACACCAGCCGCAGAAGGAAACGGAGCAGCACTCCATGGCAACCCTGTCCGTCGCCGCCATTCTCGCCGAGAACGCCCGGCGCCGACCCGACAAGACCGCCCTCGTCGAAGGGGACCTGCGGCTGACCTTCGCCGAGGCGTGGCGTCGGGCCCTCGCCCGGGCGGGCGCGCTCACCGCCCTCGGCGTCCGGCCGGGCGACCGGGTCGCCCTCATGGCCCCCAACACCGCGGAGTTCCCCCTCGCCTACTACGCGATCGCCGCGGCGGGCGGTGTCGTCGTCCCCGTGCACCTGCTGCTGTCGGTCGGCGAGGTCGAGCACGTCCTGCGGGACAGCGGCGCCGGCCTGCTGCTCGTCCACCCGGCCCAGGCGGACACCGGGCGCGCCGCGGCCGAGGCGCTCGGCATCCGCGTGGTCACCCTGGGCGAGGAGTTCGCGACCCTCGCGGCCGACGCCGAGCCGCTGCCGTCGTACACCACCCGCGCCGCCGACGACCCCGCCGTGGTCTTCTACACCAGCGGCACGACCGGCGTCCCCAAGGGCGCCGTGCTCAGCCACTTCAACCTGGTGATGAACGCGACCGTCAACGCCTTCGACGCCAACGACGTCCGCGCCGACGACATCGCGCTCGGCGCCCTGCCGCTGTTCCACGCCTTCGGCCAGACCGTCTCGCTCAACTCCACCTGGCGGGCGGGCGCCACCCTGGTGCTGCTGCCCCGCTTCGACGCGGCCCGCGCGATCGAGCTGATGGTGCGCGAGCGCGTGAACACCTTCCAGGGCGTGCCCACCATGTTCGTGGCGCTGGCCGCGGCCGCCGCCGACGCCGCGGAACTGCCCGCCCTGCGCCTGTGCATCTCGGGCGGGGCCTCGCTCCCGGTGGCCGTGCTGGAGCGGTTCGAGACCGCCTTCGGGACGCGGATCTACGAGGGGTACGGGCTGTCGGAGACCTCGCCCACGGCCACCGTCAACCAGCCGGTGTTCGGCACCAAGGCCGGCACCATCGGCCATCCGCTGTGGGGCGTCGACGTGGAGATCGCCCGCGCGGAGACCGAGGGCCGCATCGAACTGCTGCCGCCCGGCGAGCTGGGCGAGGTCGTCATCCGCGGCCACAACGTCTTCTCCGGCTACCTCGGCCGCCCCGAGGCCACCGCCGAGGCCCTGGTCGACGGCTGGTTCCGCACCGGTGACCTGGGCACCAAGGACGAGGAGGGGTTCCTCCGCATCGTCGACCGCAAGAAGGACGTCATCATCCGCGGCGGCTACAACGTCTACCCGCGGGAGGTCGAGGAGGTCCTGATGCGCCACCCCGGCATCGCCCAGGTCGCCGTCATCGGCCTGCCCGACGAACTGCACGGCGAGGAGGTGTGCGCGGTCGTCGTACCGGCCGGGGACACCGCCCCCGACGCCGCGGGGATCACCGAGTGGTCCAGGGAACACCTCGGCAAGCACAAGTACCCGCGGCGCGTGGAGTTCACCGACGCGCTGCCGCTCGGACCGAGCATGAAGGTGCTCAAGCGGGAGCTGCGGACGCGGTACGCCGGGTAGCGGCACACCGGTCGGATCCATGTGCATAGCATCGGTCCCCACATGGACACGATGACGCTCTGGCACATATCCGGCTGGGGGTTCGCGGCACTCGCCTGCGCGGCCCTGCTCGTCGGCTTCTCCAAGACCGCGGTGAGCGGGGCCAACACGGTCAGCCTCGCCGTCTTCGCCGCGGTCCTGCCCGCCCGCGCCTCCACCGGGGTGCTGCTGCCCATCCTGATCGCCGGGGACGTGCTCGCCGTCCTCACCTACCGGCGGCACGCCCACTGGCCCACGCTGTGGCGGCTGTTCCCGGCGGTCGCGGCCGGTGTGGTGGGCGGCACGCTGTTCCTGCTGTGGGCCGACGACGGGATCGTACGGACCTCGATCGGTGCGATCCTGCTGCTGATGGCCGGGGTCACGCTGTGGCGGCGGCGCCGGGCGGACGGGCCGGGGGACGCACCGGACGCCGTGACGACCCGGGCGGGCCGGCTGAAGGCCCGCTCGTACGGCGTGCTCGGCGGCTTCACCACCATGGTCGCGAACGCGGGCGGCCCCGTGATGTCGCTGTACCTGCTCTCCGCCGGGTTCCGGAAGCTGGGCTTCCTGGGCACGTCGGCGTTCTTCTTCCTCATCGTGAACGTGTCGAAGGTGCCGTTCAGCGCGGGCCTGGGCCTCATCGACGGCCGTTCGCTGCTGCTCGACGCCGCGCTCGCCGGGTTCGTCGTGCCCGGTGCGTTGTTCGGCACATGGGCTGTGAACAGGATCAACCAGCGACTCTTCGAACAACTCGTGATCGCGGCGACGGTCGTGGGCGGCGTCCAGCTGCTACTGCCCTAGCCCCAGCAGCCCCGGCAGGTCGGCGAAGGAGTCCAGGACATGGTCCGGGGCGCCGCTCGCGCCGTCGAGCGTCTCCTGCTGGAACTTCCCCGTCCGCACCAGCACCCCCGTCAGTCCGGCCCGCTGGGCGGCGAGCACGTCCGACTCCACGTCGTCGCCCACCATCAGCGCCTCCCCGGCGGCCACCCCGAGCCGGGCCAGCGCCGCCTCGAAGAACGCCCGCGACGGCTTGCCCGTGACCTCGGCCTCCGTCCGGGCCGCCCGCTCCAGCCCGAGCAGGAACGCCCCCGTGTCCAGCTGGAGCCCCGCGTCGGTCCGCCAGTACAGGTTGCGGTGCATGGCGACCAGCCGCGCACCCCGCTGGAGCTGCCCGAAGGCCCGGTTGAGCGCCGCGTAGTCGAACTCCGGCCCGGCACCGCCCAGCACGACCACCTCCGGATCGTCCTCGACCAGGGTGATCTCGCCGAGATCCGCCGCGATGTCCCCGCTGTTCAGCAGCGCACAGCGGGCGCCCGGGTAGCGCTGTGCGAGGTGTACGGCGGTGACGGCGGGCGCGGTCAGGATGTCCTCGGCCGCCACCTCGAACCCGGCCGCCCCCAGGGCCCCGGCGATCGACGCCCGGGTCCGGGACGTCGTGTTGGTCACCAGCGCCACGGGCAGACCCGCCGCGCGGATCCGGCGCAGCGCCGCCACCGCACCGGGCAGCGGCTTCCAGGAGACGGTGAGGACACCGTCGATGTCGATCAGCACGGCACGCACGGACGCGAGGGACTCCATCCTCCGACGGTAGCGACCCGGGCGCCGGTCGGGCCCTCACGACCTCGTACGCTCACCCCCATGCCCACGCACGTGCTGATCCTCGGCGGTACCACCGAGGCCCGACGGCTCGCCGCCGATCTCGCGGCCCGGCCCGGCATCCGGGTCACCACCTCCCTGGCCGGCCGGGTCACCCGGCCCGCAGCGGTCCCGGGCGAGGTGCGCACCGGCGGCTTCGGCGGCGCGGAGGGCCTGGCCGAGTGGCTGCGCACCCACCGGGTGGACGCCCTGGTCGACGCCACCCACCCCTTCGCCGAGGCGATCACCGCCCATGCGGCCCGCGCGGCGGCGGCCACCGGGACACCGGCGGTCGTGCTGCGCCGCCCCGGCTGGCGGCCCGGCCCCGGCGACCGCTGGTACGACGTCCCGTCCCTGGCCGGCGCCGCCGACGCGCTGCCCGGCCTCGGCCGGCGGGTCTTCCTCAGCACCGGGCGCCTCGGCCTCGCCGCCTTCGCCCACCTGACGGACCTGCACTTCGTCGCCCGCTCGGTGGAACCGCCCGAGCCGCCCCTGCCGCCGTCCACCGACGTGCTCCTCGCCCGCGGCCCGTTCACGATCGCCGAGGAGACGGATCTGCTGCGCCGCCACCGGATCGAGGTCCTGGTCACCAAGGACAGCGGCGGCGAGGCGACGGCCGCGAAGCTGACGGCCGCCCGCGAACTCGCGCTGCCCGTGGTCGTCGTACGCCGGCCACCGCTGCCCGCGGGCGTCACCGCGGTGCCCGACACGGCGGGCGTGCTGGCCCGGCTGGGGCTCGTCCCCGGGTGACCACCGCGGCCGCACAAGGGCCGCCCGGCGTGCGCGCACCCGGGGCTCAGCGCGCCCCGCTCGGCTCCGGTTCGGCCGCCGTGCGCTGGGGGAGGCCGTTGCTCAGGTCCTCCACCAGCAGCCGCTTGGCGATGGTGTCCACGGCCGCGCGCAGATCGGCGGCCGCCGGGTGGCCGATGTCGCGCTGCACCCGGTCCGCCAGCCAGGTGCCCCACGCATGGCTGATCACCTCGGCCTCGCGGCGGCCCGCCGGGGTGTGGCTCAGCAGGGAGCCGTGCCGGGTCAGATAGCCCTCGTCGACCATCCGGTCGAACACCGGCAGCAGCACCTCCGGCGGCAGATGGCGGCGGCCCGCGACCAGCCCGAGGCTCGCATGCCCCACCAGCCGGTTCAGCAGCTCCACCTGCATCACCGCCCAGGCCCCGGCGACATCCAGCCGGGTGTCGGACTCGCGGATGATCCGCCGGCCGGTCTCCAGATCGGTACCGCCGATGATCTTCGCCACGGCGGCCTCCAGCACTCGCTGCGAGTCCGGCCCGTGCGGGGAGGCGAAGCCCTCGCCCATGTCGGTCGAACCCATCCGCGCGCTGTCCCGCAGCGGCACCTGCTTGAGGAACAGGGCCACCAGGAAGCCCAGTCCCGCGACCGGCACCGTCCACAGGAACACCGTCTGGATGGTGTCCGCGTACGCCTGCACGATCGGCGCGGCGACCGGGGCGGGCAGCCGGTGCAGGCCGGTCGGGCTGGTGGCCGCCCGGGTCACCGTCGCCGCGTCCACGCCGCCCGCCCGCACGGCCGCGCCGATGCCGTCGCGCAGGTTCGGGGCGAGCGCGTTGGTGTAGATGGTGCCGAACACGGCCGTGCCGAACGAACTGCCCAGCGTACGGAAGAAGGTCACCCCGGAGGTCGCGGTGCCCAGGTCGGCGTAGGCCACGGTGTTCTGCACGGCGATGGTGAGCACCTGCATGCACAGGCCGATCCCGGTGCCCAGCACGAACATGTACAGCGACTCCAGCGCCGTCCCCGTGCCCGGCCCCATCAGGGACATCAGATACAGCCCGGCGCCCATCACCAGCGCGCCCACGACCGGGAACAGCCGGTACTTGCCGGTCTTGCTGACCACATTGCCGCTGAAGACCGACGCGATCAGCAGCCCGACGACCATCGGCAGCGTCCGCACCCCGGAGACCGTGGCCGAGTCGCCGTCGACGTACTGGAGATAGCTCGGCAGGTAGGTCATCGCGCCGAGCATCGCGAAGCCGACGATGAAGCTGAGCACCGAGCAGACCGTGAACACCGGGTTGCCGAACAGCCGCATGGGCAGCATCGGTTCCCGGGCCCGGGTCTCCACCCAGCAGAACAGCGCGAGCGCCACCACACCGCCCGCGAACAGCCCGAGAATGACCCCCGAGGTCCAGGCGTACTCGGTGCCGCCCCAGCTCGTCGCCAGGATCAGCGCGCTCGCGCCGACCGCGACCAACGCGATGCCCGGGTAGTCGATGACCGGCCGGGACGCCGACCGCACCACCGGGATGGTGCGCGCGGCGGCGATCACCACGACCACGGCGATGGGCACGTTGACGTAGAACGCCCACCGCCAGGAGGCGTGGTCGGTGAACAGGCCGCCCAGCAGCGGCCCGATGACCGTCGCCACCCCGAACACCGCGCCGATGGCCCCCTGGTACTTGCCGCGCTCCCGCAGCGGGATGACGTCCGCGATGAGCGCCATCGACGTCACCATCAGACCGCCCGCGCCGATCCCCTGCACCGCCCGCCACGCGATCAGCAGCGGCATGTCGGTGGCCAGGCCGCACAGGAACGAACCCGCGATGAACACGATCGTGGACACCTGGAAGACGGCCTTGCGGCCGAACTGGTCGCCGAACTTGCCGACCAGCACGGTCGCCACGGTCTCCGCGAGCAGATACGAGGTGACCACCCACGACATGTGCGCGGCGCCGCCCAGATCGGACACGATCGTCGGCAGGGCCGTGCCCACGATCGTCTGGTCGAGCGCCGCGAGCAGCATGCCGAGCACGATCGTCAGGAAGACGACGTTGCGCCGCCGGACGTCCAGCACCGGCGGCTCGGCGGCGGCCGGTGCGGAATCCGGGGTCTGCCGGGACGCTTCGTTCTCCTCGGTGACTGCCACGAGGCCACGATCACACGGGTGGATCAGTCACGCATGCGGGGCGGCCCGCCCGGGTGGGGTCAGGAGCTGCCGGGGTGCCGGCGCAGCAGATAGGTGTCCATGATCCAGCCCTTGCGCTCGCGCGCCTCCGCCCGCAGCCGCTCGATGCGCGGCGCGGCCTCGGCGAGCGGCCCGGACACGAGGATCTCGTCCGGGGTGCCTATGTACGCGCCCCAGTAGATGTCCATGTCCTCCCCGGTGTACTGCCGGAAGGCCTGGTGGGCGTCGAGCATCACCACCACGTCGTCCACCTCGTCCGGGAAGCCCTCGGCGAGCCGCCGCCCGGTGGTGATCTGCACCGGCCTTGCCACCCGGTTCAGCCCCGTGCGGTGCCGGGCGACCAGCGCGGAGACGCTGCTGATGCCGGGCACGACGTCGTACTCGAACCCCACCGACCCGCGCTCCAGGATCTCCTCGAGAATCCCGAGCGTGCTGTCGTACAGCGCGGGGTCCCCCCACACCAGGAAGGCGCCGGTGCCGTCCTCGCCCAGCTCCTCGGCGATCAGCTGCTCGTAGATACCGGCGCGGGCGCTGCGCCAGTCCTCGACGGCCGGCGAGTACGCGGCCCCGCCCGCGCGGCGGTCCCGCTCCGGGTCCCGGGCCTCCACCACCCGGTACGACCCCGCGGGCAGATGCGCGTCCAGTATGTCCCGGCGGAGCTGGGTGAGATCGCTCTTCACCTCGCCCTTGTCGAGCAGGAAGAACACGTCCGTGCTCCGCAGCGCCTTGACCGCCTGGAGGGTCAGCTGGTCGGGGTCGCCCGCGCCGATACCGATGACATGAATCTTTCGCACGCCCCGAGTCTGCCGCATGCCACTGACAACGCCTCCATCGCCTCCGGACGCGGCCCCGCCGACCGCCCGCCGGCCCCGGGAACCGGGCCGGAGCGCCGCGCCATCAACGTCACGGACCGAACCGGGGCGCCTCGCCGCCGGCCTCAGGGACCGAGCCGGGGCGCCTCGCCGCGCGCGTCCACCGGAGCGTTTTCGCGCTCCACCCGGGCGGCCAGCTCCCGCGCCCAGCGGGCCAGCCCCGCGAGGTCCAGCCCGTACGGCCGGTCCTCACCCCGCTCCCGCTCCCACTCCTCGACCCCGCCCGCGCCGCGCCGCAGCAGCCGGGCCCCGCCCACGGCGTTCCCCCGCGCCGCGTGCGTGAGCCCCACCGCCAGCTGGGCCAGCCCCCGCCACAGCCCGCGCTCCTCCTCCGGCCCCGACTTCCAGGCGTCCTCGAACACCTCGTGCGCGTGGAACGGCCGGCCCGCGTCCAGCAGCTCCTGGGCCTCCGCGACCGTCTCCCCGGGCGCCCGCACCACCCCCTCGGGCTGCCGCGGCACGCCCTGGGCACCGTACGGCAGCGGCCGCCCCAGCCCGTCCCGGGGCCGCGCGCTGCGGGCCCGCCCGTCCCCGTCCCGGTCCCTGGCCTCCGCACCGCTCACGTTCGTCATACGGCCGATTCTCCACCGCCGTGCGCCCCGCTCCCGCGGACCCTCTTCGGCGCACCCCCGAGCGTGGGGTAAAGTTCTGTTCGCGCGATCACGCGGGACACCGTGGGACGGCGCATCGGGACGTGGCGCAGCTTGGTAGCGCACTTGACTGGGGGTCAAGGGGTCGCAGGTTCAAATCCTGTCGTCCCGACAGAGTGCCCGGGGGTTTTCCCGGGTCAGGGCCTTGTTCCACTTCGGTGGGACGAGGCCCTTCGTCGTATCTCACCCGCGTCGACGATGTGTCGCCTTCTCTCGGCCGAAGAGCTGCGGTGTAATCGGGCCTCATGGCGCATCCGGGGACCCTGGTCCTGATCATGGCCGCGGCGGTGCTCGCGCCGCTGCTCGCGGAGAGCGCCGCGCGCCTGATCCGCGTGCCGCTGGTCATCTTCGAGATCGCCCTCGGGATCGCCGTCGGCCCCGCTGTGCTCGGCTGGGCCCGTCCCGACCAGGTCATCGACACCCTGTCCGACCTGGGACTCGCCATGCTGATCTTCCTCGCCGGGTACGAGATCGACTTCGCGGCGGTCCGGGGCGGCACCCTGCGCCGCGCCCTGGGTGCCTGGCTGTGCTCCCTCGTGCTCGGTATCGGTCTGGGCTTCGCCGTCGCCGGCGGGGACACCTTCAAGGCCTTCGTCATCGGCACCGCCCTGACCAGTACGGCGCTGGGCACGGTGCTGCCGATCCTGCGGGACGACGGCGACCTGCGCAGCCCCTTCGGCACGGTGATGGCGGCGTTCGGCGCGGTCGGCGAGTTCGGGCCGGTGGTCGCCATCGCGCTGCTGCTCAGCGGCCGCAAGCCGGGCGAGTCGACGGTGCTCCTGGTCGCCTTCGCGGCGCTCACCACGGGCGCCGTGTTCTGGGCGCTGCGCCCGCGCCCGCCCTGGTTCTCCCGGCTGACCGACACCACCCTGCACAGCAGCGGGCAGTTCGCCGTCCGCTTCGTCATGCTGCTCCTGGCCGGGATGCTGGGCCTCGCGGAGGTCTTCGGCCTGGACATCCTGCTCGGCGCCTTCGCCGCCGGCGTCCTCACCCGTCTGGTGCTGCACGGCGCCTCGCCCGAGCACAGCGCCGAGGTCCTCGGCCGGGTGGAGGCGCTCGGCTTCGGCTTCCTGGTGCCGCTCTTCTACATCGTCACCGGGATCGAGTTCGACCTGCACGCCCTGCTCCACGACGGGCGGGCCCTCGCCCTGCTGCCGGTGTTCCTGCTGCTGTTCCTCCTGGTGCGGGGCGGCCCGGTGTACCTCCTGGCCCCGCGCGGGCTGCGCCGGGCCGACCGCGCGACGCTCACCCTCTTCGCCGCCACCTGCCTCCCGCTCGTCGTCGCGATCACCACCATCGGCGTGGACCAGAAGGTGCTGCGCACCGGCGAGGCGGCGGCGCTGGTCGGGGCCGCGATGATCTCGGTGCTCGTGCTGCCGGTGCCGGCGATGCGTCTGCGGGCCGGCCGCGGCCGCGAGGAGCCCGTGTCCCTCGCCTCGGCGGAGTCCGAGACCTGGTGACGGCCGCCCGCTGACTCAGCGGTCGTCCTCGTGGCGTCCGGGGCGGGCCGCGGCCCTGGCCTGGACCCGTCTGCTCAGCGAGGCCGCCGCGGCGGTGAGGAAGACGAACGTGTACAGGATCTGGAGGATGGCCACGAGCCGGGCGGTCTGGCCGTGCGGCGTGATGTCGCCGTAGCCGATGGTGGCCACCGTGACGAGGGTGAAGTAGAGGGCGTCGAGACGGGTGTGCAGCCCGGGCACCTCGCCCGGCTGCCGGGCGAGCACGAAGTAGGTGCCGGCGAAGACCAGGATGGCCAGGGACATCAGGACGGGGATGACGAGTGCGGGGTGGACGTCCGGCCGGTCGCGGAGGATGTCGCCGATCTGCCGCAGGATCAGACTGGCGATCGCGGCCAGCACGACGACGAAGAGCGCCCAGCTCAGCCTGGGCCGCTCCGGACCGATGCCGTCGAGTGGCAGCAGGAAGTAGCCCGTGACCATCACGGCCACCAGGAGCACGGCGATGAACACGGGCTGCCAGCGGCGCTGCCCGCGCCCGCTCCCGGCATCCGCCCCGGTCATCGCCGTACCGCCCGCCCGGCCGTCCGGCCCGGGGCACGCCTCCCTCGCCGCTCCACCGGCAGCAGCTGCACGGTGACGAAGGCGACGACGGACGCGATCACGATCAGCGGCATCTGCTGGCGCGCGTCGGCACCGAGCAGCAGCACCGCCAGCACCGCGCTGGTCAGCGG
Source organism: Streptomyces sp. NPDC031418 (assembly GCF_055581605.1). Classification (NCBI taxonomy): domain Bacteria; kingdom Bacillati; phylum Actinomycetota; class Actinomycetes; order Kitasatosporales; family Streptomycetaceae; genus Streptomyces; species Streptomyces sp. NPDC031418. The sequence continues at coordinate 147,572 of NZ_JBVIJC010000016.1, forward strand.
CAGCCCGGTGACCGCCGCGGCCGCCGCCGCCATGCCCAGGGCGAGTGCCGGCGTCGTACCGAGGCCGGGCAGCGGCGCGCAGGCGACGGCCGTGGCCGCACCGATCAGCAGGGCCGGGAAGATCGGGCCACCGCGCATCGCGCCCAGACAGAGCGCCCAGGCCAGGCCCTTGCACGCGACCAGGGCGACGAGGGCGGCGACCGGCCAGGCGCTCGGCTGGCCGGCGAGCCGGCCCAGGGTCTGCTGGCCGGACAGCGCGGCCTCCTCCGGGGAGCGGCCGGTCAGCAGCGCATAGCAGGCGAGGCACCCGCCCACCGCCACGGCACAGGCCACGGTCGCCATGACGGTGTGCCCGCTGACCAGACGGTGGGTACGCCGGCCGAGTGCCCGGGCCGCCGCGATGAGGAGGGCGATGAGCACGGCGAGCGGAACCCCCCACAGGAAGTCACCCGCGTCCGGGACGGTGTCCGGCGGCAGCCGGGGCAGGGCCAGCGCACCGGTCGACAGGCCCGTCCAGTGGCCGAAGCCGGTGAAGACCAGCGATCCGGCGGCGCTCGTGAGCAGGCAGGGCAGCAGCAGCACGACGAGCCGGCTGCCGCCGAGCCCGGCCCCTTCGACGACCATGACGGCACCCGTCAGCGGGCCGCCCAGAATGGTGGAGATGGCCGCGGTGGACCCGGCGGTGGCGAGTACCGGCGTGCCCGGCGCGTCGGGGGCCTGTCGCAGGGCGCGTACGGCGAGCAGCGCGAGCCCGCTGCCGACGGCCATCAGCGGTGCCTCGGGGCCGAGGACGACGCCCAGCGGAAGCGTGGCCAGGGCGGCCACGGCCACACCGGGCAGCGCTTTCGGACCGAGCGGAGGTCCGCCCAGCCCCTGCACCGGCACATGACCGCCCCCGCCCGGAAACCGGGTGACGACCAGGGCGACGATCAGCCCCGCGAGCAGCAGGGCCGGCAGGGGCCACCACCAGGGGGCGCGGTGGTATCCGACGGCTTGCGGCAGCGCCTCCCAGACCTGGTGCTGGAGGGTGTGCTGGAGAGCGACGAAGAAGAAGGACGCGAGCGCGATGGGCACCCCGAGCAGCAGGCACAGCGCCAGCAGCCGCAGGTATCCGGGACTCAGCAGGGCCTGGCGCGTCGTGGGCGTGCCCTCGGGCTGCTCCACCGTGGCCGCCGTCAGTACCGCAGCGCCGTGCCGACCTCGGCCTTGACGCCGCCCGACAGCGTGTGGGTGCTGCGTGCCGTGCCGGTGGCGGAGGCTCCGGCGGCCACGTCCCGCACCGTGACGACCACCGTGTCCAGCAGGTTCCCCCCGGTGTCGCGGAAGACGACCTGGACGGCGAAGGACTTCGTGGCGTTCGCGGTGTTGTGCGCCGTCACGGTGACCGTGCTGCGTCCGGCGCTGTCCGTGCCCACCGCGCCGAGTTTCACATCGTCCTTGGCGTCGATGCCGCCCTTGACCGAGTCCAGCTTGCGCCGTGCCTCGGCGGTGGCGGAGGTGAGGGCCGCGGCGCCCTGGGAGGCGAGGGCGGAGGCCTGGGAAGCCGCCTTGCTCGCGGCACCGGACACCTTCTCCCCGCCGCCGCCCGAGCAGCCGCCCGCCCCCGCGGCGACGAGCGCCACCAGCGCGGCGACCGTCACGCCGCGCGCCATCCGTCCAGCCATGTCGCCTCCCGGTCGGCTCACTGGGGCCGTCACCTCAGTGAAGTGGCGCGGCGCCGGACCGGCATGCGGGGTACGGCCGGATGCGCCGGTGATTCACCCCGGCAGCCCTGCGCCGGCTACCCGGCCTCGGTGAGGAACGCGGTGACCAGCGGGCTCGCCTCGGCCCGGCACTCCTCGAAGTAGGCGTGACGGGCGCCGCGGAAGAGGTGGGTGCGGGCGTCCGGGATGCGGGCGGCGAGCAGGGGCAGGTTGTCGGGCGGGGTGAGGCGGTCCTCGTCACCGTGCAGGATCAGGGTGGGAGCGGTGATGGCGGGCAGCGCGTCCCAGGCGTCGTGGCCGTTGCTGGCGAGAAGATGACCGCGCCGGGCGTGCGGCGGCATGCCGGGGTCGCCGAGGGTGGTGTACGGGCCGGGGTGGGCCGCCTGCCAGGCGGGGGAGTACATCAGATCGGTCAGGGTCTGCCGTACGGCCTCCGGGTCGGGCCCGGCCAGGGCGCGCCGCACCGAGGTGTCCCGTTCGACGGCGTGCGGGCCGCCGGGGGAGGTGCAGCCGAGGACGAGCCGCCGTACCCGGTCCGGGTGGCCTGCGGCGACCCACTGGGCGACCCGGCCGCCCATGGAGGTGCCGTAGACGTCGGCCCGTTCGATGCCCAGATGGTCGAGGACGGCGATCACGTCGTCGGCGAACCGCCGGGTGGAGTACCCCTCGTGGGGCTTGTCGCTGGCTCCGGTGCCCCGGTAGTCCAGGGTGATCGTGGAGTGCGTGGCGTGGAAGTCCGCCCGGACGGTGTCCCACCAGTGGTGGTTGTTGGCCTGACCGGCGAGGAGCACCAGCGGGGGGCCGTCGCCCTGCCGCTGGCAGGCCAGAGCGGTGCCGTCCTGGGCGCGGGCGAAGGTGTGCCGGGGTCGGGTGGTCTCCGTCATGGGCACCCATGATGGCACCGCGGGCAACTCCGCCCGGACGCCGAGGGGTTCCTGCGAACCGGTCCGGCCCGGATCAAGGTCCTGCGCGCCGCCCGGCTCCTCTGCCACAGTCCCTTTCAGCGGGCACACACACGTCACGACTGGGGGTCACCCGGCATGAGCACTCTCGACATCCTGTCCGAGGACGAGCGGTTCGTCGTGCGCACGGTGCGCGACTTCGTCGACAAGGAGGTCCGACCGGTCGTCCGGGAGCTGGAGCACTCCGACACCTATCCCGAGGCGCTGGTCGAGCAGATGAAGCGGCTCGGCGTCTTCGGGCTCGCCGTCCCGGAGGAGTACGGCGGCACCCCCGTCTCCATGCCCTGCTACGTGCTGGTCACCGAGGAGCTGGCCCGCGGCTGGATGAGCCTGGCCGGGGCGATGGGCGGGCACACGGTCGTCGCCAAGCTGCTGCTGCACTTCGGCACCGAGGAGCAGAAGCGCCGGTATCTGCCCAGGATGGCCACCGGCGAGATCCGCGCCACCATGGCCCTGACCGAGCCGAGTGGCGGCTCGGACCTCCAGGCGCTGCGCACGGTGGCCCGCAGGGACGCCGACGGCTATGTGGTCAACGGGGCCAAGACCTGGATCACCAACTCCCGCCGCTCGCGGCTGATCGCGCTGCTGTGCCGGACCGACCCGGAGGCGAGTCCGGCACACCGGGGGATCTCCATCCTGCTGGCCGAGCACGGACCGGGGCTGACCGTCTCCCGCGACCTGCCCAAGCTCGGCTACAAGGGCGTGGAGAGCTGCGAGCTGACCTTCGAGGACTACCGGGCGCCGGCGGACGCGGTGCTCGGCGGGGTGTCGGGCAAGGGGTTCGGGCAGATGATGAAGGGCCTGGAGACCGGGCGGCTGCAAGTCGCCGCCCGCGCCCTCGGGGTGGGCCGGGCGGCGCTGGAGGACGCGCTCGCCTACGCGCAGGCACGGGAGTCGTTCGGCAAGCCGATCTGGCAGCACCAGTCGGTCGGCAACTACCTGGCCGACATGGCGACCTCCCTGACCGCCGCCCGTCAGCTGACCCTGTACGCAGCCCGGGAGGCGGAGGCCGGCCGCCGGGTCGACATGGAGGCGGGGATGGCGAAGCTGTTCGCCTCCGAGACCGCGATGCAGATCGCCCTCAACGCCGTACGCATCCACGGCGGTTACGGCTACTCGACCGAGTTCGACGTGGAACGCTACTTCCGTGACGCGCCCCTGATGATCGTCGGCGAGGGCACCAACGAGATCCAGCGGAACGTCATCGTCGGCCAGCTGGTCAAGCGAGGAGGGCTCGGCATCTGACCGGCCGGGGCCGCACGCGTCAGGACAGGGCCGCGAGGATCCGCCCGGCGACACGGGCGGCGGGGCCGGCGGGCGTCCCGTCGTCCGTCGCGCTCCCGCCCGGTACCGCCGCCTCGGTCCAGACCGCCACGGCGACGAGCCGGCCGTCGGCGTCCTGCCCGTAGCCGGTGAACCAGGACCGGGCGTGACCGGCGAGCGTGGTCCAGCCGGTCAGCCCGGTGACGTCGCCGGTGCCGGTGCCGGTGCCGAGGGCCGAGCGGAGCTGGTCGGCGGTGTGCCGGGAGAGGACCTGGCCGGCGGCTCGGGAGGTGAGGCCGTGCTGCGCGCCGCCGCCGCTCCCCGGGCGCACCCGTGCGACCAGGTGCGCGGCTGCCGCCCTGCCCCCGTCGGCCACCGCCGCCGAGATCCTCGCCGACTCCAGGGCCGTCACGGTGACATCGGCGCCGTTGCCGGTCAGGGCCGTCTGCCCGGCCGACCGCGGATCCGCCGGATAGACGCTGGGGGTGGCCCGGACCGGGATCCGCAGCGCGTCGTCGCCGAAACCGAGCCGCTCGGCCGTCGCGCGGAGGCGGGAGTGGCCCAGATCCGCCGCCAGCTTGGCGAAGACGTTGGAGCAGGCGAGGCGCAGGGCGGTGCGCAGGGACGCGTTCGCGCACCGGGGGGAGCCGCCGCCGATCCGGGCCGTGGTGCCCGGCACCGCGAACACCAGCGGGCTGTGCGTGGCCTGGTCCACGCTGGTGTAGAGCCCCTGCTCCAGCGCGGCGGCGGCGACCACCAGGTGGAACGTGGCACCGGGGGCGGTCGCCTCGCGCAGGGGCCGGTTCAGCAGCGGGTCGTCGGCGTCCCGGGTGACCTGGTGCCAGGCGCCGACGTCGGAGGTCAGGTTTCCGCTGAACGCCCCCGGGTCGTACGACGGGGTGCTCACCAGGGTGAGGACGGCCCCGGTCCGTACGTCGAGGGCGACGGCGGCGCCCTTCTCCTTGCCGAGGGCGTCGAACGCCGCCCGCTGGGCGCGGCCGTCGACGGTCGTCAGGACGTCCCCCGACACACCCCCCGGCGAGGTCCCGGCGCTCAGCACATCGTCGTAGACCGCCTCGAGCCCCGCCTGTCCGAAGGCCATCGAGCGGTAGCCGGTGACGGGCGCGTACAGCGCGCCGTCCGTGTAGGTGCGCCGGTACGGCACCTTCGCGAGGCCCGAGGGCCGGGACCCGGTGACGGCCCGTCCGTCCACCAGGATGTTCCCCAGCCCCGAACTCCCGTGCTTCTCCGCCGTCTTGGCCGTGCCCTGGGAACACCCCGCCAGCGTCGCGCCGAGCGCGGCGAGGAGTCCCGGGACCACCACCGCCCTGATGATCTTCTTATGCATGCCGGACACCCTAGAGGCGCGCGCGGGCGGGTGCCCTGCCGGTTGCGCGGCTCAGCCCTTGTGGGAGCCGAGGGCGGAAACCAACTCGACCGAACAAGGTGGGCGTCATGACACCCCCGCGTCCGCTCAGGCGTCAATAGGTCCGCACGCACCCGACCCTCCCTTGCCCGAACCGTGCCGTCCGCGTGATCGCCCGGTGCCGTTCGCCGTGAGGTGCGGTCTACTGGGCTCATGCGGCCCGGTGCGGGTTCCTCGGAAGGCCGGGGAGTGGATGGTTTGTACTTACATTCGGACCTGCTTGTGAAATGATGTCTTAACAAAGTATTGACAGTGGCCCCGCCAGGGACTTGTATCCCGTGCCAACGCAACAGCGTCCCTCCCCCGTCGCACGCACAGTGAGGTGCAGGAAAGATGGACCGCTCTTCTCGCTCCCGCTCCCGCAGACCGGCCCCGGCCCTGGCCGCGGCCGCCGCGGCAGCCCTCGTCCTCGCCGGCTGCGCCAGCAGTCACGGCGGCAAGAAGGCGGAGGAGGCGGCGCAGAACGCCTCGGCGGGCAAGGCGAACACGCCCCGGATGACGGTGGCCCTGGTCACCCATCAGGCCCCCGGTGACACCTTCTGGGACACCGTCCGCAAGGGCGCGGAGGCGGCGGCCGCCAAGGACAACATCAAGCTGGTCTACTCCGCCGACCCCAACGCCGGCAACCAGGCCAACCTGGTGCAGAACGCGATCGACCAGAAGGTCGACGGCATCGCGGTCACCCTGGCCAAGCCCGACGCGATGAAGGGCGTCCTCGGCAAGGCCCGGCAGGCCGGCATCCCGGTGGTCGGGCTGAACTCGGGGCTGAGCGACTGGAAGCAGCTCGGACTGCTGGAGTTCTTCGGGCAGGACGAGAGCGTGGCCGGCGAGGCGTTCGGCGACAAGCTCAACACCACCGGCGCCAAGAAGGTCGTCTGTGTCATCCAGGAGCAGGGCAACGTCGGCCTCACCCAGCGCTGCGGCGGCGTGCAGAAGACGTTCAAGGGCACCACCGAGACCCTGTACGTGAACGGCACCGACATGCCGTCCGTGAAGTCCACCATCACGGCCAAGCTGAAGCAGGACAGCTCCATCGACACGGTCGTCACCCTCGGCGCCCCGTTCGCCCTGACCGCCGTGCAGTCGGTGGGCGACGCGGGCAGCAAGGCCAAGATCGCCACGTTCGACCTCAACAAGGACCTGGTCAAGGCCGTCCAGAACGGGTCCATCGAGTTCGCCGTCGACCAGCAGCCCTACCTCCAGGGCTATCTGGCGGTCGACTCGCTGTGGCTCTACAAGTACAACGGCAACTACAGCGGCGGCGGGGTCCAGCCGGTGCTCACCGGCCCGGCCTTCGTCGACAAGTCCAATGTCGACAAGGTCGCGGAGTTCGCCGCGAAGGGGACCCGGTGATGAGCATGTCCCAGCAGGCTGAGCCGGCCCTCGGCAGGCAGCCGGCGTCCGGTCCCGGGCAGCGGGACGGCCGCACCGCCCGGCGCTCGCCGGCGCTGCGGCTGCTGGCCCGCCCCGAGGTGGGGGTCTTCCTCGGCGCCGCCGCCGTACTGGTCTTCTTCCTGATCACCGCGCCCGCCGTCCGCCAGGGCAGCTCGATGGCCACCATCCTCTACCAGTCGTCCACCATCGGGATCATGGCGCTGCCCGTCGCCCTGCTGATGATCGGCGGCGAGTTCGACCTCTCCGCCGGCGTCGCCGTGATCTCCTCGGCGCTCACCGCCAGCATGCTCAGCTACCAGCTGACCCTCAACGTCTGGACCGGCGTGGTCGTCGCCCTGATCGCGTCCCTCGCGATCGGCTTCTTCAACGGTTGGATGGTGGTGAGGACCGGCCTGCCCAGCTTCCTCATCACCCTCGGCACCTTCCTGATCCTCCAGGGCGTGAACCTCGCGGTGACCAAGCTGGTCACCGGCAATGTCGCCACCGACGACATCAGCGACATGGACGGCTTCGACCAGGCCAGAAGGATCTTCGCCTCGTCCTTCGACGTCGGGGGCGTGCAGGTGAAGATCACGGTGGTGTGGTGGCTGGTCTTCGCGGCGCTGGCCACCTGGGTGCTGCTGCGCACCAGGTACGGCAACTGGATCTTCGCGGTCGGCGGCAACAAGGAGAGCGCCCGGGCCGTCGGCGTCCCGGTGCGCTTCACCAAGATCAGCCTGTTCATGCTGGTCGGCTTCGGCGCCTGGTTCGTCGGCATGCACAACCTGTTCTCCTTCAACACCGTGCAGTCCGGCGAGGGCGTCGGCCAGGAGCTGATCTACATCGCCGCGGCCGTCATCGGCGGCTGTCTGCTCACCGGCGGCGCCGGCTCGGCGATCGGCACGGTCTTCGGCGCCTTCATGTTCGGCATGGTGCAGCAGGGCATCGTCTACGCCGGCTGGAACCCGGACTGGTTCAAGGCCTTCCTCGGCGTGATGCTGCTCGGCGCCGTCCTGATCAATCTGTGGGTCCAGCGCACGGCGACCCGGAGGTAACCGATGACCGACAAGAACACCGGAACGCACGGCGCCGTCCTCGCCGACACCCCGCCCACCGGCGAGACACCCCTGGTGGAACTGCGCGGCGCCGGCAAGTCCTACGGCAACATCCGCGCCCTGCACGGCGTGGACCTGACCGTGCACGCCGGCCGGGTGACCTGCGTGCTCGGCGACAACGGCGCCGGCAAGTCCACCCTCATCAAGATCGTCTCCGGGCTGCACCGGCACACCGAGGGCGACTTCCTCGTCGACGGCCGGCCGGTGCGCTTCAGCAGCCCGCGCGAGGCGCTCGCCCAGGGCATCGCCGCCGTCTACCAGGACCTGGCCACCGTCCCGCTGATGCCCGTCTGGCGGAACTTCTTCCTCGGCTCCGAGCTGACCCGGGGCCCCTGGCCGGTCCGCCGGCTGGACATCGCCCGGATGAAGCGGACCGCCGACGAGGAACTGCGCAACATGGGCATCGTCCTGGACGACCTCGACCAGCCCATCGGCACCCTCTCCGGCGGCCAGCGCCAGTGCGTGGCCATCGCCCGCGCCGTCCACTTCGGCGCCCGCGTCCTCATCCTGGACGAGCCGACGGCCGCCCTCGGCGTCAAGCAGTCCGGCGTGGTCCTGAAGTACATCGCCGCCGCCCGCGACCGCGGCCTCGGCGTCATCTTCATCACCCACAACCCCCACCACGCCTACATGGTCGGCGACCACTTCAGCGTCCTGCGCCTCGGCACCCTGGAGCTGAGCGCCGACCGCAGCCAGGTCAGCCTGGAGGAGCTGACCAACCACATGGCCGGCGGCGCCGAACTCGCCGCCCTCAAACACGAACTGGCCCAGGTGCGCGGCGTCGACGTGGACGAACTGCCCGAGGAGAACGACCTCACCGCGCCCGTGGCGACCTCGCCGGAAGGGAACTCCTGACCATGTCCCACGCCCTCGACCGGATCCGCGTCGGATCGGCCCCCGACTCCTGGGGCGTCTGGTTCCCCGACGACCCGCGGCAGGTCCCCTGGGAACGCTTCCTGGACGAGGTCGCCGAGGCCGGCTACGACTGGATCGAACTGGGCCCCTACGGCTACCTCCCGACCGACCCGGCCCGGCTCACCGAGGAGCTCGCCCGGCGCAACCTGAAGGTCTCGGCGGGCACGGTCTTCACCGGCCTGCACCGCGGACCCGCCGTCTGGGAGGAGACCTGGGCCCACGTCGGCCAGGTCGCCGCGCTCACCCAGGCGATGGGCGCCCGGCACCTGGTGGTCATCCCCTCCTTCTGGCGGGACGACAAGACCGCCGAGATCCTGGAGCCGCCGGAGCTGACCGCCGAGCAGTGGGCGCACCTGACCAAGGGCATGGAGCGGCTCGGCCACGAGGTCAGGGAGACCTACGGCCTCGACATCGTCGTGCACCCGCACGCCGACACCCACATCGACACCGAGCGGCACGTCGAGCGCTTCCTGGACTCGACCGACTCCGAGCTGGTCAACCTGTGCCTGGACACCGGGCACTACGCCTACTGCGGCGGCGACAGCGTCAAGCTGATCGAGACCTACGGCGAGCGCATCGGCTATCTGCACCTCAAGCAGGTCGACCCGCGGATCCTCGCCGAGGTGGTGGCGCACGAGGTCCCCTTCGGCCCGGCCGTGCAGCGCGGTGTGATGTGCGAACCGCCGTCCGGGGTACCCGAGTTGGGGCCGGTGCTGGAGGCGGCGCAGCGGCTGGGCGTGGATCTGTTCGCGATCGTCGAGCAGGACATGTACCCGTGCGAGCCGGACAAGCCGCTGCCGATCGCCGTGCGCACCCGGCGCTTCCTGCGATCCTGCGGGGCCTGAGCGGCACGGGCGGGAACCGGGTCCCGGCGCGGGGCCCGGTTCCTGCGGGATGGCAACGGATTCGGTCCACGGGTGGCCGGGAACCAACCCTGGGCACGCGGACGTTGTGCACGACGACGGGGGACGCCCGCGCAGACGGGAGGACGAGATGACACAACGCACCGAGTCCCGGGGAGCCGCCCAGGACTCCACCGACGCGGCGGAACACCGCCGCAGCCGCTTCGGCACCCTGCCCGAGCGGATCCGCCCGGAGGACACCGTGGAGACCAGGCCGGCGACCCTGCCGGACCCGGCACGGAACACCTACCACCCGGACGAGTGGCTGATCCGCTACTGCGGCTGACACACACCTGCGGCGCCGGGCGCGCCCGCCCGGCGCCGCAGGTGTGTGTCAGGCCCGGCGCACCTCCGCGATCGTCACCGGCCGGTGCTCGTGCAGCGACAGGGTGCAGGCCTCCGCGATCCAGCCCGCCTCCAGGGCGTCCTCGATGGTGCAGGGAGAGGGCAGGCCGCCGGCCACGACCTCGGTGAACGCGGTGAGCTCGGCGCGGTAGGCGTCGGCGAAGCGGTCCATGAAGAAGTCGTGCGGGGTCCCGGCCGGGAAGGTCGCCCCCGGCTCCAGCGAGCGCAGCGGAAGCTTGTCGTCCAGGCCCACGGCGACCGAGTCCGTGAAGCCGTGCAGCTCCATCCGGACGTCGTAACCCCGGGCGTTGTGCCGGGAGTTGGAGACCACCGCGATCGTGCCGTCGTCCAGGGTGAGCACCGCGCCGGTGGTGTCGGCGTCGCCCGCCTCCCGGATGTAACCGGCGCCCCGGTTGCCGCCCACCGCGTACACCTCGGTGACGTCGCGGCCCGTCACCCAGCGGATGATGTCGAAGTCGTGCACGGAACAGTCCCGGAAGATCCCCCCGGACGCGGCGATGTACGCGGCCGGCGGCGGTGCCGGGTCCAGGGTCGTGCACCGGACCGTGTGCAGCGCGCCCAGCTCCCCGGCCCGTACGGCGGCCCGCGCGGCGGCGAAGCCCACGTCGAAGCGCCGGTTGTAGCCGATCTGGATGGGCACCCCGCTGTCCCGCACCGCGTGCAGCACCGCCACGCCCTCCGCCATGGAGCGGGCCACCGGCTTCTCGCAGAAGACCGGGACACCGGCCGCGACACCGGCCCGGATCAGCGCGGGGTGGGCGTCGGTGGCCGCGGCCACGACGAGGCCGTCCACCCCGGCCGCGAGCAGCGCCTCCGGCGAGTCCGCGACCTCGGCCCCGAACCGCTCCGCGGCGGCCTTGGCGGCGTCCGCGAAGGGATCGGCGACCACGAGCGAGTCGACGGCGTCCAGTCCGGCGAGGGTCTCGGCGTGGAAGGCGCCGATGCGGCCGAGGCCGAGGATTCCGATACGCATGGGTGGTGCAACTCCTCAGATGCTGGGGACGGGGAGAGGAAGGATCAGTCGGTCACAGGAGCGGCGCGGCCCTGTCATTCTTGTCAGTACAAACCCCTCGCACCACCATCAGCACGCCATCAAAAAACCCTCAAGGAGCCGGTCCATGGGCCATCCGTTCCCGATCCGGGAGATCGCACGCCAGGCGGGTCTGAGCGAGGCCACCGTGGACCGGGTGCTGAACGGCAGGGGCGGGGTCCGGGAGAGCACCGCGCAGGAGGTGTACCGGGCCATCGCCGACCTGGACCGCCAGCGCACCCAGGTGCGCCTGGTCGGCCGTACCTTCATGCTCGACATCGTCGTGCAGGCCCCGGAGCGGTTCAGTACGGCCGTACGCTCCGCCCTGGAGGCGGAACTGCCCGCGCTGCACCCGGCGGTGGTCCGCTCCCGCTTCCACTTCCGGGAGACCGGTCCCGCGCAGGAGCAGGCCGCCACGCTGGACCGGATCGCCCGGCGCGGCTCGCAGGGCGTCCTGCTCAAGGCGCCGGACGTCCCCGAGATCACCGCGGCCGTCGGCCGGCTCACCGCCGCCGGGATACCGGTGGTCACCCTCGTCACCGACCTGCCCGCGAGCGGCCGGATCGGCTATGTGGGCAGCGACAACCGCGCCGCCGGGGCGACCGCCGCCTATCTGACGGGCCAGTGGCTCGGGGACCGCCCCGGCAATGTCCTCACCAGCCTCAGCAGCGGCTTCTTCCGCAACGAGGAGGAGCGCGAGATGGGCTTCCGGAGCGTGATGCGGGCCCGGCATCCCGAGCGCACGCTGGTGGAGATCGCCGAGGGGCAGGGCCTGGACGCCACCCAGTACGACCTCGTCCGCGCCGCCCTCGCCCGCGACCCGGAGATCCGCGCCGTGTACTCGATCGGCGGCGGCAACAACGCCACCCTGCGGGCGTTCGCCGACCTCGGCCGGGAGTGCGCCGTGTTCGTCGCGCACGACCTCGACCACGACAACACCCGGCTGCTGCGCGAGCACCGGCTGTCCGCCGTGCTCCACCACGACCTGCGGCACGATCTGCGCGAGGCCTGCCACGCGGTGATGCGCTTCCACGGCGCGCTGCCGCCCGCCGGACCGCTGCTGCCGTCGGCGATCCAGGTGGTCACGCCGTACAACATGCCTCCAGGCTGACCCAGCCGCCCTGCGCCGCCGACCGGGCCATGGCCTCCAGTACGGCCGCGCTGTGCACGGCGTCCGCGAGCGTGGCGCCGTACGGCGTGCCCTCGGCGATGGAGCGGACGAACCGGTAGGCCTCGATCACCTTCAGGTCGTCGTAGCCCATCGCGTTGGCCGCGCCCGGCTGGAACGCGGCGAACTCACCGGCGCCCGGGCCCACGTACACCGTGCTGACCGGCTGGTCCTGGTAGGTCGTACCGCGGCTGACACCCAGCTCGTTCATCCGGCGGAAGTCCCAGAAGACCGCGCCGCGGGTGCCGTGCACCTCGAAGCCGTAGTTGTTCTGCTCGCCGACCGAGACCCGGCAGGCCTCCAGCACCCCGCGGGCACCGGAGGCGAAACGCAGCAGGCAGTTCACATAGTCCTCGTTCTCGACCGGACCCGGTACGCCCCCCGAGGCGAGGGCGTGACCCGCCGTGGCGCCGGCCGGACGCGCCCGCTCCGGGAGGAAGATCGCGGTGTCCGCGGTGAGCGCGGCGATGTCGCCGAGCAGGAAGCGGGCCAGGTCGGCGCCGTGCGAGGCCAGATCGCCGAGCACCCCGCTGCCGCCGCGCTCCCGCTCGTAGCGCCAGGTCAGCGCGGACTCCGGGTGGGCCGCGTAGTCGCTGAACAGCCGGATGCGGGCATGGGTGACCGTGCCGATCTCGCCGGAGGCGATCAGCTCCCGGGCCGCCTCCACCGCGGGCGCGCCCCGGTAGTTGAAGCCCACCGTGCCCTGCACCCCGGCCCCGGCGACCGCGTCGGCCACCGCGCGGGCGTCCCCGGCGGTCAGGCCCACCGGCTTCTCGATCCACAGGTGCTTGCCGGCCTCGGCCATCGCCACCCCGATCTCCCGGTGCAGGAAGTTCGGCGCGGTGACGCTGACCGCCTGGACGCGCGGATCGGCGGCCACCTCGCGCCAGTCCCGGGTGGCGGAGGCGAACCCGAACTGCTCGGCCGCCTCCTCGGCCCGCCCCGGCACCTCCTCGGCGACCGTGACCAGCCGGGGCCGCAGCGGCAGCTGCGGATAGTGGTGCGGCAGCCGGGCGTACGCCTGGGTGTGCACCCGGCCCATCCAGCCGAACCCGACGACGGCGACACCCAGCGCTTCCACCATGAGAGCCCCTTGTGGTTGGACCGTTCCAACTCCTGTCGACGCCACCTTTGTGCGGACATAGCTGGGCTGTCAAGGACATTGACAGCGCCTCGGCCGCATGGAACGGTCCATCCCATGAGACCACCGACGATCCGGGATGTGGCCGAGCGGGCCGGGGTGTCCAAGTCGCTGGTCTCGCTGGTGCTGCGCGACTCCGGCCCGGTCCGCCCGGAGAAGCGGGACGCGGTGCTGCGGGCGGTACGCGAGCTGGGCTACCGGCCCAACGCGGCCGCCCGGTCCCTGAGCGAGCAGCGCACCCGGACCGTCGGCGTCCTCCTGGACGACCTGCGCAACCCCTGGTTCGTCGAGCTGCTCGACGGCCTGAACTCCCTGCTGCACACGGCCGGTCTGCACATGCTGCTCGCGGACGCCCGGCTGAACCGGCGACTCGGCCACGACCTCGCCGAACCCTTCCTGGACCTGGGCGTCGACGGTCTGGTGGTGGTCGGCACGGTCCCGGACGCGGGCGGAATCGGCGCGCTCGCCCGGCATCTGCCCGTCGTCGTGGCGGGCGCCCGCGAGCCGCGCCCCGACCGGGTCGACGTCGTCGCCGGGGACGACGAGCACGGCGCCCGGCTCGTCACCGAGCACCTCCTCGCCCTCGGCCACCGCAGGATCGCGCACCTCGCCGGCCATGGCGCCGTCGGCGAGCTGCGCCGGCGCGGCTTCGAGACGGCGATGCGCGCCCACGGCGCCGAGCCGCTCACCGAGCCCGGAGACCTGACCGAGGAGGGCGGCTACCGCGGCACGGTACGGCTGCTCAGCCGGGCCGAGCGGCCCACGGCGCTCTTCGCCGTCAACGACATGGCCGCCGTGGGCGCCCTGTCCGCGGCCGCGGAGCTGGGTCTGCGGGTGCCGGCCGATCTCTCGGTCGCCGGTTACGACAACACCAGCATCTCCCGGCTGCGGCACCTCTGGCTGACCACCGTCGACACCTCTCCCTACGAGATCGGCCGCCGCGCCGCCCGCTGTCTGCTGGACCGGTTCGAGCGGCCGGAGCAGGAGGGCGGCGTCCGGCTGGCCGCGCCGACCCTCGAGATCCGGGGCACGACGGCCCGGCCGCCTTCCCCTACAGCGTGATCGCGTACACCTTGCGCAGCGTCTCGTGCACGGTCCACGTCGTACGGTCGCCCGCGTGCAGCACCGCCAGGTCGCCCGGTCCCACGGTGAGCGTGGGACCGCCCTCGACCTCGATCGTCGCCGACCCGCTGACCACGACGAACACCTCGTCCGCCTCCGTGTCGGTGACCACGCCCGGCGTGATCTGCCAGATCCCGCGGAGCTGCCTGCCGTCCGCCGACTCCCAGACCACCTTTCCGGTGACCTCCGGGGCGCCGGAGACGATCTGCTCCGGGTCCAGGGGCTCGGGCTGGAGATCGGCGTCGGGGACATGGAGCGCGAAGCTGCGCGTGATCGGGGCGTGGCTCATGGGACGGACCCTAACGAGGCCGCACCCCCCGCCGCCGTCGACACTGTGTGCGGCATCGGGCCTGGTCGGAGGACACTTCGTCGGCCCACGCGAACTGGCGGCGGTGCGCGGCCCGGGCGATCGTGGAGTGCATGGCTGACTCCATGGCGGCCGCCGCGGCACCGCCTCGCACGCACGACACGCGCGAGGCCGTCCTCTTCGGCGGGGTCTACGGCGCCGTCCTCGCCAGCTCGATGGTCGCCGCGCTCAGCCAGTACGGCCGCACCTCCCCCGCGGGCCGCCGCTACGACGCCGTCTGGCTGCTGGTCACCGCGCTGGCCTCGGCCCTCGCCCACGGCTACGCCCACTACATCGCCGAGCGCGCCCCGCACCGCCGCTGGGACGCGCTGCGGGCGATGCGCGACGAGTGGCCGCTGGTCACGGCCGTACTGCCGACCGTGTTCCTTTTGGCGGGCGCGGGCTGGGGCTGGTGGCCCGCGAACGGCGTCGAGTACCCCGCCTTCGCCCTCAACATCGTGCTGCTCTTCACCCTCGGCCTGGTCACCGCCCGCTGGTCGGCCCGGCGCTGGCCGGCCGCCGTCCTCATCGGCCTGGCCGACGCGCTGCTCGGCATGATCGTGGTGGTGGCGAACGCGCTGATCAAATAGCCGACACCGGCCGGGCCGCCCGGCGGGCCCGGCACCGGCACCCGTGCGAGTGCGGTAGGGTTGACCTGCGTGATCACGCGGAACACCCCGCGTGCGAGTGCAACGGGACGTGGCGCAGCTTGGTAGCGCACTTGACTGGGGGTCAAGGGGTCGCAGGTTCAAATCCTGTCGTCCCGACGTGAGTCGGAAAAGGCCGTCGGCCGGGAGAAATCCCAGGCCGGCGGCCTTTTGCGCAGGGTGCTGCGGCAGCGGAACGGGAGCCCGCCCGCGGAAACGGCCCGCCAGGGACTGACGGGCCGTCATACGGGAGCGGGAACTACGCGCCGTTGAGGAACGGCAGCACGTCCACGGCATCGGTGATGCCGGGCGGCGGGCCGTCGACCCGGGTGCCCGGAAGCGCGTTCTGGATGATCATCGGTGCGAGCGTCGGGGTGGTGTTGACCTCGATGAAGTGGTTGACACCGAAGTTCTCCTGGAGGTCCGCGACGGATTCGATCAGGTTCGCGGGTTTGGTCCAGATGGTGAGTGACGCCTTCCTGACGGTGTCGGTTTCGATGATGGGCCGGCACTCGGTGGTGAAGTACAGCGGCGGCAGCACGGGCTGCACGGTCCGTTCCTCCGACCGCTGGATCGCCTGGAGGGCTGCCGGCTTGAACAGAGGGGTGTGGATGGGGAGGAGGGCGGCGAGCCGCCTGGAGGAGACTCCCTTGCGTTCCGCGTGACTCTGGAGAAGGTCCAGGTCGCCGTCCCGGCCGCAGACGACCGTCTGGTTCGGGGCATTGATCATGCCGACATAGAGGCCGTCCTCCGAGACCTGCCGGCACAACGCCCAAGCGGTCTGCTGGCCGGCGTTGAGGGCGAGCATTCCGCCCCGCAGCGAAAGCTTCTTGGCCTCCATGAAGCCCGTGAGCAGAACGTCGATCGTCTCTGCCATGGTCATGAGGTCGGTGATGACACTGCCGACGTTGAAGCCCGCGCCATGGCCGAGAATGATGGACGGCTGGACCTTCAGATCCAGCGCCATGTACACGGAGTACGGCACGAGCGTTGCCGAGACCAGGTTGTGGACGTACTCCGTTTCCTCACTCGGGGCCGGTCCGGAAGCGTCGGCGGTGAGCCGGGGTGTGACGGGTGGATGGCCTATGTCCGCGAGCTTCTCGTCGGTCAGCTCGAGGGCGGCGGCCACGCTCGGGTTGGTGTGGGCCAGCGTGCGCAGGATCCCTGCCGGATACGGGTTGCTGAACGGCGGAAAGGCCAGGGCTGTCGTGAGCGGCATGTGTTCTCTCCCGGGATATCCAGAAAACGGATTCGGCTCGTCTCGCTGCCGAATCCGTTTTCTGGACGACTAACGCGGGTCTGTCAGGACTGGGTCTCGGGACGCAGGTGGTTGAGGACGGTGGTGGCGATGGTGGTGAGAGGTGCGGTCATGACCTCGGAGGCCGGGATCGCGCAACCGGTGTGGCGGCGGATGTGGCCGATGAGCTCGGTGGCGGTCAGCGAGTCGGCGCCGAGCTGGTCGATGCGGCGGTTGACGTCGACGCGTTCGGGCGTGGTGTGGAGGCCGGAGGCCAGCCAGGACGTGAGGGCCTCCAGCAGGATCGGGCGGGCTTCCTCGGCGGTGGCGGCGGCCCGCACACGCGGCAGCAGGCTGTCGTCGTCGCCGGTGTCCGGCGTGTGGACCAGCGTGGCCGTACGCGGTGCGGTCACCGTGGGCAGGAAGGCCATCAGCGCCTGCTCCCGGCCCCGGGATTCGGCGACGACCGCCGTCACCGCGGTGTCCGGGTGGAGAAGCAGCGTGTCGAAGCGGTCCAGCGCCTGCGCCGAGGTCATCGGCAGGATGCCGTAGTCGCTCATCACCCCGGTGATTCCGGTGCGGTTCACGTACCCGACGTCGGAGATGGCGCCCAGCTGGAGGACACAGGCGGGCAGCCCGTCGCGCCGGCGCTGGCGCGCGATGTTCTCCAGGGTGAGGCTGGCGGCGGCGTACGAGGCCTGCCGCCTGTTGCCCAGCAGCGCGGCGAACGACGAGTACATCGCGAAGAAGTCGACGTCGCGTTCGCGGGTGTGGGCGTCGAGGAGCAGCGCTCCGGTGAGCTTGGGGTTCAGGACGGTCAGGTAGCGCTCGACCGTCAGGTCGGTGACCTCGTCGTCGTCGAGGACCATGGCGGCGTGGACCACACCGCCGAGCCGGCGTCCGCTCGCGTCGAGATCCCGGAAGAGCCGGTCGACGGCGCTCGGGTCGGAGATGTCGACGGCGCGGGCGTCCACCTGGACTCCCTGGTCGGTCAGACTGCTGACCAGGGCGACGGCGTTCTCGTTGCGTGCGGTGCCACGCCGGCTGACCAGCGTGAGGTGACGCGCTCCCCGGCGGACCAGGTGCCGGGCGGTCTCGGCGCCGAAGCCGTCGAGGCCTCCGACGACCAGATAGGTCGCCGCGGGATCCAGCACCGGCGTCTCGGGGGCGCGGTCGAGAAGAACCCCGTCGTCGAGGACGATGACGGTCTTTCCGGCCAGGTGACCGGCCAGGACGCCGTCCATGGCCGCGTAGACCTTGTCGGCGGAGTAGACCATGTGCGGCAGCGGCCGGCACTCGCCGCTGTCGATCACCTTTTGCAGCTCGTCCAGGCAGCGGTCCACCGTGGGGGAGGGCTGCTCGAACCAGCCGACGACGTCGACGGCGTGAACGGTGGCGTCCCGGTCCAGGGACGGCATGCTCAGCGGCGCGGCCTGCGGCTCGACGTCGAAGAAGTGCCCCCCGGGCGCCAGCAGGTCCAGCGCACGCCCGCGCAGGTCCGCACTGAGAGCGCTGAGGTTGAGTACGACATCCACGCCGCCCTCGGCGATCTTCCGGACCTCCTCGGCGAAGCCGGCATCACCCGAGTCCACCACCTGGTCGACC
Source organism: Streptomyces sp. NPDC031418 (assembly GCF_055581605.1). Classification (NCBI taxonomy): domain Bacteria; kingdom Bacillati; phylum Actinomycetota; class Actinomycetes; order Kitasatosporales; family Streptomycetaceae; genus Streptomyces; species Streptomyces sp. NPDC031418. Next base: position 165,894 of record NZ_JBVIJC010000016.1, read on the forward strand.
CCCGGAAGATCCAGCAGGGCCCGCAGAGCCGGCGTGGGGGCGCCGACGATGACGCGGCTCCCGGCGCGCTGGGCGAAGTCGATCGCCGCCAGCCCGGTCCCGTCGGATCCGCCCAGGACGAGCACGGTGTCGCCGGGACCCACACCCGCCACGTGTCCCAGGACGTGGTGCGTGGTCAGCTGGGCGATGAGCAGCGACGCCGCCGCGGCGAAGGTGACCTGCTCGGGCAGCTTGACGACCCGGTCGGCCCGTAGGTTGATGTGCGAGGCCAGCCAGCCGCCCTGCGTGATACCGGCGACCCGGTCTCCCGGGCGGATGCCGGTGACGTCGTCTCCGACGGCGGTCACGATGCCCGCGCCTTCGCAGCCGAGGTGGACGTCGCCCGGACGCGCGCCATGCGGCGGGAGCAGACGCCCGGTGGCGAAGAGGGCGTCCCGGCCGTTGAGGGCCGCGGCCTGCACACGGACGGTGATCTCACCCGGCGCGGGGGCGGGGACGCTGCGGTCCTGCCAGACCAGCCGGTGCGGGGTGCCCGCCTCGCCGTGGACGGCGAGCGCGAACTGCTCGTCGGCGCCGTGGACGCGGGTCTGCCGGGTCTCCGGCAGCGCCTGCACCCGCACGGCGAAGCGCCCGTGAGGAGTGATCACGCACTCGTCTTCGGCATCCGGGTGGGTGATCTCGTACGCCACGTGGCCGGCCGCCTGCTGTGCCGACTCCGCGGTTCCGCCGACGACACGGATCCGGTGGACGGTCAGCAGCGCCTGCTCGTTGGCCAGGGTGCGGGTGGCACCCCAGAGAGCCGCGCCGGTGTGCGTCATCGGGGCGTCCAGGCTGTCGGCGGTCGCGGCAGCGACCAGCCACAGGGTGGGCTGGAGATCGCTGCCGGTCTGCGCACAGGCGGCCGCCAGGGCACTGAGCTGCGCGAGGGCGTGAGCAGCACGCGCGGTGGTCTGCTCGACGGTCGCCTGCTCGGCGTCGTCGGCGACCAGGACGATGTCGACCGGCCCCGCGGCCGGCAGCAGCGCCGCCCAGTCCGACTGCGGCTGGAGGTCCGAGAGCACCACCTCGCGTGCTCCCGTGGCCGTCAGGGCCGCGGCCACGAAGCCGCCCAGACGGTCGGCGGAGCTGTCCCCGCTCTCGGAGATCAGCAGGCACGGAGCTGTCGCGCCGTCCGCCTCCTCGTCCTGCGGCGAGCCGACGGCTGCGGCGCCCGTGGCGCGCACCGCCGCGATGACCGACGCGGGAACGCCCTCGTACTCCGGCTGGGCGCTGAGGAATCCGCTGGTGGAGAACCCTGCCTCGGCCAGCACCGTCTTCCACTGCTCGCGGGTCAGCGCCGCGCCGGCCGGCCGCAGCTCGGTGTCGGTGGAATCCCAGAAGGAGTCCAGGATGCCGAACAGCGTCGCGACATAGGAGTTGGTGTGCAGCTCGAGGGCGACGAGCTGACCGTTGTCGTCCAGGAGCGTGGCGGCGTGCCGCAGGCCCTGGGTGATGTCGGTCGTCGTGTGCAGGGCGTTGCTCGCCACGACGAGATCGAAGGAGCCCGGGACGAAGCCCTGCTCGGTGGGGTCGATGCTCAGGTCGAGAGCCTGGTACTCGACGAAGTTGAAGGCGGCGAACCGGGCCTCGGCCTTGGGGAAGAACGCCGCGGAGACGTCCGTGTACACGTAGTGCGTACGCTCGGGCGGCAGGTGGGGCAGGATGCGCGCGGTGAAGCCGCCGGTGCCGGCGCCGATCTCCAGGATCCGCAACGGCCGGTCGGCCGGCCACTCGGCCAGGGCGGCCTCGAGGTAGGCCACGGCGGCGTCGGACAGATACGTCAGACCCGGGTCGTGGTTGTACACCTGCGCGGCGATGGGACCGGACTCGCCGAACAGCACCTCCAGTCCCTCTTCCGCACCGGTGAGGACGCCGGCCAGGCTGCGCCCGACCCATGCGGCGGCCTGCCACATCACGATGAGCTCGGGGAACTCGTTCAGCCGCTGCTGCAAGAGCTCCTCGGGCGCGGGGGTACCGCTCTGCACCCAGCCGCCGTCGGCACGGGCGGTCAGCAGCCCGTGCCGGGCCCCGATCGCCAGCATCATCTCGACCAGCGGGGACAGGATCTCCCTGACGCCGGCGGTCTTCAGGTCGTCGAGGGTGAAGACCCGTCCACCGACCGGTCCGTCCAGCTCGATGGCGCCTCGCGCCACCGCGGACTCCAGGATGCTGCTCACCGCGGCCGCCATGTAGTGCGCGCTCAGCTGCCGGGACCGTTCCATGTGGCCGTCGTAGCCACGGTCCCGGAACGCGTCGTCGAGCCGGGTGATGACCGGGCCGCACTCGTCGATGACGCGGGCGGGCGCGGGGAGCGGAGACGGGGTGCCGGGCAGCGCGGTCATCCGCGGGCGTGCCTTGAGCTCCTCGGTGTACAGCTCGGGCGCGGGAGAACCGCTGTTCTCGATGCGCCGCGCGTACACGTCCTTCAGGTCGAGCAGGACCGTTCCGTCGGTGTCGCACACGGTGATGTCGGCCATGAGCCCGGTCTCGGTGACGGACGTCAGCCGCAGGTACGCCATGACGGTGGCGGGCAGGGGACCCCAGACGCGGACGCTCCCCATCGACACCGGCAGGTGCGGGACGTAACGCTCCGCGGAGCCGGTGACCACGTGGGCGGAGAGCGGCAGCATCGCCTGGAGGCAGCCGTCGAGGAGGACGACACGGGCCTGGTGCTCGGCGTCGGCGAAGTGATCCGTACGAAGCTGCGCCAGGCCTTCGCCGTCCTGGACGGACAGCCCTGCCAGCACCTGGAACGCCGGCCCGTAGTGGAGCGACACCGCGGTGCAGGCCCGGTAGTGGTCGGACGTGTCCACGGTTTCGGTGAGGCGGCCGGCGAGAGCGGCCACGTCCACCGGGGCGGGCCTGGCATCGGCCAGGCCGCGCCACCGCCCGTTCACGTGCTGGACGGCCTCGATGTCCGCGCCGGTGTGCCCGGCGACGACGAAGGTTCCGTCGGGACGGACGGTAGTGGTGGTGCGTACCGGAGCCGAGCCGGGATCGCTGGGCAGGGCCAGCGACCTGATCAGCGACACGTCGAGCAGTTCCACGGGGCCGCCGGACACCTCGCGGGCCGCCGACAGCGCCATGTCGAGAAAGCCCGTGCCCGGCATGAGGACGGCCTCGCCGACCTTGTGATCGGAGATCCAGGCCGCGTTCTGCTCCCGGCCCCACGTCGGGTCGGCCCCGAGCAGGCGCCGGCCCAGCAGCGGATTGGACGGAGCCGGCTGCGTCACCGGCGCCATCTCGTGGTCGGCCCACCACGAGGGGTCGCCCAACTGGTAGCGCCGGCGCTGCCACGCGTAGGCCGGGACGTCCACGACGCGGCCGCCCTGCGGGAAGAACCGGTCCCAGTCCAGCTGCGCACCGGCCGCGACCGTGTGCAGCACGGTGCCGGTCAGAGCCTGCGGGCCGGCGTTGATCCGGGTCAGCGTCGGCGCCACCTCGACCGAGGCTCCCGCGTCGACGGCGATGCGGCGCAGGTAGCCGCTGAGCGCCGGGTGCGGGCCGACCTCGACCAGCACGTCACAGCCGTGCTCCGCGCCGATGAGCGCCTCGACCGCCGCGGCGAACTGGACCGGTTCGCGCACGTTGCGCCACCAGTAGTCGCCGTCCATCTCATGGTCCGCGAGCGCGCGGCCGGTGACGGTGGAGACCATCGGGATCTCGCCCTCGCGGGCCTCGAGCTGTCCGAGGCCCTCCAGCAGCGGGCCGCGGACGGCGTCCATGGCCGGGCTGTGGAAGGGGTAGTCCAGGCGCAGGAACCGGAAGGACACGCTGTCGCGAACGCAGCGCTCCTCGATGGCCTCCAGCGTGTCGCTGTCCCCGGCCAGGGTGACGTCGTTGCCGGAGTTGACGGCCGCGACCACCACACGCTCGCTCGCGCCCATCTCGTCGAGCATCCGCTGGGCCTGCGCGGGCGACAGCGCCACGGCCGCCATCCGCCCGGTGCCGAAGGTGGGTGCCTGGGCGAGGCTCCGGTACGCGATCACGCGACAGGCCTGGGTGCGGTCCAGGATCCCGGCGCAGTAGGCGGCCGCGACCTCACCGACGCTGTGGCCCGCGACCGCGTGCGGGAGCACGCCCCGCTCGCGCAGCGACATGATCAGGCCGGCCTGGAGGGCGAACAGCATCGGCTGCGCCACCTCCGTCAGCGCCCACCGGCCGTTGTCCGGCGTCGCCATCTCCGCCTCGACCGACCAGCCCAGCAGCGGTTCCAGTTCGCGGCTGACGGCCTGGATCTCGGCGGTGAAGGCAGCGTCCTGCCCCAGCAGTTCCGCACCCATCCGCGGCCACTGGGTACCGTTGCCGCTGAAGATGAACCCGACGCGGCCCCGGGCCGTGCTGGTGGCCGAAGCCGCCTCGTCCGAGGCGCCCTTCTCCGCCATCTCGCGCAGTGCCTGGGCGGCCGCTGCGCCGCTGGAGGCCAGCACGGCGGTGGACAGCTCACGGCGCTCGCGCCGCAGCGCCGTGGTGAACCCGACGTCCACCAGGGCGGAATCGTCCAGGCCCTCCAGGTAGGAGGCCATCGTCAGCGCCGACTCCCGCAGCGCCGCCTCGGTCCGGCCGGTGACCACCACCGGCACGGCCGTGGCCGGCCGCTCGGTACCCGAAGCCCCGTCCCCGACGGTCTCCGGGAACTCCAGCACCACGTGCGCGTTCGCGCCGCCGATACCGAAGGAGTTGACACCGGCGATGCGCCGCGCGCCGGGCTCGCCGTCCAGCGGCTGCATCTCCGTGACCGGGTTCAGCCCCAGTGCGTCGAAGTCGATCGCGTGGTTCAGGGGCTGCGCGTGCAGGGTGGCGGGCACCTGCTGCTTGCGCAGGACCAGCATGGCCTTGAACAGACCCGCCATGCCGGCTGCCGCCTCGAGGTGCCCCAGGTTCGACTTCACCGAGCCGATCGGCAGCGGCTTGCCCTGGCGCCGCCGTCCCAGAACCCGCCCGAGAGCCTCGCACTCCGTCGGGTCGCCCGCCGCCGTTCCGGTTCCGTGCGCCTCCACGTACGACACCTGGTCGGCGTGCACACCGGCCTCGGCGTACGCGCGCTCCAGCATCGCCGCCTGGGCGTCCGCGCCGGGCATGGACATACCGAGGGTGCGCCCGTCGGAATTGACCACCGACGACCTGATCACCGCGTGCACCCGGTCACCATCGGCCAGAGCACGGCTCAGGGGCTTCAGGAGCACCACGCCGGCGCCCTCCGACCGGACGAAGCCGTCGCCGTTGTCGGAGAAGGAGTGACAACGCCCCGTCGGGGAGAGCATCGACGCCTGGCTGGACATGACGTGTCCGCCCGGGCCGAGGACCAGGTTCACACCGCCGGCCAACGCGGCCTCGCAACGGCCCGAACGGACCAGCTCGGCCGCCAGGTGCAGGGCCGTCAAGGACGACGAACACGCCGTGTCCACCGTGTGGGAGGGCCCGTGGAAGTCGAACAGGTACGACATCCGGTTCGCCGCGCTGAACGCGCCCGTACCGGTGGGGGCGAACGAGTTCAGCACGCCGGGACGTCGGGTCAGCAGACCCCAGTAGTCCTGCACGGTCAGCCCCATGACGACACCGACGTCCGCACCGGCCAGCAGCCGCGGATCGATGCCTCCGTCGTCGAAGGCCTCCACCGCGCACTCCAGCAGCAGCCGTTGCTGCGGATCGATCTGACCGGCTTCCTTCGGCGATATACCGAAATACTCCGGGTCGAACCCCCACACGTCGCCGACAATGCCGGCCGCGTCGGTGTACGACTTCCCCGGTCGCGGCCCGCCCTCTGCAACAAAATCATCGGTGTTGAACCGGTCACCGGGTACCGACGTCACAAGATCCTGGCCACCGGACAAGGCCTCCCACAACCCGTCCAGTGTGGTGATTCCCCCGGGGAGACGGAGTCCCACGCCGACCACCGCAACAGGCTCGCCCGACCCCGGTGCCGTCTCCGCACTACTCATGTCGCCTCGTTCTTTACTCACCATTACTGCGTCTGCCTTTCGCGTATTTTTTTCCGCACGCGTGACCGCTCGCGATTTTTTGTATGGGTGATCGCTCGCGTTTCCGAACAGGGGGATCCTGTAGTTGTTTACGCGGCTGCCGGTATCTCGGACACTCGTATTGGTCCCCGTGCTGAGGGGACCGGTAACCACCGAAGAGTAAAATGATCCGGATGTGGCGAAACCCGATTCACCGCACGCAGTCATACCCGCAGTGCGGCTACGTGAACTAGTTCGCTATGGAATACAGCGTTGCCGGAATGGGGTCGATATTCCCCGGAAGCCGTGGAGGCTTTTGCGCCCCAGGGCACGGGCGAGCCGGGCGATCGGCTTGCCGGTCTCCCTGGGCGACAGGATCTGCCTCGCTCCGGGCGGCAGAACCTGTCTGGCTGTGTCGAACGGATCCGTGCGTTCGCGCTATGCCGTGCGCTGTGATGCGGTCCTGGCACGCAGGCGCATCTTGAGATGACGCGGTCCCATGGAGGGGGTGACGGCCGGGGGCTTCTGGCCGGGAATGGTTTCCAGCCGCCAGCGGGAGGCGATGTCCGTCAGCGCCAGTACGGCCTCGATGATGGCGAACTGGTCGCCGATGCACTTGCGTGCGCCGCCGCCGAAGGGCAGGTAGGCCTTGTTGCGCGGTGCCGCGTGCAGCGCTTCGGCGTCCCAGCGGTCGGGGTTGAAGACGTCGGGGTCGGTGTAGTAGCGCGCCTGGCGGTGGACGGCGTAGGAGCTGTACGCGATGGTCGTCCCGGCCGGGATGTCGTAGCCGCCCAGGTGGGTGTCCGCCGTGACGATCCGGGTCCAGATCATCCCGGCCGGCGGGTACAGCCGCAGCGTCTCGGTGATGATCTGGTGCGCGACCTTCAGGTCGGGCACGTGCTCGTAGGACACCGGCTTGCCGTCCAGGACCCGGTCGGTCTCGTCCCACAGCCGCTGCTGGATATCCGGGTTGGTGGCGACGAGGTAGAGCGCCCAGGACAGGGCGATCGCCGTGGTCTCCGAGCCCGCCACCAGGAAGGTGAGGACCTCGTTGCGGAGTTCGGCGCTGCTCAGACGCTCGCTCTGGCCGTCGGCCGGGCACTCGGTGTCGCGGGACGTCAGGAGCGCCGAGAGCAGGTCCCCGTGGTCCTCGGAGCTGACCTGGGCCTTGTCGATGATGTCGGCGACGGTGCTGTGGAGTCCGGCCACAGCCCGCTGATAGCGCCGGTTGCCGGGGGTCGGGATCTGGTTCAGCGCCGCCGGCATGAAGGTCTGCCGGTACGTCGCGTGCAGCACCTCGATGGCGTCGCTGACCGTCTGACGCAGGTCCTCCGCCGACACCATCCCGCCGAGCATCGCCTGCAACATGTTGTGCATCGTCAGGCTGAGCATTTCCGACGGCATGTCCAGGACCTGACCGTCACGCCACGGGCTGGTCCGCAGGGTTGTCCCCTCGGTCATGGCCTGGGTGTAGCCGGGAAGCCGGTTGCGGTGGAACGCGGGCTGTACCAGTCGGCGCTCGCGCCGGTGCATGGAATGCGGGCAGGTCACCAGACCGTCGCCGAACACCTCCCGGGCCTTGTCGAACAGCAGACCGCCCTTGTCGTAGACGCGGTCGTTGAGAAGTACCTGCGAGATCAGCTCGGGGTCACAGACGAACACCGCCTTGAGCGGGCCGACGTTGATGCGCATCATGTCGCCGTCCGCGACCAGCGAACGCAGGAATCCCCTTGGATCACGGAGTGCCTTCACTGCGTGACCCACGACCGGGAGGCCGCCGGGCGCCACAGGAACGCTGTTACTGGGATCTGTGGTGGTCCTCTTGTCCGCAACCACGTTGCGCATGCGATTCCCCCAGGTGCGTCAAGTCACATTCAGGCCCATCCGAAAAGAGGGCCGATAATGAACGATCGAGTGTTTTATTGATGCGACGTAAATGAGCGCCTTTCGCGGCCGTCAGACTATCAGCCTGCTCGCGACGGGGCCGTGACGCAAACGTGATCGCAGCGTGATCTCGCAGGTCAGCGCGGTTTTTGTGGGGCGGGTCCGGCCGATCGTTCAGTCCACGGCTCACCCCGGGATCGCCTGGGCGGCACCACGAAAATGACTCTCCGGTCACAATTACAGACAAAGATCACATACGTATCCCTAAATATGATCCCGGCCACAAAGCAGAAATCGCCGTCGGGACTTGACGGCAATCGCCAAAATAATGATTTAATAACATCGTGCGTCCGAGGGCTGAGACGCTTCATGGCTTCATGTCGGTGAGAGCTGCTACTCGGGCAAGGAGGGGACGTGCAGTTCGCAATCCTTGGTCCAGTCGCGATGCGTTGTGCGAACGGCGATCCCTGGCCCATTACGAGACCGCGCCAGCGGAGCACCTTGGGAATTCTTTTACTTAACAGCGGGCGTCGCGTTAATAAGGGATATCTCGCGGAGGCGTTGTGGGGCACCGACCTGCCCAGCGATCCGGGTGGCGCGCTGCGCAGCAACCTCTACGGTCTGCGCAAGGCGGCTCCGATCAGGGAGCGCCTGCACACGGGCCCTGACGGCTATGGTCTCGCGCTGCGCGAAGGCGACGTGCTGGACCTGCACTGCTTCCAGGGCCTGGCCCAGCAGGCGCGGGCGGCCCAGCTGCTGGGCGACGTGGACGACGCCGCCCGGCTCTTCCAGCGCGCCCTGGACGCCTGGGCCGACCCGCCGCTGGCCGACATCCCGGCCACGCCGATCATGCAGCCGGTCATCTCGGAACTGCTCGAGCACCGCCACACGGTCCAGGAACAGCTGGTGGACGCGCGACTGGCCCTCGGCCAGCACCATGAACTGCTGCCGCTCCTGATGTCACTCACCACCGCGCAGCCACTGCGCGAGCGACGGTGGGAGCAGCTCATCCTCGCCCTGTACCGGTGCGGCAGGCGGGCGGAGGCGCTGGACACGTTCACCCGGGCGCGCCGGCTTCTCGCCGAGGACTACGGCATCGACCCCGGCGGCCCGTTGCAGCACCTCCAGCAACTCATCCTGGCGGGCGACCCGATGCAGTCCCTGTCGCTGCCCGTTCCGCCGCAGCGGGTCCAGGCCGAGACCGCGCGGGAGCCGCGCCCGCAGAGCCACGAGGTCCCCCGGCCCCCGGTCGACATTCCCCATCAACTCCCCGCCGAACCCCGGCACTTCATCGGGCGCAAAACCGAACTCGGAGTGCTCACCGACCTGGCGAACGAGATGTCGCCGGTCGGCTCCTCCCCGGTGGTTTCCGTGCTGTGCGGCGCCCCGGGAATCGGCAAGACGGCCCTCGCCCTGCATTTCGCCCATAAAGTCGCCGACCGATTCCCCGATGGGCAACTGTACATAGATCTGGGTGCTTTCAGCCCGGCGGCCGATTCGGTGAGTATTCAACAAGCGATCCGGTCCGTCCTCGCCCCGCTGATCCCGTTGCCGGAGCCGGACACGATGACCCCGGCGGCCTATGTCAACCTGTACCGGACCGTCCTCGCACAGCGGCAGATGCTCATCCTGATCGACAACGCGTATGACAGCGCGCAGGTGCAGCCCCTGATCCCGGCCGCCCCGCAGGGCATGGTGGTCATCACCAGCCGCCGCAAACTCACCGGCCTGGTGACCTCGCACGGCGCCCATCTGACCACCCTGGACGTGCCCTCCAGGGCCGAGGCGGAGACCCTGCTCACCAGCAGGCTGGCCGCCGACGGCCTCACCGTCGACAGCGCCTCCCTGTCGGACGTGACCGAGGCCTGCGCACGGCTGCCCCTGGCGCTGGTGATAGCGGCCACGCGAGCGGTCGCACGGCCCATGGTCCCGCTGCGTCACCTGGCCGAGGAACTGGAGAGCGAGCAGAATCGGCTCGACGTGCTGCGCGGCGGCCGCACTTCGGGGGACATCCGGGCGGCCTTCTCGTGGTCGTACGAGCGTCTGACGAGCGCCGAGGCGCGCATGTTCCGCGTGCTCGGCGCACACCGGGTACGCGACATCACCGCCGCCGACGCGGGCCGGCTGGCCCACGTGCCGGCCTTGGAGGCGTTGCAGTCGCTCACCGGGCTCGCCTGCGCGCACCTGGTCCGGGAGTACGCCCCCAAGCGGTACCACTTCGACGACCTGATGCGTATCTACGCCGCGGAGAAGGCGAGGGAGACAGAAGACTGACCGCTGGACAGCACGACACCGAAGCGACTGCTACGAGCGCGGTCGCCGCCCGGGTGGCGGCCGTCGGCAAAGGGACTTGGAGGAAGACCGTGAACAGCCACACGCTGGCCAGGCTCCGAGAGCGAGTGTGGCCGGGAGCCGTTCCGTCGGGGACCGACCCGGTCAGGGGAGAGGCGGACGGGGCGCCGCTGCCGTACCCGTCGGGATGGTTCTCCCTGGCGCTGTCCCGTGAGGTGCCGGCCGGCGCGGTGGTGAAACGCCGCTTCATGGGCCGCGATGTCGTCCTCTACCGCACCAGGGCCGGCGTCCTGCGGGTCGTGGATGCCCACTGCCCCCACCTGGGCGCCCACCTCGGCGTCGGGGGAGTGGTCGAGGGCGAGCATCTCGTGTGCCCGTTCCACCACTTCGCCTTCGACGTCGAGGGATCCTGCGTCAAGGTCCCGGGCGGAACCCCGCCCCGGATGACGCTGGGGCAGTACACCGTGCGCGAGCGGGGCAAGGTCATCTATGTGTGGCACGGCCATGATGCCGCGCCGCCCGCCTGGGAGCCCTCGGAGATATTCGACGACAGGTTCACGCCCGTCGCCTCCTGGAGCACGCTCCTGGCCTCGCATCCCCAGGAGGTCATGGAGAGCTTCGTCGACTACGAGCACCAGGGGGTCGTACACAACGTCTCCCTTCAAGAGGCGGCCCCGCCGGTGGAGGAAGGGCCGTTGCTGCGCATCTCCTTCCGGGCGGACATCGCGCTCTCCGTCGGCCTGGCGACCATCAAGGTGGAGCAGGGCCTGGCGCTGTCCGGCCTCGGCCTGGCGTCGGGCGAGGTGACGCTGGATCAGGTCGGACTGAGACTGGGCGTCCTGCTCACGGCGACCCCCGTCGGGCCATGGCAGACGTACCTGCGTGTGGTCATCGTGACGAAGGACGCCGCGCACGCGGATTCCTCCCGGCTCTGGAAGGCCGCCTCCCTGTCCTGGTCCACGGTCGCGGGACAAGCGCTCGTGCGGACCATCGCCCACCAGATGCGCCAGGACGCCAGGATCTGGAACGCCAAGCGGTACGAGCCGGACCCCGTGCTCGCCCCCGGGGAGAGCGCCATCGGCCACTACCGCCGCTGGGTGCGCCAGTTCTACCCCCCGGACACCGTGTGACAGCCGACGGACACCGAGGCGGGTCCGATGATGCGTTGACGGCGGCTCGCTCCGGGACCTACGGTCCGCGCATGATCCCCATACCCACATTAGCGGCCGTGCCGCGTCCGGCTCCCCGTCAGGTGACGATGCCCTCACGGCCCCGCGTGGGCTCGCCGTCGCTCCGCCCCGGCTTCGCCGCCAGCGGCGACCCCGAGGTCCGCGACTCGGTACGGATCAACTTCCACCACATCACGACGGGGGCCGGCCGATGAACACGACCCGGGAGCGCTCCGAGGCACGGCTGCTGGTCCCGTCCCTGGTGTTCATCGCCCTGGTCGTGTCGGCAGTCGCCAGCCTCGGCGCACCGCTCATCACCAGCGTGGCGACCTCGTTCCGCGTCTCGCTCGACAGCGCGCAGTGGACCCTGACCATCGCGCTGCTGAGCGGCGCGATCGCCACGCCCGTCCTCGGCCGGCTCGGAGCCGGCCCGCACCGACGTGCCACGATCCTCGCCACGCTGGCGGTCGTCGTCGTCGGCAGTGCGCTCACCGTGCTGCCCCTGCCGTTCGCGTGGCTGCTCGTCGGCAGGGCCGCACACGGCATCGGGCTCGGTCTGACGGCGCTGATGATGGGCGTGGCCCGCGACCATCTCCCCGAGGAGCGCAGCGCGGGCACCATCGCCCTGGTCTCGGTGGTGTCCATCATCGGGGTCGGCGTCGGCTACCCGCTCGCCGGGCTGCTCACCGAGTGGGGCGGGGTGCGCGCCGCCTACGGCCTCGGTCTGGTGGTCACGATCGTCGCCTTCCTGGCCGCCTGGCGCTCCATACCCGAAGCACCTGAAGGCCGTGCGGCCCATGTGAACACAACGGGCGCGCTCCTCCTGGCGGGTGGACTGTTCCTCGTCCTGTTCCTGGCCGGCGAGAAGAGCCTGTGGAGCCATCACCTCGCCGTGGCGGTGGTCCTCGCGCTCGTCGCCGTGCTCCTGCTCTGCGTCTGGACCGTCTCCGAACTGCGCGCCGAGACGCCCCTGGTCGATGTGCGGGCGCTCCGGCACCCGGTGGTGGCCGGAGCGAACGCCGCCATGTTCGTCGGCGCGATCGGCATGTACATCCTGTTCACGCTCATCTCCCGGTACGCGCAGACGCCACACAGCGCCGGATACGGCTTCGGGCTCGACACCTTCGTCGCCGGGCTGGTGCTCGTGCCGTTCTCCGTGCTCGGGTTCGTCGCCGGCAAGCTCACGCCTCGGATGCGCGAACGGATCGACGACCCCTGGCTCCTGGCCGGCGGCGCTGTCGTCATCGCCGCCGGGTTCGTCCTCTTCGCCACGGCCCGGTCGCACCTGGCCGAGCTGTTCCTGGCGATGAGTGTGCTGGGCCTCGGCGTCGGCAGCTTCTCGGCCGCCACGCCCGGCGTCATCCTGGCCGTCACCCCCAAGAGCGAGACGTCCAGCGCCATGAGCATCAACTACGTCATGCGCAGCGTCGGGTACTCACTCGGCAGCGCCATCGGTGGCCTGGTCCTCGCCGCCGGCACCGACAGCGGCCGTGTCTTCCCCCACGACAGCGCCTACACCACGGCAGCGTGGGTCGGCATCGCCGCGATGGCGATCACGGCGATGGCCAGCCTCGTCCTAACCCGCCAGCGCTCGCCCGAGGCCGAACCGGCCGTCGCCCCGGCCGACGCGCCGAGCCGCAGCCGGTAGGGCCCATGACCCGCTCGTGGTTACGGCGTGTAGACCTGTTCCAGGGAGTGGATGGCGCCGTCGTCGCCCGTCGCGTACTTGAAGACCAGTCCGGAGTTCGGGTGCGCCTTGATCCAGTCGACCAGTTCCTGCACACCGATGCGCCGGTTCTTGCTGCCGGCGACGATGGGGTTGGTGGCGGTGACGTAGGCGGCCTGGTCGAGGGCCCAGCGGCTGTCCTCGCCGGTGACGACGAACGGCGTGCCGTCGGAGTCCTTGCCGGGGCATCCCCACGCCCCGTGCTGGATGACGAGGTTGACCTTGCCGGTGCCGGCGGGCAGTTCCTCGACGCGGTAGACGGCGATCTCGTCGGGGTCGACATGGTCCGGGTCCGGTGCCGTGCTCGCGCAGCCGGTTGCCGGTGCCGTGGGCGTGGCGGAGCCGGGTGTCTTGGCGGCGGGCTTCGCCGCGGGCGTTGCGGTACCGCCCGCACCCGGCGTCGCGGTCGACGTGGGAGCCGCGCTCCCCGGGCCGCCGGTGCCTCCTGTGGCCCCGCCCTTGTCGCCGCCGGGCGTCCGGCTCGCCGTGGCGGAGGTGCCCGGTGAGTGCTCTGCTCCCGCGGTGGAACCGTTCCCCTGGCAACCGGTGAGCGCCGCGGCCAGTGCGGCGACGGTGAGCGCGAGGGCGGCGGGTCTGAGGCGCTGCGTGTTCATGTCGGGACGTCCCCCCTGGTCAGAGGCGGCCATGTCGGCCGCGCAACGGTCGGACAGTAACAACGCCGCAGCTCAGGCCGCATCACCGGAACGTCTCGTGTCACGGACTCCGGACAATGCCGTCACCGGGCACGGACCATGTGACGTGCACCGACGTCCACCCCGCCGAGGCCGTCGGCGGTGCGTCTCCTAACATGACCACGCCAGTCAAGTCGCCTCAGCGCGCCGAGAGTTGAAAAGGGTGAACATGTCGTTCGGTCCGCCATCCGCCGGGTTCGGGCCCGCGAGGCCGCATCCGCCGACTCCACCCGCCCCCTCCCCGCAGGTCTGGACTCCGCCGACCGCTGTCGAACAGGCCCTCTTCGAGGCCAAGTCACGGGAGGACTGGGCGGCCTACTTCGACACACTCGCGGACAGCCGGCTGTACTTCGAGATACGGCGCGACGGCGCGGACGCCCGGCCGAGCCGGACCATCCCCGTCTTCGGACACGATCCCCGGGTCGCCGGCGGCCGGATCTGGCCCGTGTACACGGAGGGCATGCTGCCCGTGCCGGACCCGCAGCGGGTGCTCGACTGGCAGAGCCTCGACTGGTTCGCCCGGGTGTGGGAGCCCAGCGATCCGCCCGTGATCGTGGTCAACCCGGGCAGCCCCTGCGAGGCGTTCCTGCCCTCCGCGCCGCCGCACTCGGCCGCCTGGGCGCAGCACACGGCCGAGGGCCCGCTGAACCGCGCGAGGGTGCGCACACTCCGGTTCGGCGGGCCCCTGGAGGGCCCCGTCGCTCAGGGGCTCGCCTGCGGCGCGCTGCTGGTCGTGCGGTACGGCTTCCCCTGGAACGCGATGGCGTATCACGGCAACGGCTATCCCCAGGAACGCCGGACCCTCCAGGAGTGGTGGGGCGTCACCAGCCGGGAGGAGTGGCAGGAACAGCAGCGCGCCCTGCTCGACCCGGACGGCGCCAACCCCGTCTGGGAGTTCGCCCTCGGGCTGCGCCGTACGATCGCCCGCGACTTCGGCGGCCATGTCGACACCGCCTACTGGCGGGACGCGGTCGCCAGGGTGCTGCGGGCCCGTACGGGCGGCGAGACCGTCCTCACTCCGGACGGCGTCACCACCACGCCCGCCGTCCCCGAGGCGGAGACGGAGGCACGGATCAAGGGGGTTCAGCATCTCGTCGGGCGCATCACCCGCTACGAGGCACGCTTCCGGGCCGACGGGATCCTCGACGAGAACCGGTTCGTCACCTCCGTGGACGCCTGGAACTTCGGGCGGGCCTCGGGCATGGCCCGCTGGGGACTGGGCTCCCGGTACTGCTCCCTCCAGGAGGCCGAGGCCGCCGTCATCGAGGCGGGCCGGGCCTCCGCGCGGTCGTACAAGTCCTGGCGGGACTTCGCCGCCGGCTACATCCTGGGCCGCTGCCTGCACTTCGACGACGAGGAGTTCGGGGAGTGGTACACCGACATGGTCGACCTGCACCGGCTCCTGATGTCCGACCCGGACAGTCCGTGGCTCACCGTTCCCTTCAAGTGACGGGGGCCGGGCGCAGCATCTGGGCTCTGGCCAGGCTGCGGTAGACCGGGCTGGTGGTCAGCAGGTCCTCGTGGCGTCCGCAGGCCGTGACGCGGCCCTCGTCCAGGACGACGATCCGGTCCGCGTGCTGGACCGTGGAGAGCCGGTGGGCGATGACGAGGACCGCGCATTCCTCGGTGACGTCCCGCAGGGCGGCCGTGAGCGCGGCCTCGTTGAGGGCGTCGAGATGCGAGGTGGGCTCGTCCAGGAGCAGCAGGGCCGGGCGGGTGAGCAGGGCGCGGGCCAGGGCGACGCGCTGGCGTTCACCGCCGGACAGGGTGGCCCCGTGCTCGCCGACGGCGCCGTGCAGTCCGCCGGGCAGCCGCTCGGCCAGCTGCTCCAGCCGGGCCAGCCGGACCACCCGGCGCACCTCGTCGTCCGTGGCGTCCGGGCGGCCGTAGGCGATGTTGTCGTACAGCGTGCCCTGGACGACCTGGCTGCCCTGGTCGACCAGGGCGAGCTGGTTCCGGCAGGCGGCGCGGCCGAGGTCCGGCGCCGGGTGCCCGTGGAAGCGCAGCAGCCCGCTGTCGGGCTCGTAGAACCGGGCGATCAGCGCGAACACCGTGCTCTTGCCCGCCCCGGAGAGGCCGACGAGCGCGACCTGGTGCCGCTGCGGCACGGTGAAGGAGACACCGCGCAGCACCGGCCGGCCCGGCCGGTAGCTGAAGTGCACGTCCTCCAGCGTGAGGGCGGGGACGTCGGCCTGGGGCCGGGAGAAGGGCGGGGCTGCGGGCCCGGTGGGCTCCACCGGCAGCTCCAGGGTCTCCTCGATCCGCAGCTGGGCGCCCATGCCCCGCTGGATCAGACCGACCGCGCGGAACACCGACGACAGGGGCACCACGAGGTAGGACGCGTACAGCAGGAACGCGACCAGGTCGCCCAGCGAGTGCCCGCTGCCGTGCACGCGCAGCCCGCCGATGACGAGGACCAGCAAAAAGGAGCCCTGTACGGCGAGTTCCACCGCGCTGCTCATCACCGCCGCGAACCGCGCGGCGCGCACCCCGGCCGCGCAGGCGTCGTCGACCCGGGCCCCGATGCGGGCCGCCTCGCGCGATTCCGCGCGGTACACCCGGACCATGGGCAGGGCGCCCAGGGCCCGTTCGAGGTCGGCGGCGACCGCGCCCACGGACGTCTGCATCCGCTCGGCCGCGCTGCGGATGCCCTGGAGCAGCAGGGTGACCACGGCCGCGGCGGTGGCCACGGTCGCGGCGACCAGCAGGAGCAGCAGCGGGTCGAGCCACGCCATCAGGGCGAGCGCGCCGGCCGCGACCAGAGCCCCGGTGACCAGGTCGACCAGGGCCTGGGCGACGACCTCGCGCAGCAGGGTGGTGTCGGCGGTCACCCGCGCGATCAGATCACCGCCGCGCTGGTGGTCGTACTCCCGCATCTCCAGCCGCAGCAACCGCCCCACCAAGGTGTGGCGCAGCTGGCGTACGACGCCTTCGCCCGTCCGCTCCAGCAGGAACCGGCCGACGGCGCCGGTCGCGGCCTCCGCGGCGAACAGGGCGGCGAGCAGCAGCAGCGGCGGCCACAGCGGCTGCCGCCCGCCGCTCGCGTCCACCACCCGCTTGGCCAGCAGCGGCTGGGCGAGCCCGAGCGCCGACGCCGCCAGCGTCAGCACGGTGGCGGCGGCGATCGCCCCGCGGTGCCGGCCGGCCAGCCGCCAGACGGCGAGGACCGCGGCCCGCGTGGACCGGCCGGTGGTGGCACCGCGCTCGGCGCTCGCCGTCATCGGGGGACCGGGCCGACGGAGATCATCCGGGCGAAGTAGTCGTCGGGCAGGTCCTCGCCGACCGGCCGGCCCTCCGCCTCGATCCAGGCGTGGGCGGTGAAGGGCGGGACCACGCTCGCCCCCGTGCACCAGGTCGGCCAGCTGCCGCCCAGCCGGCACAGCAGGGCGGCGCCGAGGGAGCGCGGCAGACAGCCCTTGGGGCTCGCACAGCGCAGGCTCACCGCGCACAGGGCGTCCCGGGCGCCCTGTGCCTGGTCCGCGGTGGCGGGCCCGGCGCCCCGGCGCAGCAGCTGGAGGGCGGCGCGGATGCGGCGGGGCGGCAACAGGGCCAGCAGCAGGGCCGGGAGGAGGACCAGGCGGGCGGCGAGCCGCCGGCCGAGCGGAACGTCGTACGGCCGTTGCAGGGCGCTGGGCGTGCTCATGCGGCCAGCCCGCCGGCGCGCAGCTGCTGCACCAGCGCGAAGACGTCGGCCCGCGCCCGGTCGGCGTCGACGTCGAACGCCTCGGTGACCGCCGCGGCCGCGGCCGCCTCGTCACCGCCCGCCATGAGGGTGTCCACGACCAGGGTCGCGGTCGGGTTCAACTCCCAGTACTCTCCGGTGCGTTGGTCGAGGAGGACGGTGCCGTAGTCGGTCTTCGCGGTGCAGACGTCGGCTCCGAACCGCAGTGCCATGGCGGTGCTCCCTTTCGTTCGGCTTCACGTCACGGTTCATGCGAGGGCGCTGCGGCCCGTACGGTCCAGCGCGCGCAGCCACACCTCCACGGCGATGGTCGAGTAGAGGACGGCCTCCCGCAGCTGACGGGTGGCGGGCCGTTCCGCCAGGCGGCGCAGCGCGGCGGCGTCGACCAGCCCCAGTTGGGCCAGCCGCGAGTCCTCCCACAGCGCCATGAGGTCGCCGCGGTGGCGGCGCAGCCCGTCGGCCGCGTCCATGGCGGCGGCCGCCTTGGTGGTCCGGCGCAGGCACTCCTCGGGTACGACACCGTGCATGGCCTCGGTCAGCAGCGGCTTGTACCGCCAGGGCGAGACGCGTTCCTCGGGACGCACGGCGAGGCAGGTCTCGATGACCCGGTCGTCCAGGAACGGTGAGGCCATGGGGAGCCCGTGGCGGGCGGCCATGTGGTCCCACTGCCGGACGATGCGGGTGCAGTCGCGGATCTGCTCCAGGTCGGTGTGCAGTCCGCGGTCCGGGTGCAGGGGCTGTGCCTGCCGGGCGGCCGTCCGCAGCGCGGTGCGGGCCAGCTGCTCGGCCTCGGGGGTGACCCAGCCGAACAGCCGCGGGCTCATACCCCAGCCCAGGCTGGTGGTCACCGTCGGGGGCAGCGGGTCGCGCAGCCGGTGCTCGGCGTCCGCGAGCCAGGTGCCGTACGGCCGGGAGTCGGCCAGGGCGCCGAGCAGCGGGCCGAGCGGCCACTGCCACAGGGCCCGGAAGCCGCGCAGCTGCCGCAGGGCGAACAGCGGGCGGCGGCGCGCCAGCCGGTGGTAGTACGCCTCGGAGCACCAGGCCACGTGGTCGCCGCCGATGCCGGTCAGATGCACCCGGCTGCCCCGCTCGGCCAGTGCGGGCAGATGGTGCAGGACCCGGGCGCGGTCCATGACACCGATGGTGGGCTCGTCCAGTACGTCGTCGATGCCGAGCAGTCCGGTGTAGACGAGGGGGGACTCCTCGGGGTCCCAGACCACGTGCTCGACGTCCGGCAGGGCGGCGGCGGCCCGCCGCGCCCAGTGCAGATCGGTGTCGGCCGGGTCGCGGCCCGGCCAGGTGGACGCGATGACGCGGGCCGGCGAGCGGTCGGCGAGGAAGCAGACGGAGGTGGAGTCCAGCCCGCCGGAGAGGTCGCAGCTGACGGTGGAGCCGGGCCGGGTGCGGGCGCCGACGGCCGCGGTGAGGGCCTCGCGGACCCGGGGTGCGGCGGTGCGCAGGGGGACGACGGGCTCCGGCGGGGTCCACCAGCGGGAGTGGCGGAAACCGGTCCCGTCCGGGTCGAGGATGAGTGCGTCGTGCGGGGCGACCGGGGTGACACCGGGCCACAGCGGCGCGTCGGACAGGGGGTGCGGGACCGGCCACAGCAGTCGTACGGCCAGCTGTTCCCGGTCGGGTTCGGCGCCGAGGGCGCGGGCCAGCAGGTCGGCGCGGGTCGCTGCCACCCGGGTTCCGGCGAGCCGGGCGTGCCAGACCAGCCGGAGGCCGGAGGCCGTGCCCTGCACCCGGATCCGGCCGTCGAGGGCGGCCACCAGGTGACAGCTGCCGGACAGCGAGCGTGCCCACGCGTCCAGGGCGGCGAGGTCCCGCAGGGAGCGCGCCACCCGCTCCAGTTCGGTGGCGGTGGCGGAGACACAGCCGACGAGGGCGAGGGTGGCGGGACCGACCCGCGCGCTGACGATCTCCTGGTCGTCCCAGTGGCCGACCAGCCAAGGCCGGCCCGAGGGGTGGTCGAGGGTGCGGGTGCCGGGGCGGGCGAGCGAGCGGGCCACGGCGGCCGCGTCCGCGCGGTCTGCGAAGACCGCGAAGTGCGTGGCGCCGGGGCCCGTTCCCGCCGTTACGTGCGGATCAGCCATGAGGTCGGTTCAGGACCGTCGTCCGGCTGCCGGTTCAGTTCTTGCTCAGGATGAGACGGTCGTTGCCGGAGCGCTGGAGCAGTCCGGTCTCCTTGCGGAAGGAGCCCAGTCGGACAAGGGTCGGCGCTTCGTATGCCTTCTTCATGCCTTGTTCTCCTAACGGGGTGTGGTCCGCCCGCCGAGGGGCGGCTCCTCACCAGGTAGCCGGGGTTCGGGGTGGCGTCGCAAGGCGGAGAAGAACAGTCATATTGTCGGGAAATGGCGGCTCTTGAGGCTCTGTTCGAGTGCCGAGCGCATGCCCTGTGCCGACTCGGGAGCGGCAGCGGGCGAGGGACGGGGCGTGGCGGAACGTTTCCAGGTGGGCCGGACGCCGGCGGCGCGCCCGGGCTTCCGGCGGAGCGGCGGGGGAGCCGCCGGGGGCGCTCCGGGGCCGGGACGCAAATCCGGACGGCCCGGTTCCGGCGGGTGTCGCCTGGTGCGCCCCACTGCCGGCCGGCCCGGGCCGCCCGGTCCTCGTCGTTCGCCCGCCGCGTCCTCTCCACCCGTGGGTGGAGTCGGACGGCAGGTTCTCCATCGACCCGTGGGTGCTGGTGATCCACTGCGGCCGAGGAGCAGTCTTGACGCATGGCCTCTCTGCACACGGCACTCGCCGTGACCATCAGTGTCTGCGCCGCGGTCTTCGTCGTGGCGTGGATCGTCGGCGCCGTCTACTTCGGTGGGCGGCGGTCCCGTGCCCCCGACCGGTGGCGCGGCCTGGGGCGCGAGCTGCCGCGCCGGCTGCTGCTGATCGCGGGAGTCTTCGCGTTCTCGGTGCTGGTCAGACATACCCAGGGCTTCTGGCGCCGGCTGGAGTACTGGCAGCCGGGGCTGGCGGTGTTCGGGGCCCTGCTCGCGATCGCCTCCACCGCCCTGCTGCTGTGGGCCCGCTGGGTCCTCGGCACCATGTGGGCCAGCGTGCCGACGGTCCAGGAACACCACGAGCTGCGGACCGACGGCCCCTATCGGCTGGTCCGCCATCCCATCTACACCGGGCTGCTCGGCCTGATCACCGGCGCCATGCTCGGCTTCGGCTTCGGCGTATGGGCGGGCGCCCTGGCGGTCGCCGTGCCCTGGCTGCTGCGGCGGGTCCGGGTCGAGGACGCCCTGATGGCCGGCCGGTTCGGCGCCTCCTACGACGCCTACCGCGCCGAGGTCCCGGCCCTGTTCCCCCATATACGCATGGGCTCCGGGACCGGCCCCGGCCACGCCGGCACCGGGGCGCGGTAGCCCGGCGCCGGCGTGGCCGGGGAGGCGGCTACGACTGCTGGAGCTGCTGCTGCCGCTGCCGTCGGGCGGCCAGCACCGCGTAGACGATCACCCCGACGAACAGGAACAGCACACCCTGGTACACCGCCGCATAGCCGGCCCCGGCCATCAGCCAGATCGAGAAGGCCGCGGCCACCGCCGTGATCACCGAGTCCCGCAGCAGCCGGCCCCGGTCGACGGAGCCGGGGCGGCCCGAGACCAGATGGAAGATCTGGGCGGCGGTGGCCAGCAGGTACGGCACGGTCGCGGTGAACGTGGTCACGAGGACCAGGACGTCGAAGACCTTCGCCGACCCCGAGAAGTAGTTGTAGGCGGTGAGCAGGGAGGAGAGGACCACCGTGACGGTGACACCGACGATCGGCACGCCCCGGCTGCGGCGCGCGAAGGCGGCCGGGAAGAGACCGTCCCGGGCGGCCGCGTACGGCGTCTGGGCGCTCAGCAGGGTCCAGCCGTTGAGGCAGCCGGTCATGGACACCAGCGCGGCCAGCGCCACGGCCGTACCGCCCCAGGCGCCGCCGACCATGGTGTTCACGGCGTCGGAGAACGGCGCGGTGGAGGACACCAGACGGTCGTGCGGGACCGTGCCGAACACGGACAGCGTGCCCAGCAGATACACCAGCGCGGCGCCGGCGGTGCCGATGACGGTGGCGCGCCCCACGTTCCGGCGGGCGTCCCTGACCTCGCCCGCGCTGACCGCGGCGGACTCCACCCCGAGGTAGGAGAAGAGCAGCAGGGCGGCGGAGGCGGACACCGCGCCGACCGCGCTGTGTCCGCTGGAGTTGAACGGGCCGAGCCGGGAGGGGTCGAAGAAGAACAGTCCGCCGACGGCGACGAGCAGCAGCGGCACGAACTTCAGCACCGTGGACACCAGCTGCACGGCGCCCACATAGCGGGTCCCGGCGAAGTTGGCGAGCGCGGGCAGCCATTGCAGGGCCAGCGCGGCCAGGCACGCGGTCCACCGGTGGTGGTTGACCGGGATCAGCACGTCCAGATAGCCGACGGCGGCCACGGCCAGCGCGGCGTTGGACACCCAGGTGGTGATCCAGTACGCCCAGGCGGCGAGGAATCCGGCGAAGTCGCCGAACGCCTCGCGGGCGTAGACGTAGGGCCCGCCGGTGCGCGGGTCGCGGGCCGCGAGGCGGCCGAAGACCAGGGCGAGGGCGATGGCCCCGACGGTCAGCACGCCGAAGGCGACCAGGCTGACCGTGCCGAAGGGGGCGATGGAGGCAGGGAGGAGGAAGATGCCACCGCCGATGATGTTGCCCATGACCAGGGCGGTGGCGACGGGCAGCCCGAACCGGCGGGCATGGCGGCTGGCGGTGGTGCCGTGGGGGTCCCCGGCGGAGGCCGTGGGGAGCTCCGTAGGGGCCGGAGCCGACTGCGGGACGGTTCCCGTGCTGTGCATGGGTGCTGCGCCTCTCATGGAACTGACGTTCCCGGGATCGCCGGGACGCGCCCATGGTCGGGGATGCCCCGGTCTGGCTCAAAATCGCCGCTTCTTGTCCCGCGAAGCCCGCTCGACCAGGGAAAAAACGTGGTGGGGCAGGTCCCGGGCCGCGAGATGTCCTGCGGCGCCGCGCGGTGGCCCGTCCGTCACTCCGACGCTGCCCACAGGCTCCTGACGTGCCCGAGATGCCGGGTCATGACCGCCTGCACGGCCTGCTCGTCGCGGTCCAGCAGGGCGTCGAGGAGTTCCAGGTGCTCCTCGGCCGAGGCGAGCAGCCGGCCCGCCTCGACCAGCGCGGTCAGACCGTAGAGCCGGGAGCGCCCCCGCAGATCGGCGACGACCTCGACCAGATGGGCGTTGCCCGCCAGGGCGAGCAGGCCCAGGTGGAAGCGGGTGTCGGCCTCGACATAGGCGATCAGATCGCCGGCCGCCGCCGCGGCGACGATCTCCCGGGCCGCCGGGCGGAGCGCCTCCAGCGAGACCCGGTCCGCGGTGCGGGCCAGCCCGGCCACGGTCGGGATCTCGATCAGGGCGCGGATCTGGGTGTACTCGTCCAGCTGCTGGTCGGAGACGGCGGTCACCCGGAAGCCCTTGTTGGGCACCGTGTCGACCAGCCCCTCCTTGGCCAGGTCCAGCATCGCCTCGCGCACCGGGGTCGCCGAGACACCGAAGCGGGCGGCGAGCGAGGGTGCCGAGTAGACCTCGCCCGGCCGCAGCTCGCCCGCGATCAGCGCGGCGCGCAGCGCGTCGGCGACCCGCTCCCGGTAGCTGCTCCGCCGGCCGCCCAGCCGGGGGAGCGCGGGCATCCCGGCATCCCGCCCCTGTTGTGCCATGTCACGCATCACCCGGTGAGTCTAGAGGACACCTCAGAGCACGAACCCCTGCGGAAACGGGTCGGTCGGGTCCAGGAGGTACTGGGCGGTGCCGGTGATCCAGGCGCGGCCGGTGAAGCTGGGCAGTACCGCCGGGATGCCGGCCACCTCGGTCGTCCCGAGCAGCCGGCCGGTGAACCGGGTGCCGATGAAGGACTCGTTCACGAACTCGGTGTCCAGCGGGAGTTCGCCGCGTGCGTGGAGCTGCGCCATGCGTGCGCTGGTGCCGGTGCCGCACGGGGAGCGGTCGAACCAGCCCGGGTGGATGACCATGGCGTGCCGGGAGTGCCGCGCGGTGGCCCCGGGGGCGTAGAGGTGGACATGGTGGCAGCCGCGGATGGAGGCGTCCTGCGGATGCACCGGCTCCGCCGCCGAGTTGATCGCCTCCATCAGGGAGAGCCCGGCCGCGAGGATGTCGTCCTTGCGCGCCCGGTCGAAGGGCAGCCCGAAGGAGTCGAGCGGCAGGATGGCGTAGAAGTTGCCGCCGTAGGCCAGGTCGTAGCGGACCGTGCGGCCGTCGGACAGGGTGATCTCGCGGTCCAGGCCCGCGGCGAACGACGGGACGTTGCGCAGGGTGACATGCCGGGCGGCGCCGTCCTCCACGGCCACCTCGGCGACCACGACACCCGCCGGGGTGTCGAGCCGGATCGTGGTCACCGGTTCCACGACCTCCACCATGCCGGTCTCCACCAGCACGGTGGCCACACCGATCGTGCCGTGTCCGCACATCGGCAGATAGCCGGAGACCTCGATGTAGATGACGCCCCAGTCGCAGTCGGGCCGGCTCGGCGGCTGGAGGATCGCACCGCTCATCGCGGAGTGGCCGCGCGGTTCGTTCATCAGCAACTGCTTGATGTGATCGCGGTGTTCCCGGAAGTACAGCCGCCGTTCGTTCATCGTCGCACCGGGCACGGTGCCGATGCCGCCGGTGATCACCCGGGTCGGCATGCCCTCGGTGTGGGAGTCGACGGCGTGCAGGACGAGTCTGCTGCGCACTCTGTGGCCTCCTGGTCAGACGAGCCCTGCGGCGACGGCCTTCTCGGTGGCCGCGCGGACCGCGGCCTGCTGCTCCGGCAGCAGCGGGACGCGCGGCGGGCGCACCGGTCCGCCGTACCGCCCGACGACGTCCATCGACAGCTTGATCGCCTGCACGAACTCCACCCGGGAGTCCCAGCGCAGCAGCGGGTGCAACTGCCGGTAGAGGGGGAGCGCGGTGCCGAGGTCGCCGGAGACCGCGGCCCGGTACAGCTCGGCCGAGGCCCGGGGGAGCGCGTTGGGGTAGCCGGCCACCCAGCCCTTGGCGCCCGCCACGGCCAGCTCCAGCAGGACGTCGTCGGCGCCGATCAGCAGATCGAGTTCCGGGGCGAGTTCGGCGATGCGGTAGGCGCGGCGGACGTCGCCGGAGAACTCCTTCACCGCATGGATGTGTCCCTCGCCGTGCAGCCGGGCGAGGAGTTCGGGCACCAGGTCGACCTTGGTGTCGATCGGGTTGTTGTACGCCACCACCGGCAGCCCCGACCTGGCCACCTCCGCGTAGTGGGCGAGTACGGCACGCTCGTCGGCGCGGTAGGCGTTGGGCGGCAGCAGCATCACCGCCGCACAGCCGGCCTCGCCCGCCTGGTCGGCCCAGCGGCGCGCCTCCGCCGAGCCGTACGCGGCGACGCCCGGCATCACCCGCTCGCCGCCGATCGCGGCCACGGCGGTATGCACCACGCGGGCGCGCTCCTCGGCGGTGAGCACCTGGTACTCGCCGAGGGAGCCGTTCGGTACGACGCCGTCGCAGCCGTTCGCCACCAGCCAGGCGCAGTGCTCGGCGTAGTGGTCCAGGTCGACGGAGAGGTCGGCGCGCAGGGGGAGCGCGGTGGCGACGAGGATGCCGCGCCAGGGGCGGTGCTCGGCGCGGAGGGCAGGTGAGTCCGTCATGGGATCCCTCACTCAGTAGTGTGTGACATATTACTAGTTGGTCTCGTCGGGCTGCTGTTCCGGCAGGTCGGCCAGGACGCCGAGCGGTACCGGGCGGGTGAACGGCCGCCGCCCCGGGGTGAGCGGGCAGCCGGTCAGCCCGGCCACGCCAGGTCCGCACACCCGGCCCTGGCACCAGCCCATCCCGGCCCGGGTGAGCAGCTTGACGGTACGCAGGTCACCGGCGCCGAGGGTGCTCGTGGCCGTACGGACCTCGCCGGCGGTGACCTCCTCGCAGCGGCACACCACGGTGTCGTCGGTGACCTGCTCCGCCCAGCCCGCCGGCGGCGTGTACACCGGCTCGAGCGCCGCGAAGAAGGCGCGCAGCCGGGTCCGGGCGCGGGCGGCGGCGGCCCAGCGCCGCGGGTCGGGCGCGGTGCCGTGCAGCCGGGCCGCGATCGAGCGCCCGGCGATGTGCCCCTCGGCGAGCGCGAGGGCCGCGCCGCCGACGCCGGTGGTCTCCCCGGCGGCCCAGACCCCCGGCACATCGGTGCGCTGTTCGTCGTCCACCCGGACGTCCGTGCCGGTCAGGGTGCAGCCGAGGGTCTCGGCGAGGTCGGTGTGCGGCAGCATGCCGTGGCCGACGGCGAGGGTGTCGCAGGCGATGCGCCGGGCGCTGCCGGGCCGGATCCGCCCGGTGCGGTCCAGGGCGGCCACGGTGACCGCCGTCAGCCGCTCGGTGCCGTGCGCCTCCACCACCGTGTGCCGGGGCAGTACGCGCACCCCGTGCCGCAGCAGCCGTCCCGCGTATCCGGCGCCCTCGGCGAGTTTGCCGGGCTGGGCGGCCAGGGCCGGTGCCCGGCGCAGCAGGGCCGTGGGATCGGCGGACTCCACCAGCGCCGCCACCCGCGCGCCCGCCGCGGCGAGTCCGGTGGCCACCGGCAGCAGCAGCGGTCCGGTGCCGGCGACCACGGCCCTGCGGCCGGGCAGCACCAGGCCGCCCTTGAGCATGGCCTGGGCGCCGCCCGCGGTGACCACCCCGGGCAGGGTCCATCCCGGGAAGGGCAGCACCCGCTCGTAGCCGCCGGTGGCGAGCAGGACGGCGTCGGCGTGCACGGTGACGCCCTCCTCCTGATCCGGGCCGCGCAGCGCGTGCACGGCGACGGATCCGGTCCCGGACGACAGCTCCGCACACCACACATGGTGATCGCTCAGATGGGTGATCCGCCCTGCCGCGCACTGCCGTTCCAGCCCGTCCCGCAGCCGCTCCCAGGTGCGCCACTGGTGGTGCAGGGCCTGCGGTCGGTGGGCGCCGAGCGCGGCGGCGGGCTGCCGGTAGAACTGCCCGCCGGCCCGGTCGGCGGCGTCGACGAGCGTGACCTGCACGCCCCGGGCGGCCGCCGCCAGCGCCCCGGCGAGACCCGCCGGGCCCGCCCCGACCACGGCGAGGCGCGGTGGTTCAGTCATCGTCCCGGCCCGTCCCCTCCTGGCTGCGGATCTCGTCGCCCGGCCGTGCCGGGACCAGACAAGCACGTTGGTTGGGGCGGCCGTTGACCGTCACCAGGCAGTCGAAGCACACGCCGATCCCGCAGAACACCCCGCGGGGCCGGCCCGTGCGCCGCGTGCTGCGCCAGGACGTCACGCCCGCCGCCCACAGGGCCGCCGCGACCGTCTGGCCGGGCAGCGCCGTGATGAGCCGCCCGTCGAAGGTGAGGGTGCAGGGCTCGCCCGGCCGGGCCTTCGCCAACCGCAGGGGATTCACCGGGTCTCGCCTCCGTCCGTCGGACGCACCGGGCGCCGCCTTCCGTCCGTGTCGAACCGCTCCGGCCGGAACGGCGCCGGGTCCAGCCCGGGTGCGGTGCCGGTGAGGGACCGGGCGATCAACTGCCCGGTCCCGGTGGCCAGTCCGATGCCCGCGCCCTCGTGCCCGCACGCGTGGTACAGCCCGGGCGCCCGGGGATCCGGGCCGATCGCCGGGAGGTGGTCGGGCAGATACGGCCGGAATCCCGCGTACGTCCGCAGTGCCCGCACCCGCCGCAGGAACGGGAAGAGTCCGACCGCCCCGGCCGCCAGCGCCCGTACCGCCGGGAGCGACAACGAGCGGTCGAAGCCGACCCGTTCCCGGGTGGCGCCGATCAGCACCGGCCCGGCGGCCGTGCCCTCCACGACCGGCGAGGTGCGCAGTGCGGCCGAGTCGCTCGCCACGTCCGCCACATAGTCCGCGGCGTACACCTTGTGCCGCACCATCCGCGGCAGCGGCTCGGTGACCAGGACGAAGCCGCGCCGTGGCAGCACCGGCAGCCGGACGCCCGCGAGCGCGGCCAGCTCGCCGCCCCAGGTGCCGGCCGCGTTCACCACCGCCGGGGCGTGCAGGTCGCCGCGGTCGGTGCGGACGCCGCGGACCGAGCCGTCCGCCGCGCGCAGTACGCCGGTCACGGTCCGCCCGGTGTGCAGTGCGGCGCCGGATGCGCGCAGCAGCCGGGCGGCGGCCAGCGCGGGCATCACCTGGGCGTCCTGCGGATAGTGCACGCCGCCCGCCATGCCGGGGGCCAGATGGGGCTCCAGTGCGCGGAGTTCGTCCGGGCCGACCGGATCGGCCACGACCCCGGCGGCCCGTTGCCCCGCGGTGAAGTCCCGCAGTGCGTCCAGGGTCTCGGGGGACGAGGCGACGACGAGACCGCCCTTGGCCTCGTACTCGATCGCCGCCCCCAGCTCCTCGGCCAGCTCCGCCCACAACCGGGCCGACAGCAGGGCGAGTTCGAGTTCGGGGCCGGGTTCCTTGTCGGAGACGAGCAGGTTGCCCTCGCCCGCGCCGGTGGTGCCGCCGGCCACCGGGCCCCGGTCCACCACCGCCACGTCGAGGCCGGCCCGCGCGGCGTACAACGCACAGGCCGCGCCCACCATTCCGGCTCCGACGACCACGACATCGCAGGTCAGTCGCTTCGCCACGGCAGTACTATGTCACATGCCGCTGTTCTTGAGGAGAGGTCCGCTCAAGGAGACGTCGGTTCTTGAGGGGGCGTCGGTTCTTTGAGAGGGCGTCTTCAGTGCGGCCTCGCGCACGCCGCGAAGACCCCGGACACGCCGACGCGGCCGCGGACATCACCTCCCCCGTAGGTGATGTCCGCGGCCGCTCCCCCGGCGTCGGACTGTGGTGCTGGTCGCCCGTGTGCCGTCACCAGCACATGACGGCTGTCTCCCCCGGCCCCCACGCGGAGTAGAGACGGACCCGGACGACATAGCGGCGGCCCATGACGAGCCGGACGCGGACGGCGGCGTTGTCCGGTACGCCGCCGTCGTCGTGGCCGGCGAGGAAGCGCGGCTCCCCCTCCCGCTCCTCGAAGACCACGAGCACACGGTCCGCGTCGCCGAAGGTGCCCACGGTGTAGTCGCGGGTCTCCGGCGGTTCGATGACGAAGTCGGCCTGCTCACCCGGCCCGAGGGCCAGCGGAACCGACCGGAACGGCACCAGCGGGGCCGGCCCGGCCGGCTCCGCCGGCGGATACCAGCGGAGCACGAACTCCTTGTCCGCCGCCGACGGTGTGCCGGCCGGCCGCAGCCCCCCGCGGTACTGCTCCGGCTCCAGCACCAGCCCCGGCCCGATCGGCAACGTCATGACCGACTGCGGATCCCACACCGCGCCGCCCGCCTCACCGGCGTCCAGCGCGCGCAGCACGTTCGTGTACGTCGTCTCCCGGCTCCAGAAGTTCGGCGGGCCCGCCAGCTCGGCGTACACGGCCTCGTCGTCCCAGTGGATCCCGGCGAACGGGCTCTGGTGCTCGTGCACCATCCCGAGCGCATGCCCGATCTGGTGCAGCACCGCCCCTCGCTCCCCGGGCAGGGTCACGTCCCAGCCCAGGTTCATGGTGCGTTCCCCCCGGCCGACCGACAGCGCCTCCCGGCCGACCGCGGACCAGGAACCCCCGCCGGCCTGGAAGCCGATCCGCAGCTCCGCCTCGCCCCGGTCGCCGACCTCGGCGAAGGTGACGCCGATGCCGAGGTCCCGCCACTCGGCGAAGCACTCGCGGACCACGTCCCGCTGCTCCTTGCCGCCGGCCCACGGCACCCGGCGCAGCTCCCCGGTCCCGGGGACCGGGATCACCGAGGCGTCGGAGTCGGCGTCGAGGAAGCAGTAGTGCAGGACCGTGCCGTTGACCCACATCCGCCGCCCGGTGAGCAGGGCACCCAGCCGCCCGGCCGTCAGCCCCGGTCCGAAGGACGGGGCCGGCTGCCGCGGCAGCGAGCAGAGGCGTCGGGTCATGCGGCCAGCGTGCCCGGCCGCCGCGCCCGGCGCCTGAGTCGGCGGCTACTCAAGTCCCCCTGTATCAAATCCGAGTAGGCGGACTCCGGATGATGTGACGACTTACGAACCGGACGCGAGGACGCTGGAGCTGCCCTGGCCCTTCACCGGCCGGGACGACGAACTGGAGCTGGTGCGCGGCGCGACGGCCGCCGGCCGGCCCGGCATCGTGGTGACCGGGCCCGCCGGCCGCGGCAAGACCCGGCTGATCAGGGAGGCGGTCCGGGGCCTGGACCACGCCCTGGTCACCGGCACCCCCCAGGCCCGGCACCTGCCCTTCGCGGCGTTCGCCCACCTGCTGCCCGATCCGGTCTCGCCGCACCGCGCGGTGCGGATCCTGTCGGGCGTACGGCTGCTCGTGGTGGACGACGCCCATCTGCTGGACGAGGCCTCCGCCGCGCTGGTCCACCAGCTCGCCGCGCACGGCCGTACCCGGCTGGTCGTCGCCGCCACGGACGGCGTGCCCGCCCCGGGCGCGGTGTCCCGGCTGTGGACCGGGGAGCTGCTGCCCCGGCTGGAGCTGGCGCCGCTGTCCCGCGAGGACACCGCCCGGCTGCTGGCCGGTGCCGCGCTGGAACCGCTCACCGTGCGCCGCCTGCACCTCGGCTGCCGGGGCGATCTGCGGCTGCTGCGCGACCTCGTCGCCGCGCTCGGCGCGGCCGGGCGGCTGGTGGCGCTCCCCGGCACCGGCGAGCGGGCCTGGCGCGGAGCGCTGCCGGTCACCCCCGCGCTGCGGGAGCACCTGGCGGCGGCCCTGGAGCGGTCCGGCCCCGGCGAGCGCGAGACCCTCGAACGCCTCGCCTTCGCCGAGCCGTTGCCGCTGCCGCTGGACGGCCTCGACCTGGACGTCCTGGAACGGCTGGAGGCGGACGGCCTGGTCGAGGCCGCCGACGACGGCACCGTCACCCTCGCCCACCCCCTGCACGGCCCGGCCCTGCGCGCCACCACCGGGCCGCTCCGGGCCCGCCGGCTGTCCCGCGCGCCGGTCGCGCACGGCCCGGCCCTGGAGGTGGAACGGCGGCTGCTGGTACGGCGGATGGAGCAGCTGGACGTCCGTCCGGTGCCGGCGCCGGTGGGGGAGTGGCTGGTGGCGGAGGGCCGCCCGGTCCCGGCCGGGTACGCCGCCGTCCGCGCCCGGTTCGCCCGCCTGCGCGGGGAGCTGCGGGAGGCGGCGGCCTGGGCCCGGGAGGGGCTGCGGGAGGCCCCGAAGGACACCGGGTGCCACATGGAACTGCGGCTGTCCGAAGGTCAGTTGAGCGAGTCCCGGGGGGACGACGTGTACGCCCGCTACGACGCCGTACGCCTCGGTGCGCCCGAGCGGGCCGCGGGGCGGCTGCCGACGGGCAGCGTGTTCGCCCGGCACGCCGAGGCGCTGGCCCGCGGGGACGCCGCCGCGCTGGAGCGGGTCGCCGAGGGGCTGGCGGAGCGGGGGTTCGCGCTGTTCGCCGCGGAGGCGTACGCACAGGCCGTACGGGTGCATCGCGATCCCCGGGCGGTGCGGCGGTCGCGCACCCGGGCGGTCGCGCTCGCCCGGTGCTGCCAGGGCGTGCGCACGCCGGCCCTGGACGGGCTGGTGCTCGGTGAACTCACCGCCCGGCAGCGGCAGATCGTACGGCTGGCCGCGGAGGGGCTCAGCAACCGGGAGATCGCCGAGCGGCTGACGCTGTCGGTACGGACGGTGGGGAACCATCTCTACGGCGCGTACACCCGGCTCGGCACGGGGGACCGGGCGGCACTGGCCTGGCTGGTGGACACACCGGTGGGGGAGCCGGCGTAGGGCCAGGGGCGTGCGGGGTGCTGGGCGCAGGATCCCGGGTGCGGGTGCGGGTGCGGGTGTGGTGGTGGTTGCTCGCGCAGTTCCCCGCGCCCCTGAAGGGCGCGTCCCAGGCGGAGACGGTGCGGCACACGGTGCCGAGGGCCGCCTAGGCCACTGTCCGGCGTGGCCGGTGGGGGAGTCGGCGTAGGGGCCGGGTGCGGGTGTGTTGTGGTTGCTCGCGCAGTTCCCCGCGCCCCCGGGGGGGGGCGCAGCCCTGGCTGAGACGGTGCGGCATGTGGTGCCGAAGGGCGCGAAGGCCACTGTCGTCAGCCCTGACAGGAAGGGGCCCTATGCCGCTCCGAATGCTGCGAAGGCCCAGCCCGTGGCCTGGTGGAGGGGGTCGTCCGGCAGGGTCGTGCGGGCGTCGCGGAGGGCCTCGGCCAGGCTGAGGCCGGTGTCGAGGCCCTTGTGCAGGGCGAGCATCAGCGGGATCACCGCCGCGTCGTTGACCGGTGCGCTGGCCGCCACCACCCCGGCCGTGCCCAGCGGCAGCAACGCGGTGACCAGGCCGAGGAGTTCGTCGGCGCCGACCGAGGCCAGCCGGGCGGTGTCGCAGCTGGAGAGGATGATCCGGTACGGGCTGCGGGCCAGACGCTCGAAGTCGTGCACGATCAGCGGGCCGTCGGCCATCCGCAGGGCGGAGAACAGCGGGCTGTCGGCGCGGAACGTGCCATGGGCGGCGAGATGGGCGAGACCCGCGCCGTCCAGCTCCGCCAGCACCCGGGGGACCTGGGCGTCCTCGCCCTCCAGGACCGTCGCGGTGCCGTACCGGTCCGCCAGCGCGGGCACCTCGGCGCCGCCCGTGGCCAGGCCCGGGCCGCGCACCAGCACCGGGCGGCCGGCCGGCGGGGGTGACGTCTCGCGGGCGCGCAGCCAGCTGCCCGCCGACGGCGACACGCTCAGCACCCGCTCGCGCAGCGCGGGCAGCAGCGCCCACGGCACCCGGTGCAGCGCCCCGGGCGGCACGATCACCACCGGGCCGGGGCCCAGATGCGGTACGGCGCCCGCGAGCAGCAGTTCCTCCAGCCGCCGGCCCCCCGCCTCCACCAGCGGCAGCCGCGCCTCCGCGCCGGGATGGGCGAGCCGTCGCAGCCCCGCCTGGACGTGCTCGGCCTCGGCCACCGCCTCGGCCAGCGCCCCGCCGGCGAACCGCCGTACCCGCCCCCGGCCGCACAGCAGGATGTGCACCCGGCCCCGCACCACGGCGAGTTCGACCAGCGTGGCCTCGCCCAGCCGGTCCAGCAGCCGGGCCACGTCCAGGCGGTTGCCCGCGTGCGGGGCGGCGCCGCGGATGTGATGGGTGCGGGAGCGGATCTCCCGCTCCAGGCGCCGCTGTTCCCGGTCGAGCGCGGGGACCGGCCGCCCGTCCATCCGGGCGCCCTCCGCCCGGGCCGCGATCTCCCGGTAGGCGGTCAGGCTGCTCAGCAGCGCCGGATCCGCGGGCGGCCGGGTCGGCGGCGCGGACAGCACGGTCGCCCGCCACCGTTCGCTCCACCCCAGCAGCCGCCGCGGGTCGCCCTGGTCCAGGGTCACCTCCTGGGCCAGCGCGGCCAGTTCGGCGCCCTTGGCGGTCACATGGGCGCGCAGCTCGGAGGCGCCGAGCGTCATCCGGTGGTCGTCGAGGACGTCGAGGCCGCGCCGGCAGGCCTCCAGCACCCCGCGCCGGGACCCGGCCGCCCGGGCCCGCAGCGCCTCGGCCACCCAGCCCGTCATCCGGGCGAGCGGCGGACCCGAGCGCCGGCCGCGGGCCGCCACCGCCAGGTGCCGTTCGGCGTCCGCCGTCCAGCCCAGTGCCAGCGCGATCCGGCCCGCGAGCAACGACGCCTCCGGCGCGGCCGGCGAGTCGAAGGCGGCCAGCCGCTCCGCGACCGCCGCCGCGTCGCCGACCAGCCGCCCGGACCGCCGCCCGGCCGCCACCCGGGCCTCGATCAGCACCAGCCGGGCGTGCGTCTCCCACCACAGCCGCCGCTGCGCCGTGAACAGCCGTACGGCGACGGCGGCCCGGGCGACGGCCGTCTGCGCGTCCCCGGCCGACCGGGCGGCCCGCGCGGCGGCCAGCAGCAGCTCGGCCCGGCGCGTGGACTGACCGCCGATCCGCTCCAGCACCGCGATCGCCGCGTCCGCCTCGGCCTGTGCCTCCGGCGCCAGACCCGCCGCCATCAGCACCTCGCAGCGCCGGATGGACAGGTTGTACGTCGGCGTGCCCAGCTTGGCGTACCGCTCCTCGGCCTCGTCCAGCAGGCGCAGCGCCACCGGGATGTCCCCGGACCGGAACGCCGCCAGGCCCCGGCTCTCCACCGCGTCCGCCTTGTCGTGCTCCTGGCCGGTGGTGTCCCACAGCCGCTCCGCCGCCGTGAAGTCGGCGGCCGCCCGGTCCACCGCGCCCAGCGCCAGATGCACCGTCGCCCGCAGGGTCAGCGCCCGTGCCGTCCAGATGTCGTCGGCGACCTGGCGCAGCACCGGCAGCGCCCGCCGGACGTCCTCCAGCGCCTCCCGGTGATGTCCCAGCACCCACCACACATAGGCCCGCCGGTACAGCACCCGGGCCCGGGTGTGTCCGGTGCCCCGGGCGACCCCCCGCTCGAAGGAGGCGAGCCCCTGTCGCGTGCGCCCCGCGTGCACCAGTGCGACCCCCAGTGTGGCGAGGACATCCGCCTCCCGGTCGGCGGAGTCGGCGCGCGCGGCCAGATCGCGGGCCCGCCGCAGATGGGTGAGCGCGACCCGGAGATCCCCGAAGTCCCGCTGCCAGATGCCCAGCACCTGGTGGGCGACGCTGGCGTGCAGCGGCGGCGGATTCTCCCGCAGCACCTGTTCGGCGCGTGCCCGGGCCTCGCCCGGGTCGGCGAACACCATGGGCAGCAGCTCCGCCACCGCCGCGCTTCCCGCTGTCACGTCTCGCATGGTAGTGGCCTGCTGTATCAGACGGTGGTCCCACGGCTCTCACTGTCGAACACCGTCGTCGAGGGGGAGACACACCATGGCACCACAGCGATTCCACGAGCAGTTCGCACACATCCAGCGCTCCATGCCCGACGTCCCGCTCGCCATGGGACCGGACGACGACGCCCACTTCCTTTACGAGAAGGGTGTCGTCCTCGCCCGCACCGGCCAGGAGGCACAGGTCGTCGAGGACACCGTGCGTGCCCACTTCACCGAGGCCCCGGGGCTGTCCCCCGAGCATGTGCGCCGCGCCGGCCCGGAGTCCGACCGCACCGGTGTCACCCGCATCCGGGTCGGCGACCCGGCCCTCGCCGACGACCAGGTGCCGCACGCCCTGCGCGCCCTGCGGGAGGCCGAGGAGCGCCAGGGGCGCCGGCTGGCCGGCCGCAACCATGTGGTGCACATCGCGGTCAACGCCTGCCCCGGCGACGAACCGGTGCCCGTCGCCCGCACCGGGCGGGCCAACCCCGCGGCCGATCCCACCGGTTACGACCCGGAGCGCGCCGTACGCGTCCTGGTGATCGACACCGGGCTGGTGCACGACCACCGCGCCTACCCGCTGCTGGCCCACACCACGGGCGACCCCCAGCGGCACGAGACCGACGCCGACGGGGTGCTCCACCAGTACGTCGGACACGGCACGTTCATCGCCGGGCTGCTCGCGGCCGTCGCCCCCGACACCGACCTCACCGTCCGCGGCACCCTCGACGACGCCGGTGCCGTGCTGGAGTCCGAGTTCGGCGGCAGGCTCTTCGACGCGGTGGAGGGGAGCGGCTGGCCCGACATCCTCAGCCTCTCCGCGGGCACCCCCGCGGACACCACGGACGGCCTGCTCGGCCTGGACGCCTTCATGCGCGCACTGCGCGAGCAGCGCACCCTGCTGGTGGCCGCCGCCGGCAACAACGGCAGCGACGTGCCGTTCTGGCCGGCCGCCTACGCCGCGCTGCCCGAGTACGCCGACAGCGTGCTCTCGGTCGGCGCCCTGCGCTCCGACGGCGACGGCCCGGCCTGCTTCAGCAACCACGGCCCCTGGGTCGGCGTCTACGCCCCCGGCGAGCGGCTCACCAGCGCCCTCACCGGCTTCGGCACACCGGTGCCGTACCGCTACCAGCACTCCACCTACGACGCCTGCCGGTACGGCTTCGACTACGCCTGCACCTGCCAGTTCCCGCGCCACACCGGTGTGTTGAGCGAGGGACGGGAGAGCACCGGGGGCAAGCCGGACCAGGTGATGTTCGACGGCCTGGCGCAGTGGAGCGGCACCTCCTTCGCCACTCCGGTCGCCGCGGGCCTCGTCGCGGCGCAGATGACGGCGCTGGGGGAGCGCGATCCGCGCGTGGCCCGCGACCGGCTGCTGGCGGCCGCCGACCGGGCCGAGGTGCGCGGGGCGCACGTCCCGGTGCTCCGGCCGGCCACCTGGCGCCCGGTCCCGCTGGCGACCCCCGCGCTGCCCGCATGAGCGCCGGAACCCTCCGCTCCACGGCGTACGATGACGTGCCGTACACAAGGGGTGGAGACGTGGACCGAACAGAGGTCGGCGCGTTGGTCCGGTCCGCCGTCGACGGAGACGCCGCGGCCTGGAAAGCGCTCGTGGAAGGTTTGAGCCCGCTGGTGTGGTCGGTGGTGCGCGCGCACCGGCTGTCCGACGCCGACGGTCACGAGGTCTTCCAGACCGTGTGGTTCCGCTTCGCCCAGCACCTGGGCCGGATCCGCGAACCCGACAAGGCCGGCTCCTGGCTGGCCGCCACGGCCCGGCACGAGTGCGTGAAGGTGCTCAAGGGCCTGAACCGGCTGACCCTCACGGACGATCCACGGGTCCTGGACCGGGCCAGCGAGGAGCGCACCCCGGAACAGACCCTGATCGACTCGGAAGAGGCGGCGGACCGCGCCGAGCGGATCCGCCGGCTGCGGCAGGAACTGGACGGACTGGGAGAGCGCTGCCGTCAGCTGCTGCGGGTCCTGGTGGCCTCACCGCCGCCCAGTTACCTGGAGATCTCGGCCGCGCTCGGTATCGCGGTCGGCAGTATCGGCCCCCTCCGCCAGCGCTGTCTGCGCCGGCTGCGGGCCCGGATGGACGCACGGGGAGCGGCATGAGCGGCGAGGACCAGAACCGGATGCCCGAACACGACGCAGCGGACGGCGGGTTCGAGGACGGACTGCTGGAGGAGGAGCTGCGCCGGGCGATCGCCGTCCTCGACCCCGTCCCGGAGCAGTTGTGCCAACTCGCCCTGGACGCCTATGCCCTGCACGACCTGGACGCCCGCGTCGCCGAGCTGACCTTCGACTCGCTCGTGGACGCCCTGCCGGTCAGGGGGGCCGTGGACGCGCCGCGGATGCTGACCTTCCGCGCGGGCGGGGTGACCGTCGACGTCGAGGTCACCGAGGACGGCCTGATCGGGCAGCTGCTGCCGCCCCGGGCGGCCGACGTCGAGGTGCTCGGCGGTCCGGGGAGCGCCCGCCCGGTCGCCGTCGACACCCTCGGCCGCTTCACCAGTGACACCCCGCCGGCCGGCCCGTTCGCCCTCAGGCTGCGGACCGGCGGCGAGGTGATCGTCACGGAGTGGCTGCGGGCCTGACCGCCCTCACCAGGTGACCGGCAGCGTCAGCGGGCCGCGGATCATCGTCCGGTGCCGCCACCGCACCTCCTGCGGCGGCACCGCGAGCCGCAGTCCGGGCAGCCGGTCCAGCACCGTGTCCACCAGCAGCTCCAGCTGGAGCCGGGCCAGCACCGCGCCGGTGCAGTGGTGCGGGCCGTTGCCGAACGCCAGGTGCGGGTTGGGCTCGCGGTCGGGGTGGATGCGGTCCGGGTCGGGAAAGACGTCCGGGTCGCGGTTGGCGGCGAGATAGGAGACGTAGACCGGGTCGCCCGCCGCGATCCGGTGGCCCGCGATCTCCACGTCCTCCAGCGCGATCCGGGCGAGCCCCACCGAGCTGCGGTGCGAGATCCAGCGCAGCAGCTCGTCCAGCACCGGCCCGCGTTCCCCGGGCCGCGCCCGCATCCGCTCCATCAGCTCCGGGCGGGTCAGCAGCAGATACAGCATCTGCCCGCAGTTGTGCGTGACCGCCTCACCGCCGATCT
Organism: Streptomyces sp. NPDC031418; assembly: GCF_055581605.1. NCBI lineage: Bacteria > Bacillati > Actinomycetota > Actinomycetes > Kitasatosporales > Streptomycetaceae > Streptomyces > Streptomyces sp. NPDC031418. Next base: position 203,095 of record NZ_JBVIJC010000016.1, read on the forward strand.
GGAGCGGACCGGCCAGTCCGACGGCCTCCTCCTCACGGATCTCACCGGCCGCCACGGCCCGGCCCAGCAGCGAGTAGACGTCCTCGTCCGTGCTGTTCGCGCGGGCCCGCACGGTCGCGGTGATCCAGCCGTACAGCCCGTTCTTGGCCTCGCCGGCCGCCTCCGCCCCGGTGGTGCAGATGATCTCCCGGGTCCATGCGTGCACCCGGTCCCGGTCGGCGGCCGGCACCCCCATCACCTCGCTGACCACGATGATCGGGAACGGCTCCAGCACCCGCTCGACCAGGTCGGCCGGGGGACCGTCCCGTACGACGCCGTCCATCAGCTCGTCCAGGATCGCCTGGGCGCGCGGCCGCAGCCGTTTCATCCCGGACACGGTGAAGGCCGCCGCGACCGGCTTGCGCAGCCGGTTGTGGTCGGGCTGGTCGACCCAGGCCAGAGAGCCCGGCCGGGGCGCGAAGTTGGGCGCCATCCGGGTCACCTGACGGCGGGTGACCTCCGCGCGGCTGAACCGCGGGTCGTTGGTGATCAGCCGTACGTCGTGATAGCGGGTCGCCAGCCATGCCCAGCCCTCGCCGAACGGCAGCCTGATCCGGGTCAGCGGACCTTCGCGCATGAGGTCGGCGAGGACCGGGTCGAAGTCCGGGCCGTCCAGGTCGAGGGCGGGCCAGACCCGTTCGGGCGGCGGGGCCTGGCCGGCCAGCGTGATCTCCTCGGTCATGCCCACCACCCTGGTACGGGCCCCGCTCGCTGTCCTGCGGACGTGCTCCACCCGGGCTACAGTGCGTCCACCAGCGCGGCCAGTGCGCCGGCGAGCCGCTCCAGCCCCGGCCCGGCCGCGCCGCCCGGCTCGGTCATGTAGAGGTCCCGGCGGATCTCCACCATCAGGGCGCCGACCCGGGCGTCCGTGCCGTAGAACTCCAGCGGTACGTAGGTCCCGGCGAACGGGCTGTCCAGCCCGGTGCCGCCGCAGCCGGCGAACGCCGTGCGGGCGGCCTCGACCAGTTCCGGCGGGGTGTGGAAGGCGTCCGTGCCCAGGCAGACGGGCGGGCGCGGACCGGTGCCGTGCAGCTCGTAGGGGAGCGGCCGGCTGGGGTAGGAGTGCACGTCGACGATGACGGCCCGCCCAGTGGCGGCCAGCCGGTCCGCGACCGCCTCGGTCATGGCCCGGGCGTACGGCCGGAAGTACCGGGCGAGCAGCGGCTCCGGATCGGTGTCGGCGGGCCGCAGCTCCGCCCGGTGCGTGGTGCGCGTGTAGACCGCCCCCATCCCGGCCGCGAGCATCTCCTCACGCTCGTCCGGGAACCGCTCGGGGTCCACGACCAGCCGCGACAGCCGGTTCACGAACCGCCAGGGCGTCACCCCGGCCAGCCCGGCCGCCCGCTCGGCGAGCTGTGCGGTGTGCGCGTCGGTGATGTGGTCCAGCTCCCGCTCCAGTTCCGCGTCGCTCAGCACGATCCCGGCCCGCACCTCTGCGGGCACCGTCCGTGCCGAGTGCGGTATGTGCAGCAGGACCGGCGAGTCGGGGGCGCCGGGAAGGAGTTCGTACGAGGACACGGGCGGCTCCGGGGGCGGCGGGGGCGTACTGCTGGACGGCGGTGCGGGACCGAGGGGCCGGCATGCCTCCGCCCCCGGCCTAAGACACCGGCCGGGGGCGGAGTACGGGCTCAGGCGGGCAGCCGGAGCGCCGCGGGCGTCAGCTGCTCAGGGACGCCAGCGCAGCGTTCCAGGTGGCCGACGGGCGCATGACCGCGTCCGCCTTGGCCTTGTCCACCTGGTAGTAGCCGCCGATGTCGGCCGGCGAGCCCTGGACGGCGATCAGCTCGTCCACGATCTTCTGCTCGTCGGCGGCGAGGGACTCGGCGAGCGGCGCGAACGCCTTGGCCAGGTCGGCGTCGTCGGTCTGCCGGGCCAGCTCCTGCGCCCAGTACAGGGACAGGTAGAAGTGGCTGCCGCGGTTGTCGATGCCGCCGACGCGACGGGTCGGGGACTTGTCCTCGTTGAGGAAGGTCGCCGTGGCGCGGTCGAGGGTGTCGGCGAGCACCTTGGCGCGGGTGTTGCCGGTGGCCGCCGCGTACTGCTCGAAGGCCGGGACGAGCGCGAAGAACTCACCGAGCGAGTCCCAGCGCAGGTAGTTCTCCTTGACCAGCTGCTGGACGTGCTTCGGCGCGGAACCGCCGGCACCCGTCTCGAACAGGCCGCCGCCCGCCATCAGCGGGACGACCGACAGCATCTTGGCGCTGGTGCCCAGCTCCAGGATCGGGAACAGGTCGGTCAGGTAGTCACGCAGCACGTTGCCGGTCACCGAGATGGTGTTCTCGCCGCGGCGGATGCGCTCCACCGACAGCTTGGTGGCCTCGACGGGGGGCAGGATGCGGATGTCCAGGCCCTCGGTGTCGTGCTCCGTCAGGTACTGGCGGACCTTGGCGATCAGCTGCGCGTCGTGGGCGCGGTCCTCGTCCAGCCAGAACACGGCCGGGTCGCCGGTGGCGCGGGCGCGGGTGACGGCCAGCTTCACCCAGTCGCGGATCGGGGCGTCCTTGGTCTGGCAGGCGCGGAAGATGTCGCCGGCGGAGACCGGCTGCTCCAGGACGACGTCGCCGTTCTGGTCGACCAGGCGGACCGTGCCCGCGGCCGGGACCTCGAAGGTCTTGTCGTGGGAGCCGTACTCCTCGGCCTTCTGCGCCATCAGGCCGACGTTCGGCACCGAGCCCATGGTGGACGGGTCGTAGGCGCCGTGGGCGCGGCAGTCCTCGATCACGGCCTGGTAGACACCGGCGTAGGAGGAGTCCGGCAGCACCGCGAGGGTGTCGTGCTCCTGGCCGTCCGGGCCCCACATGTGGCCGGAGGTGCGGATCATCGCCGGCATGGAGGCGTCGACGATGACGTCCGAGGGGACGTGCAGGTTGGTGATGCCCTTGTCGGAGTCGACCATCGCCAGGGCCGGGCCCTCGGCCAGCTCGGCGTCGAAGGAGGCCTTGATCTCGGCGCCCTCGGGCAGGTTCTCCAGGCCCTTCAGGATGCCGCCGAGGCCGTCGTTCGGGGTGAGGCCGGCGGCCTTGAGGGTCTCGCCGTACTTCGCGAACGTCTTCGGGAAGAAGACGCGCACCACATGGCCGAAGACGATCGGGTCGGAGACCTTCATCATCGTGGCCTTCAGGTGCACGGAGAACAGGACGCCCTCCTCCTTGGCGCGCGCGACCTGCGCGGCGAGGAAGCGGTTCAGGGCGGCGACGCGCATCACGGAGGCGTCGACGACCTCGTCCTTCAGGACCGGCACGGACTCGCGCAGCACGGTGGTGGTGCCGTCCTCGCCGACCAGCTCGATCCGCAGCGTGCCGTCCTCGGCGATGACGGTCGACTTCTCGGTGGAGCGGAAGTCGTTCTCGCCCATGGTCGCCACGTTCGTCTTGGACTCGGCGGTCCAGGCGCCCATGCGGTGCGGGTGGGTCTTGGCGTAGTTCTTCACCGACGCCGGGGCACGGCGGTCGGAGTTGCCCTCGCGCAGGACCGGGTTGACGGCGGAGCCCTTGACCTTGTCGTAGCGGGCGCGGATCTCGCGCTCCTCGTCGGTCTTCGGGTCGTCCGGGTAGTCCGGCAGCGCGTAGCCCTTGCCCTGGAGCTCGGCGACGGCGGCGCGCAGCTGCGGGATGGACGCCGAGATGTTCGGCAGCTTGACGATGTTCGCGGCGGGCGTCTTGGCCAGGTCACCCAGCTCGGCCAGGGCGTCCGGGATGCGCTGGTCCTCGTTCAGGTACTCCGGGAAGTGGGCGATGATGCGTCCGGCCAGCGAGATGTCCCGGGTCTCCACGGGCACACCGGCCTGCGCGGCATAGGCCTGGATCACCGGCAGGAACGAATGCGTCGCCAGGGCCGGGGCCTCGTCAGTGTAGGTGTAGATGATGGTCGAGTCAGTCACCGGGTGCTCCGCTCCACGTCTGCAACATTGCTCGACATCAAGATATCTCGTGATCGGGTCCGACTCGACAGGGGTCCGCTCACGGGCGTCTGTTTTCGATCAGCCGGGCCCGGCTGTCATCTCCCGCTCGATCCACCGGCAGATCACGGCCACCACGTAGTCCCGCTCCGCGTGGCTCAGCTCCCGCCCCTTCGGGATGCCGTGCCAGCGCTCCAGGCAGCTCCGGCAGCAGGTGGCGGTCGCATGCTGCGCGACGAAGACCGGGTGGCCGCGGTACGGGGTCTGCCGGCCGTCCTTGTGCGGCTCGGCCGGTGCCAGACGCCTGGCGATCAGGTCGTACGCGTGCCGGCGCACCGTGGCCGGTCCCTTCAGCTCCGCGGTCGCCCGGTCCCGGCCGCGCAGCCGGAACCGGGCCCGGAACGGCTGGCGGGCGAGGGCGTCCAGACGCCGGTCCAGAAAGCCCGGCTCCGGGACGGGCGGGTGCGGGGAGTTCGGCTCGGGCATCAGCCCAGCAGCAGGCGCTTCTGCTGCTCGAACTCCTCCTGGGTCAGAATTCCCTGGCTTCGCATGTCGCCCAGCTGCTTGAGCTGGTCGATCTTCTGGCTCATGTCGTCGTCGGCGGCGGGCGCAGCCGGCGGCGGTGGGGGCGGGGGCGGTTGCTGCTGTGCGTACTGCGGTGCAGCCTGGCTCTGCTGCTGCTGCTCGTCGTCCTGCTGCGCCCAGCGGCCCGCCTGCCGCCGCGAGACGCGGTTGGACACGGCGGTCGCCGTTCCGGCGACGACGGCGGTGCGCGCTACTCCCCGAAGCAGTCCGGGCATGTGCGGTCATCTCCCTGTGTCGATGCGTGGATGCTCAGGCGGCCGCGGAGCCACCGGGCGGCACCGGCTCCTCCGTGGCGTCCAGGGCCGCCAGCAGGGCCTGGACGGGGATGCGGCCGCTGGCCACGAGCTGTGCCCCGCTGCGCCTCAGCGCGGCGGCCAGCGGTGCGGCCCACAGGTTCTCGTACACCAGTACGGCGGCCGAGTTGCCGGGTTCCAGGGCGTTGGCGGCCTCCTCGAGGTCGCCCTGGTCCAGCACGCCGGCCGAGGCTCCCTCGAAGAGGGACACATCGATCGTGTCGCCGAGGTCCCGCAGCTCCAGACCGGTCGTCGTGCCGTCGGTCTCCTTGCGGACGAAGGCGAGGTCGATGATCCGGATGATGCCGCGTTCGGCGAGATCGACCAGGAGCGGGAACGCCTCCCCCGTCATGCGGTTGCCGACGAATTCGATGACCAGGTAGTCGACGGGTCCCATCTCTTCGACGCTGTCCATGGCCTCTCCTCACGAGAAGGATCGGAGTCGGTACGGCCGACACTCGTCAGAACGCCGTTTCCCCCAGTCCAGCACGCGCGGGAGGGGCCCGCACTTCTGCGGGCGGAGCGGTGACCAGGGATGCGCGGACGGTGAACGGACTCGCCCGTGCGGGCCACTCCGGCGCGCGGAGCGGCCGCGGGACTGACGGAATGGAGGGTGTCCAGCCATCGCCCCGCCGGAGGGTCCCGTGACCGAGCCACCCGCCCCGAACCCGCAGGAGCCCGACCGGGACCGGCCCGCCCCGAACCCGCAGGACGCCGACCGGGACCGGAACCGTGCGGAGGCGGCGGGCCCCGCAGCCGGGGGAGCTGGTGCTAGTTTCGGGGCCGGAGGCGGAGGCGGACGGCCGGGGACGCCCGGGGGGCGGTCGGGGGGCGGCGGCGCCGGACGTGCCGTGCGGAGCACCGCCTCCGCCGTGCTCATCGTGCTCACCTGCATCCTCGTCCCGGTCGCGCTCCTCGCCACCTGGGTGCACGACATCGCGCTCGACACCGACCGCTACGTGGCCACGGTGGCACCGCTGGCCACCGAGCCCGCCGTCCAGGACGCGGCGGTCCACCGGATCACCGAGGCCGTGGGCACCCGCGTGGACGGCAAGCAGGTCGCCGGGGACATCGCCTCCTGGCTCCAGTCCCAGGGACTGCCGCCGCTGGCCGCCGACGCGGTCAGCCGGCTCGGGCCGCAGATCGACTCCGCCGTGGACGCGTCGGTGACCAAGATCGCCACCCGTGTCGTCCACAGCGACGTCTTCGTCACGGTGTGGCGCAACGCCAACCGCGCCGCTCACAACGCCGTCGTCCACGCGTTGACCGGTGAGGGACGCGGTGCGGTCGGGGTCAGCGACGGCACCGTCACCCTGGACGTCGGCACGGCCGTCGACCGGGTCAAGACGGAGCTGGTGGACGTCGGTCTGAAGCCCGCCGCCAAGATCCCGCAGGTGAACAAGCAGCTGGTGCTGTTCCACTCCGACCAGCTCGCCAAGCTCCGCAAGGGCGCCCACCTCCTGGATGTCGTGGGGAACTGGCTGCCGGTGCTGGTCGTCCTGCTGGGCGTCGCCGGAGTGTTCCTGGCCCGCCACCGGCGCCGGGCCCTCGCGCGCACCGCGCTGGGCGCCGCCTTCGCCTGCCTGGTGGTGGCCCTCGCGCTGGTCGTGGCCCGCCGCTACTACCTCGACCATCTGCCGCCGCAGGTGCAGTCCAAGGCGGCGGCCGCCGCCGTCTTCGACACCCTCCTCAGGTTCCTCCGGGTCAGCCTGCGTACGGCCGTCGTCCTGGGCGTGGTCATCGCTCTCGGCGCCTATCTCGTCGGACCGGGCCGGCTGCCCGTGGCCGTGCGCGGCTACTCCGACCACACGGCGGACTCCGCGGCGCGCTGGGCGGCCGGCCACCACATCCACGCCGGGCGCGTCGGCGCCTGGGCACTGGCCTACCGCCGGGCCATCGCCCTCGCCGGCCTGCTGATCATCGCGCTCGTCTTCGCGCTGTGGAACCATCCGACGGCGCTCACGGTGCTGCTGCTGGTCCTGGTGCTGCTCGGCATCCTGGCGCTGCTCGCGCTGCTGGCGGCCGGGGGCCGGGTGCAGCTGGAGGCGGCACGGACCAAGCCGGAACCGCCCGCGGACGAGCACTGACGGCGGCCGCGCGGGACGGACCGGGGTACACCGGGGGCCGCTGCGCCCGGTGTACCCCGGGACGGATGGGCGGACGAAAGGGCCCGACCGGTCCATGTGCGCGCCGCGGCCGGACCGGCAAACTGGGTATGACAGACGAAAGCCTCTCCACGGGCCCGAGGGACAGGGTGGTGACCCTGTGGCTACCAGGCACGAGCACACGAGGGGATCGGCCGGAGAGCACGTCGATCCGCTGGGAGAGCCGTTCTTGCGGACCCGGTTCGCGCTGCCGGCCAGGCCCGCCACCTTTCTGCTCCGCCGACGGCTCACCGACCACCTCGACCAGGCCTTCGGGACACCGCTGACGATGGTCAACGGCTCGGCGGGCGCGGGCAAGACCCTCCTGGTCGCGGACTGGGCCGCCCGGCTCGGACAGCCCGTCGCCTGGTTCACCGTCGAAGCGGGCGACCAGGGCAGCGGAATGTTCTGGGCCTATGTGCTCCAGTCCCTGCGCGCCGCCGGCGTACCGCTGACGGCCGCCGTCGGCTGCCCGGCGGACGCGGGCCGGGTGGACCGCAACCTGCTGGCCCGGCTCGCCGGTGAACTGAGCGCGCGCGAGCGGCCCGTCGTCCTCGTGCTCGACGAGTTCGACCGGGTGGTCTCCGCGCGGATCGCGGAGGAGCTGGAGTTCGTCCTGCACCACGCCGGGCAGGGGCTGCGCCTGGTCCTCGTCACCCGCACCGAGCCGCTGCTTCCGCTGCACCGCTACCGGGCGGCCGGGACCGTGACCGAGATCCGCGACGCCGAGCTGGCCTTCACCGCGGAGGAGGCCGCCGCGCTGCTGGAGCTGCACGGGCTGCGGCTGCCCGCACAGGCCGTCCAGGCCCTGCTGGCGCGCACCCGGGGCTGGGCCGCCGGGCTGCGGCTGTGCGCCCTGGCGGCCCGGCAGAGCCCGGACCCCGACACGTATCTGACGGATTTCGAGGCGGACCGCAGCACGATCGCCGACTTCCTGCTGGCCGAGGTGCTGAAACGGCAGCCGGCCCGCACCCAGGAGCTGCTGCTGCGCGTCAGTGTCGTGGAGCGGTTCTCCCCGGCGCTGGTGGCGGAGCTGACCGGGCGCGGCGGCGCCGAGCGGACCCTGGCCGAACTGCACGGCCAGAACGCGTTCGTGGAGGACCTGGGGCACTCGTGGTACCGGCTGCACCCGCTGTTCGGCGAGATCCTCCGGGCCCATCTGAGGGCGCGTTCGCCGGGGCTCGAAACAGAACTCCACCGGCGCGCCGCGCGCTGGCTGCGCGCCGCCGGCGCCCTGCCCGAGGCGCTGACGCACGGCGCCGCGGCGGGGGACTGGAACTTCGCCGCCCAGGCCCTCGTCGACGACCTGGCGATCGGCCAGCTCTTCACCGGGCTGCGCGCGGACGACCTCGCCGAGCTGTTCTCGCGGATGGGCCCCGAGCCGACGAGCGCGGCGGCGGAGCTGGTGCGCGCCGCGCACGACCTGTCCGTGGGCGACGCCGACCGCGGCCTGGTCCGGCTGCGCCGGGTGGAGGGCCGGCTGGCCGCGGGGCCGGCCGATGCCGCGGGCCGGCTGAGCTGTGTGCTGCTGGAATCCCTGGCGGCCCGGCTCACCGGTTCGCCGGGCATGGCGGAGCGGGCCGTGGCCACGGCCGAGGAACTGCGCGGCGAGGTCTCCGCCCGACTCCTGGAGAACCACCCCGAGTTCCAGGCCCTGCTGCTGACCCATCTGGGCTCGGCCCGGCTGTGGGCCGGGCGCTTCGACGACGCGCGGGCCGCCCTGTCCGAGGCCGCCGGCTTCCCGAGCGGTGTCTCCACCGCACTGCCGCGGCAGGACTCCCTGGGGCAGCTGGCGCTGATCGACTACCTGAACGGCCGGCTGTGCCGGGCGGAGCGCACGGCGCAGGCGGCGCTGCGCGAGACGGAGAAGTTCGGCCTGTGCCGCCCCCGCTGCTCCGGCGCTGACCTGGGGCAGCTGGTCCTCGCGGCGGTCGCCGTCGACCGCGGCGAACTCCGGCACGCCGAGACGCTCCTGGGCGAGGCGGACGGCTGCGCCTGCCCGGCCGACCCCGTCACCGCCGCCGGCCGCTCGCTGGTCACCGCCCGGCTGCTGCTGGCGCGCGGCGAACCGCAGGCGGCCGCGGCGGCCGCCGGCCTCACGGTCCCGGCCATGGTGGCCTCCCCCTGGGCCGAGGCCCAGACGGCGCTGGTCGCCTCCGCGGCCCAGCTGGCCGAGGGCCGCCCGGACAGCGCCGTGAAGGTCCTGGACGACGTCTCCTGCGACGGTGAACCCGTGTGCACGGCGGAGCTGGCCTGGGCCCAGTTCGCCGCCGGAAACCAGCGGGCGGCGATCGACCTGCTCGACCACATGCCGGCGGGCAGCACCGGCCCGCGGGCGACCGTACAGGCGGCCCTGGTGCGCGCCGGAGCCGCGCAGGAGACGGACGTCGACACCACCCGCAGACTGCTCGCCCGGGCCCTGCGGGAGGCCCGCCGGGAGCGGCTGCGCCGGCCCTTCCTCGAAGCCGGACCGCGGATCCGGCGGCTGCTGGACACCCCGCCCCTGCAAGGCCTGGCCGCCGGGTGGCTCGTCCCGGACCGCCCCGCGGCGGATGCCGGGCGGGAGGCGGCCGGGGACGCCCCGCCCCTGGTCGTCGAGGAGCTGAGCGGGCGCGAGCGCGACGTCGTGGACCGGCTGGCCCAGCTGATGTCCACCGAGGAGATCGCCGCCGACCTGTACGTCTCCGTCAACACGGTGAAGACCCACCTGAAGAGCGTCTACCGGAAGCTCGACGTGAACGGGCGCCGCGCCGCGGTGCGCCGGGCCCGCGACCGCGGGCTGATCCGGCCTCCCGCCGGATGATTCCCCCGCGACGGGTGAGGCGCGGCCCGCGCGCCTGACGCTGCGATGAGGGGGGCGGCCGAGTTCCCGGCCGCCGGCCGGCAGGACTCGGCGAGGTGGACACCATGGGACACTGGCGCGCTCTGATGGTGCTCGGGACGGCCCAGTTCCTGATGGTCCTGGACACCTCCGTGATGAACGTCTCGATCAGCCAGCTGGTCGAGGACTTCCACACCGAGGTCACCGCCATCCAGGGCGTCATCACGCTGTACGCGCTGGTCATGGCGGCATTCATGATCATAGGAGGCAGGCTCGGCGACATCCACGGCCGTCGCCGCCTCTTCGTCGTCGGCCTGGTCGTCTACGGCATCGGCTCGGCCCTCACCGCGCTGGCCCCGACCCTCTGGGTGCTCGCGCTGGGCTGGTCGGTGATCGAGGGGCTCGGCGCCGCGATGGTGCTGCCCGCCATGGCTGCCCTGGTCGCCGAGTCCTACCAGGGCAGGGACCGGGCGGTCGCCTACGGTGTGATCGGCGGACTGGCGGGGGCCGGAATCGCGGTCGGCCCGCTGCTGGGCGGCTGGGTGACGACGTATCTGACCTGGCGGCTCGTGTTCGCGGGCGAGGTCGTGGTCGTCGCCGTCGTGCTGCTGTTCCACCGGGTGGTCAAGGAGGTCGCGCGGACCGGACCGCCGCCCCGGCTGGACCTGCCCGGCGCGGCCCTCTCGGCGGCCGGACTCGCGCTGGGCGTCCTCGGGGTGCTCCAGAGCAGCACCTGGGGCTGGGTGCACCCGCGCAACCCGCCCTTCACCGTCTTCGGGTTCGCCCCCACCCTGTTCGTGGTCGGCGCCGGGGTGGCCGTACTGGCCCTCTTCGTGCACGCGGAGCGGCGGCGGGAGGCAGCGGCGGCCGACCCCCTGGTGCACCTGTCCCTGTTCCGGGTGGCGCCGCTGCGCTCGGGCCTGCTCACCCTGCTCTGCCAGAACCTCATCCTGCTGGGCCTGTTCTTCACCATCCCCCTGTACCTCCAGGTCGTGCAGGGCTACGACGCCTTCCAGACCGGGCTGCGGCTGGTGCCGGTGTCCGTCACGATGCTCGTCACCTCCCTCGGCGCCGCCCGGCTCGGCCGGATCCTGGGCCCGCGCAGGGTCGTCCGGCTGGGGCTGCTGACCCTGGCCGCGGCCGTGCTGTGGCTGCTCGCCACGATCGATCCGGTGATCGACAACGCCCAGTTCGCCGGGGCGATGGCGGTGCTCGGCATCGGCATGGGGCTGCTCGCCTCCCAACTGGGCAACGTCGTCCAGTCGAGCGTGGGCGAGGAGCAGCGCAGCGAGGTCGGCGGCCTCCAGTTCACGGCGCAGAACCTGGGCTCGGCCCTGGGCACCGCACTCATCGGGTCGCTGCTCATCGGCGCGCTGGTGCACGCCTTCACGGCCGACGTGGACAGCAACCCCCAGCTGTCGTCCGAGGCCAAGCACCAGACCGGCGTCGCCCTGGAGGCCGGGGTCAGCTTCGTGCCCACCAGCCAGGTGCGCACGGCCGCCCAGGACGCCGGACTGCCGCCGTCCGAGGTGGACGCCGTCACCTCCTCGTACGCCTCCGCCCAGCTGGAGGGCCTGAAGGCGGCGATCCTCGCCACCGGCGGGATCACCCTGGCGGCCTTCCTGGTCACCGGCCATCTGCCGGGGGCGCCGGCCCGTGGGCCGAAGGAGTCCATAAGCGGCGCCTCGGCGGGTGCGGCCGGTGCCCGGGAGTGAGGGGGGAGAACGGCCCATGCACTACGAGATCCGCGTCGACGGACACATGTCGGAGACCCTCGTCCAGGCGTTCCCGGAGCTGGACCATGTGCGGATGTCCGGTCAGACGGTGCTGTTCGGTCCCGTCATCGACGAGGCGCACCTGTACGGCCTGCTGAACCGCTGCCAGTCGCTGGGGCTGCGGGTCGTGGAACTGCGGCAGCTGCCCGAGTGACCGCGGTGGCCGGCCGGGGATCACTCGCCGCGGGTGATGCGCGGCGCGGGCCGCGCACGGACGCTGGTCGGGTGAGGGATCACAAGCCGCCCCGCCGGTGCTCCGCTGGCGGGCCGGATCGCGCGAGGAGGAGCCATGACCGAGTCGCGTGGACAGGCGCCGCGCAGCGGCCTGTCGTATCTGCCCGGCGAGGCGGCCACCGACCCCGACGGGACGCTCACGGCGATCGGGCGCTCGTGGACCTGGATCCTCGGGTCGGCGATCGCGACGCTCGTACCGGGCGTGCTGGTCCTCGTCTGGCCGGACGAGACCCTGCACGTCCTCGCCGTGCTCATCGGCCTCTATCTGCTGCTCACGGGCGCCTTCCGGTTCGTGACGGCGTTCGCGCGGGAGCACGGCGAGCGGATTCCGGGACTGCTGGTGGCCGTGCTCTTCGTGCTGGCCGGCGTGCTCTGCCTGCGCCACCCCATGCAGACGGTCGCGGCGCTGTCGCTGATCGTCGGGCTCACCTGGCTGGTGTCCGGCATCCTCACGCTGTATGCCGCGCTCGCCGCCCCGGATCTGCCGCACCGCGGGGTCGTGGTCGGTGTCGCGCTGCTCGGCATCGTCGCCGGGATCGTGGTGCTGGCCATGCCCACGGCCTCGGCGCGGGCGCTGACCAGGCTGCTCGGTCTGTGGCTGGTGCTGCTGGGCATCGGCGAACTCGTGTTCGCCTTCGCATGGCGGGCGGCGCTGCGCAGGGGCGACGCGCTGCCGGGCGCGGCCGGGCCCATGGACTGAGCGGGCCGGGGGGGGGGGGGGGGGGGGGGGGGGGGGGGGAGGGGGGAGGGGGGGGGGGGGTGGGGGGGGGGGAGTTGATCGCCGAGCCGCGCAGGGGGGTTTCTCCCCCCCCCCCCCCCACGCCGTGCCGCCCTCGCCGAGCTG